>CAYHWW010000160.1:0-7534 GCA_964360145.1 uncultured Oligoflexia bacterium | reverse complement strand
TTCAGCCATGGGGTGATTCTAACCCATTTCAGTTAAGATGTACCCATGAGGATCTTCGCTCGCACCGTTCTCGCGCTAGCCCTGCTCCACGCCGTCGCCACCGCCCCCGATGCTTGTGCGGCGGGCTTTGGTGCGGTGAGGCTCGGGGCCACCGCCTCTCTTATCTCGGAACCCTTCCCCTCCCTGGGGGCCGTGGGCATTGAGGCCACATTCCTGGATCTAGCCCGGGTTGAAGCGGGCATCAGCGTGGGGCAAACCGTACTGGGCGCTCTCATCGGCGTCACCACCTACACTTATGGGGCGAGTGCGCGGCTCCGCGTCCCCAGCCTGAGGCTCTCACCCACGGTGGGCCTGGGCGCTTCTCGCAGCTACACCAATGAGAACAACAATCTTTTCCACAGCAAGGGCCACCTGGGGAAACGCTCCCACTACTACCTCAACCCCTCCGTGGGCATCGAGCTCAAGTTGACCGACGATGGTTTCATCGGAGGCGGCCTCAGCGTCCCCTTCCGCAAAGAACAAGACGGGGCGTGGCGGGCGCAGAGCGTGGGAAAGGTCGCACCTTTCTTCTATATCGGCATGCACTTCATCTAATCCATGGCGCGCATGAAACCCGGACACGTACCGCTGGAACGGGCACTCTCCAAGCTGGGCCTCGCCTCACGCACGGAGGCCCAAAGCTGGATCAAGGCGGGTCGCCTGGCAGTCAATGGCCTCGTCGTCACTAACCCCCTGGCGCCGGTGGTGCCTGAGAAAATCCGCATCACTCTCGACGGGGCCCTGCTAACCACCGCCACACCCACGGGGATGGTGCTTGCCTTCCACAAACCCCGAGGCTGCGTCACCACCACCCGCGATGAAAAAGGCCGCACCACGGTCTTCGACGTGCTCCAGCGCTCGAAATTTTGGACCCACTCGCCCGCCGCCGTGAAAACGCGGCGCTGGCTCACCGTGGGCCGCCTGGACCTGGCCACCACGGGGCTCTTGCTCTTCACCGACGACAGCAAACTCGCCGACTGGCTCACTGCCCCCGCCACGGGGGTGCCCCGGCGCTACATCGTCACCGTGCGGGGGCTTTTTACGGAGGAAGACTCAATGAAAACCCTCGAAGGTATCAGGGATCAAGACGACCTTCTGCAGGCCCGGGGCTGCTCCATTTTGAAGGCGAGTCCCCGGGAGTCCCATGTGGAAATCAGCCTCACCGAGGGGAAAAACCGTGAAATCCGCCGCATCATGGAAACGCTGGGCTTCCCTGTGACTCGATTGAAGCGCGTGGCCTACGGCGCACTGGTCCTTGGTGATCTACCCGTTGGAGAGGGGCGTGAGGTCCCTCACCAAGAGCTCCTCGAAGCTTTTCCAGGGATCAGCGTTCTTCTTTCTCGAAACAAGCTTCTTTCTTCTGGCCGCCGCGGTTGTAAGTGATGCACACCTCGCCGCCGGCCTTTTCAATGACGGCTGCTTTCTTTTCCTTCACGAAAGAGCTGATCTTCTCGATGGCCGGCGTATCAATGGTGACCTGATAGCGCCCCGCGGCATAACCCATGAGACCAAAGATTACAGCGGTCATGAAGGTGCGAATCATAGAGCCTCACTCTATTTATAGGTTAACAACCCCGTTGAAAGGGTTCAAAATCTTTTGTAATTCTGCTGATCAACCCGGCAAAAAGGAGTCTCACCGTGCCCCTTCACCCCGCTGAAGAAGAAACCCGCGAACGCTACATGGCGCTCTACAAAGAAGTGGGCATAGACCTTGCCTTGACAGCGCTCCACAACGAGCTCGGTCGCCTGGAGCCTCAAACCTTCGATGGCGGCTTCAATAAAGAGCGCTTCAACCACATCCAAGGCCTGCGCTTCCTAGCGCAAGAGATGTGGAACATCAAACTGCGGGAACAAACCGCGAAAGCCTATGGTGAAAAAGAGGCGACGAAAACCTTTGGCCCCCGCTTCGCCAAGACGGACGGACGTTGAGCAACTCCACCGCGAAGCCCCTGAAATTCGATCTCGTCGTCATTGGCGGTGGGCCGGCGGGTTACGTCGCCGCGATGAAAGGCCGCATGGCGGGATTCCGCGTGGCATTGGTCGAGAAAGATAAAATCGGCGGAGCCTGCGTCAACAAGGGCTGCATCCCCACGAAAGCGCTCTGGGGCACGGCGGTGCACCTGCAACGACTGAAAGACTCCGAAGAGCACGGCGTCAGCATCGGCAAGGTGGTGTTTGATTTCGCCAAGGCCATGAAACGCCAATACGGCATCAGCGCCCAGATGTCCCTGCAGATCGAAGGCCGCATGGGCCGCCTGGGAGTCAACGCATTCTCGGGCACGGCGCGCCTCGTGGGCCGCACGAAATCCGGGCGTTTCTTCCGCATCAGCGTCGAGGGGGGCAAAGCGCCGGAGCTCACCGCCCGTCATGTCCTCATCGCCACGGGCTCCCACCCATCGGAATCCGAGCCCCTCATGGCGGATCACAAAAAAGTGCTCACCACTGATGACATCATCGGCATCGAGAAGCAGCCCAAGAGCCTGCTCATCGCCGGCGGCGGCGTGGTGGCCTGCGAGTTCGCCAGCATCTTCTCGAAATTCGGCACCAAGGTGGACCTGCTGGAGCACTCCGGCCAGATCCTTTCATGGATGGACCCGGAAATCGTCGACGTCATGATGGGTGTCTACAAACGGGATGAGGTGAACATCCACCTTCACTCAAAAACAAAATCCATTGATCGATCCGGCAAGGGCCTCAAGATCACCATCGATAAAGGCGGCAAGGACCACGTCATCGAGGCCGATATGATGCTGCTTGCCATCGGGCGCCGCCCCAACGTCAAGGGCATCGGCCTTGAGGAGATGGGCGTGAAGACCACCGAGCGAGGCCACATCGTCGTCAACGAAAGCCTGGAGACCGGCTGCAAAGGCATCTACGCCGCCGGCGACGTCATCGGGGGGGCCATGCTCGCCCACAAAGCCTGGTACGACGCGGATATCGCCGTGCGGGCCATGGCCGGCGAAGAGGTGCGCACCAATTACGAAACTGTGCCCGGCGCTATTTTCACGGTGCCCGAGATGGCGAGCGTGGGCATCACGCCAGAGCAGGCACGCAAAAACAAAAAAAGCATCCGCATCGGCAAGTTCGAGTACCGCGAAAACGCCCAGGCGTTGTGCGTGGGCAAAACCCTGGGGATGATGAAAGCGGTCATCGACCGTGACACGGGCAAAGTGCTGGGCTGCTCCATCGTAGGCCATGACGCCAGCAACATCATCTCCGAGGTGGCGCTGGCCATGGCGGCGGGGTTGAGCGTGCGGGACATCGCCAATACCATCCACCCCCATCCGACCCTTTCGGAAATGGTGCAGGAATCCTTCCTCGACACTGAAGGACGCAGCATTCATAAATTCTAAGCGCTGAACCGAGGGCTTCATTTTGGGAAAAATTCTCTACAGATCAGCGCCTCCCCTCAATACGTGGCGGCGCATTGCCCTGGGGTCCTGGCGAGACTGCGGTGACCCCTCGGTTTATGGCATCATCAAGCTGGACATGACGGCATTCCAGAAGCGCCGTGAGCTGATGAAGAAAGCCCGCGGCGCCGTGCCCACGCCCACCCTCACCGCGGTGATGGGCCGGGCGGTGGCGTTGATGATGAACCGCTACCCTCAGTTGAACGGCCTCATCCGCTTCGGCACCATCTGGCTCAGAAGCAATGTGGACCTCTTCATCCAGGCGTCTGTTGATGCCGAGGGCGCCGAGCTCTCCGGCGTGCGGGTGGAGATGGCGGAAACAAAAACTATTGATGAGATCATGACGGAGGTCGAGGCCCAGAATGCCAGGGTGAAATCCGGCGAAGACCCGGAGTTCAAGCGGGTGAAAGCACGCATGGGTTCGGTGCCGCCGTTCCTCATGCGGTGGGTGCTCGACTTCACTTCTTATCTCATCTACACCCTCAATCTCGACCTCACGCCCTTTCACGTGCCGCGGGACCCCTTCGGCAGCGTCATGATCACCAATATCGGCAGCCTGGGCGTGGACTACGCTTTTGCGCCGCTCATCCCCTACAGCCGGGTGCCCTTGCTGCTGGCGGTGGGCGCCATCAAAGATGAAGCAGTGGTGCGAGAAGGCAAGCTCGCCGTGGCCCCCATCTGCAACCTGGTTGCAACCATGGATCACCGCTTCATCGACGGCGTGTACGGCGCTAAGATGATGAAGCTCTTGCAGCATTACCTGGAAACAGACGAGGGATTGGATGAACTGGGTTTTGGCACTGCTCCTGACGGTGACGGCGGCCGCTGAGGCGCCGACAAAAAAAACGACTACGGCCCGGAGTCGCTGCATGGTGGCACTGAAAGAGTACCGCGGGCATTACGGCCGGACCCTGGACGCGGTGCGGGCGGCATTGAAGCACCATGCGCCGGAGCTTTTGCGACGGACGCCGCGGGGCGCCCCCCTGGCGAAAAAACCAGGATACGGCGTGCTCCCGCCCCTCATGACGCCGCGGGCACCGGGGCCCCCGGGCGATGATGCTCACCGCAGTGGCGGCATGACCTACAGTTGGGACCTCACGGCCCAGTATGCCGCCCGGGAAGTGCAGGCCCTGGAGGAAATCTCGGAGAAGCTTGCCGCGGTGAAACGTCTTGATGACGCCGCTGATCGCCGGGCTATTCTGAAGGGCGTAGTGGAACAGGACCTGCCCCAGCTGGAGCGGGGTTTTACGTTGGTGGATCGCCACGAGAAACATAATGTGTTTTGGCAGGCGGAGATCAGCGCGCACCGGAAAAACTACGAAGAGGGCACACGTCTTTTTCATTTAGTGCGGGAGGGCAAGGGCCGGGATGAGATTGACCACGTCCGCTTCCGCCTGCAATGCGCCCCGCCCGCGCTGGTGAAAGAGGTGGCTGACAGTGGTGATGGCCGCAGTAAAAGCCTCATCATCACCGTGCACACGGACATCACGGACCGGGCGTGGCTGGCGCGCTTCCAAGATGCGGTGGAGCGCATGTGGAGCGTGCATGGCGTAAATGCGCGCATTCTGTGGAAATATTTTACACCGCGGCCACGCCCGGGCAGCGCCGTGGCTGAGGCAGCCCACGTGGCCCGTTTCCCCAAAGGGGCCGTGCTGACCACCGGTGCCGCCGCAACCCATGCGCTTCCCTGTCGCGCCGTGGTGTTGGGGCCCTTCGAGCTCGAAGAAACCGTCGCCGCCCACGAGTTCGGCCACATCCTGGGCTTCGGCGACGCCTACTTTCGCGGCTTCCGGGAGCTGGGCCCCGGCGACGGGTTAGAGATCCTGGAAATCATCCCCGACGCCGGGGATCTGATGGCCATGCCAGAATCAGGGGTGGTGCTACCCGGGCATATTGAGGCGTTGATCCGGTGAGTCGCAAAAAGTAACAGCGTACCTTTTACCGCGGGAGCCGGAGCACGAACTTTGTGCGAGAGCTGCTTTCATCCAACGTGAGCGTACCGCCATGGCTTGCGACGATTCCTTGGGAGATGCTGAGGCCCATGCCGGTGCCCTTGCCGACCTCCTTCGTCGTGAAGAAAGGCTGGAACATCTTGGCCCGGACTTCCTGGGGAATGGGCCAGCCGCTGTCCGCCACAGTGATGACCACCATGGTGTCTTCGCATCTGACGCTGATTTCTACCTGTTTCCCCGGCGCGGCTGCCGCTGCATCCATGGCATTGTTCATAAGGTTAATGAGAACCTGGGCGATCTGAACATCGCGACAAGGAACGGATAATCCTTCTGGGATCTGGTTGCTTACGATGGAGATGCCTTTGGCACGGAATTGCTCGCGGAAAAGATCGAGGACCCGGGCGATGAGCTGATTCAAGTCGCAATGGACGATGGGATCTTGGTCGGCGTCCTTAGCGAACCACCTGAGGCCGGAGATGATGGTGGAAATGCGGTCCACCGCGGTGCCAATGGACCTTAGTGGTCGATCCAGGGAGGCGCTGGAGACCTCCCCCGCCGCCATGCCATTGCGAATGAGCTCGCTATTGAGTTTGATGATGGCCAACGGGGTGTTGATCTCGTGGGCCATGCCACCGGACATTTCACCGAGGGCGGCCATCTTAGACGCATTGATGAGCTTCTGCTGTTGCTCCCGAAGCTGCCGGAACAAGGAAGCCCTGACCCCCTCATTGATGAGGGACAAGACAAGGCAACAGAAGATCACGTTGATGAGCATGATCGGTCCGGGGGGACTGAACCCCGTGCCAATAGTGGCCAACCCGCCCTCCAGGAGGAAAAGAACCAGCACATCAGCCATACAAAGAACCGACCAGAAGATGCCCGTAGGAATGCCCGCCATATAAACGGCCATAATGGGGACGGCGGGCCAAACCAAGAGAATGGTGGACTGACTCCCCCCAGTCCCCAGGGCGGCGATACCGGATGCGATGACTAAAGACCCAATGACCTGACTCGCCGCCAGGGCCAAAGAGGACGTCATGCGAAGCGTCATGGGCGCGAAGGCTGCCACGGAGGCGCTGATCCCTGGCGCGAGGTACACCACGGGGGGCGCCCCGGACAGGTAATGGACCATGGTGAAGAACGGCCCCCAGGGCACCAACGTGAAAGTGAACCCCACGACAATGCGGGCGCGGTAGAGCTGTTCGGAGTCCTGCTTCACCTTGAGGGGAATGAACCAATCCACGGCTGATACAAAACGTCTATTCATGATTCAACCGCCATACAAAAGCAGCGCCACTGGCGTCCCGGGTCACAGTGAGCAATGCATCGCCGGTCCAGGCGGCGGCTAACACAGGATCGCCGCCGGTGCCGTGCAGACGCTGGGCGCGGGCGCGCAGGGTAAACGTCAGCGGCACCGAGCTCTCATCCACGGCAGCGGCTCGCACACCGACGCCGTCATCCACGATGCGCAACCAACCACCGGTGCGCTCAACAAAAATGGCGCCCGTGGCCTCATCCACCGCTGTGGATAAAACCGGCGCTTCCATGCCCTGCGCCGCCGGTGGCCCACCACCCACGGGCACCTCTTGCCAAGCACCAACACCATCGTCGACATGCGCCACGAACAATCGACCCGCCGTCAGCAATCCGCGATTGGACCCCGGCGCACGACTATCGAAATACCCGCGGGTGAGGATTTTCATCACCCGCCCCGCCCCTGAAAAATAAGCGGCGGCGATGTGACCGCTCCGGCAAAGGAATCCCGCTGGTACCACTCCGGCAAAAGCCTCGCCCCAGAACTCCCGGCGCAGAACCCCCGCGCCTCGGCTATCCCACTCAACCAAATAACCTTCAGCATCCACGGACAAGGCCGTGCCCCAGGGCGTGCACAGGGTAAAGCCGCCAGAACCGTCATTGAAGAAGCGATTGCCCACGCCATCAACTTGATGCCGCCAAGAGCCCGCGCCCTCCCGTAACGACACCGTTGCCGTCCCCACGGGAGTTGCCACCGCCAAAATCCATTCCTGCAAAACGGCATCCGTCCGTTTCATGAATACGGCGCCGCGAACATCCCGGGGAAAGGGCACTCCGGTCACCGTCATGGGCTCACCGGAGCGCAGGAGCAACCGTGCA
>CAYHWW010000159.1:4707-7564 GCA_964360145.1 uncultured Oligoflexia bacterium | reverse complement strand
GAGTGGTGCGCCACAGAGTGATACGCCACGGCCATCGACAAACGGCCAGCCGCCATCTCTTTACCCAGAACAGACAAGGCGGTGGTGATGTACTTCACGTCATCGTCTGAATAGTTCCATAGGTGCTGCTGCGAGCACGGCTCAGGCGAGCTTCATGGCGCGGAGCAAGGATACGAGCGACCGGACCTCGACGTCGCCGATGCCCCGATCGACCCCCTCTGGTATGACCACGATTTTACGCTTTTTCTTTTTATAGCTCGCGTCAAAACTGGTGAATCCCGTCAGGTCGCTGCGCCCCACATTGCGTGACGCTTTGACTTCGATGGCCCAGGTATCCCCATCCAACTCCACGATGAAATCAACTTCCGCGTCGTTTTCAGTTCGATAGCTGCTTATTTTTATGCTTTTGCGTAGCGCTGATGCGGATACGAGGATCTGATTGAAAACCAGTGTTTCAAAAAGGCCGCCCTTGCGGTCGTCGCTGACCCTGAAGTTGTCGAGCAAGCCATTCAATACGCCCGTGTCGAAAAAGAAGAACCGGGGATGTTTGGTGAGCTTCTGTCGCTCTGAATGGGCGAAGGCCGAGCAGCGGCGCACAATGAGGGTGTCTTCCAGGATTTCGAAGAACCTGACCGCGGTTTGGCGCGGGACTTCGGCGGTGCTGGCAAGTTTGGAAATATCCAAGAACTGGCCGTTGCACGCGGCGGCTACGGCGAGGAACCGAGAGAAGCCTTCGATGTTTTTTGTGAGCGCTTCCGCCTGGACCTCCTCCCGCAGATATGTCGATGCATAGGCACGCAGCAGTTCCGTGCGCGCATCCTCGCTCTCTTCCGTCCAAATTCCAGGTAGAGTTCCCCAAGACAGAGCCTTCCTCACGTCAAAAGCATCATGACCAATTTCGCTCGCAACCAAGGGGCCCAACTCAAAAGAGTAGATGCGGCCAGGGAGAAGATTGGCCTCGCCCCGCTTGAGCTTGCGTGCGCTGGAGCCGGTGATGAGAAAGCGATGCCCCTTTTTCCCGCCTTCGTCGATGATGGTTTGCAGGGTGTTAAGCAGGCTGGGGATGCGCTGCACCTCATCAAGCAGCACGGTGGATGAGGGGCGCAGGGGTTTTAGGCGCTGGATGAGCTCGTCGGGGTTACGTGAAAAAGCGAGATAGGTCGCCTGGTGCGCGAGGTTGATGACCAAATCGGGCCCCACAGTCTTCGTCAGAGTGGTTTTGCCAGTCTGCCTCGGACCCAAGAGGAGTACGGAGTAGGGCGCGGTCTTCAATTTTGGTAGTAGTAGTCTTGTAATCATGTGGTTATTATACCACTGTTTTTAACCGCGTACTTACAAAAATGAAGAACTCGACACCGCCGTAGGCAAAAAGCTCTCGCCGACTCTACCCCCCGCTCGGCTCCAACGCTGCCCTGCAATGAATATAGTTATGAAGCTCGTCCAGCTCGAGGACCTCAGCTTCCGTGGCCAGCCGCGGTGTGCCGTTGCCTGTGAGCACATAGGCCCCTGGCGCCAGCGTTGTATTGGCGGGACCTGTGTAGAAGATCATGATCTTCGTGTCCTTCCAGCGGCCTGCCGCCACTCCTTTACCCAGCACGGACAAAGCTGTGGTGATGTACTTCACGTCATCATCTGAATATTTCCACAGGCGCTGGCGGGCACGACCAGTGCCTTCGCTGTTGGTCAGCTCAAAGAACTCATCGGTGATGACGTCAGCATCCAGCTTATCGATGATTTGCTGCATCAGGATGGCCTTGGCGTCCGCGGGATTGCGAGGGAGGATGCCATCGTAGCGGGGTTGATTGACGCCGTGGAGGTTGTCTTCCACAGGCAAGTAACGGATGAGCCCCAGGCTTTGCAGGTAGCGTAATGCTTCCATCATCGAGGGGGAGGTGTGCCCGCGGGTGGTGATCACACGAACTTCTCTCGCGGTGTCGGGGTGGGACAGCGCCCTCACAAACTGTGCCCACATGGGCCCTTGCCATTGCTCGGGGGTGTGGTTGGCGAGGAGATGCTTGATATCTACCAGGAAGTGATTGACGTGAGTCTGGTCCCGGAAATAGCGGTATGAGCCCGTTACTGCGTTGTAGTCATACTCATAGTCTTCGTAAGGCGTGCCCACTTTACCCACTTGGTCTTTGACCTGGGCGAAAAGGTGAGTGGAGAGTTCGACCTCTTCATGGGTTTGCTTGTGGAAAATCACGATGACGGTGTGCATGCGCATGATGTTATCGTCCCAGTCGAAGCAGAGGGACGGCACGGGCAGGGCCCAGGCCAAGGCGCTTGAGAGCCAAAGAAGTGTTGCGATGCAGCAATTTAGGGTTATGGTTTTTGTTTTCTGACGATGATGCATGTCAGTGTTCCTTTTCAGAGGGGGGTTATTCTTCTCGGGGCGCCGCGAATCGTGCGGTGTAATACAATCCAGTCCACAGCTTGCGCAGATCAGCGACGGTCACCGAGGGGCGGGGCTTGCGCTCCTCTTCGCCGTCCTCGGCGGAGCGGGGCAATGCAAACACATCGTATTGATCTAAGGTGTCAGCCTCGATGAGGGACGCTAACCGGTCTGGCAGGGCCAGCTGGGCATCCAGCGCGCTTCTGGCGCCGGTCAGTCGTAGACGGGCAAAGCCGGGGCGCACCTGGGAGAGCAGCGAGATGAGCCCGACGTGGCGGGGCACCAAATACTGCGCGGGTTTCATGAAGAGGCGGGCCAGGGCATCGAGAGCCGCGGTATCCGAGCCGTTAACAAGCTTGCGGTTCTCCCGGCTGAAGAATTCGTAGAGTCGCGACTGGCGCTCGGACTCCATCTGGAAGCGCATCACCTGCAGGTGTGCCCGGGCATTGTCGTCTTCAGCGCCGC
>CAYHWW010000159.1:0-4607 GCA_964360145.1 uncultured Oligoflexia bacterium | reverse complement strand
ATCTGGAAGCGCATCACCTGCAGGTGTGCCCGGGCATTGTCGTCTTCAGCGCCGCTGTTTTCGCCGATATCCTGGCGTTCACTGAGGTAGTCCCGGCGATCCAGGATTCCCATGAGCTCGGCGACCCTGGCTGTGCTGAGGCGGCTGACGGGTTTCCCCATGATCGCCTGAAGCAGTTCGGCCTTTTCATCGAGGTTCGAAATGAGGCGCTTGGCTCTCACGCCCGCGGTGACCGCATCGATGCGGGCCGTGGATCGGGCGTTCCACCTGAGAGCAGGGGTGACGTTCTGGCCCGCGTGCTCGCGGATGACGTCGCTCATGAGGCGGTTGCCGTCGATGTCCATGCCGTTGTAAATCAGCGCCCGGTCAATGATGGAATATTCGCCAGTCTGGTAATATTGGAAAGCCCAGGCCATGGATTCCAGGCCGTTGGACCCCGGCGGATAACGAACGAAGTCATCTTCGTCGCCGGCATAATCGAGCACTTTTTTGATGCTGTTCGTGTAGGTGGGGAACACGAGGTGGCGCCGGATGGGATCGAGGAGGTCGTAGGTCTTATCCATCAACCCGAAGACATCCCCGGGGGTGATGTCGCGGTGGTCCTTGAAGAAGTCGGCGTTGCGGATGAGGCGCCCGATGCGCGTTGTCCGCTCCGGGTCCCGGGCCGTGGGTGAGGGCACTTCAAGCTCTGAGTAGTAGCGGGAGGATTTTTGCCCAGAGGTAAACTGATCCGCATTATCCCTCAGGATATCGAACTCCTGCTCGAACTTCACGATTTCGTGCTTGGAGTACATGGTGATGATGGTGTCTTGACCGCGGAGCAGCTGGTAGCTCTTCAAAAAGCGGATGAAGCGAGCCCAGGCGTCATCCACGCCCTCCTGGGTGAGGTTTTCCGCCACGATGAATTTTTTGCGATGGAACTCCGTATCCGTGAGACTGGTGGTGTCCCGTTCCAGCACGGGGGTTTGGCGCGTTGTTTGGGCGTCGGAGGCCTTGCGCTTCTGGTCCCTGATCTCACGCTGGAGGAGCGCCCGCTCCGTGCGGCTCAGATCATTTTTGGGCCCTTGGATGAGGACGCCAAAGATGTAAACGCCGGATTTGATCTGGTGTACCAAGACGTCTTCGAAGTCGATGTGGACGATGCGCTTTACGCCAGCGGCGGTGTATGGGTCTTCGTATTGTTCTGATACGAGCACTGCGTCGCGGTGCTTGGAGATGGCGCGGCCCACGAAACGGCGCAGGGTACTGGGTTCAATCTCAGTGGCGAGGGACACCCGGAAAAACGCTTCGGAGTTGATCTCCAGCGCGGCGAGCTGGGTCATGGTGCCGTAGCCCATGGCCGACAGGGTTTCGACCTGGCGCACGGTGGGGGGCACCGGGATCATGGAGGGGTGGGACAGCTCCTCGAGCAATTCTTTAACGTGGGCGCCCCAGGGGGATTCGGTGATGGCCCCGTTGCGGTAGGGCTGCACCGCGGTCAAGGCCCCCCCTTCGTTAGCGGCGATGCGCATGAAATTTTCGTAGATGCTGGTGACTTGGGCGGTGTAGTCGCTGGGCGTGAGGCTGAAGATGGCGCGGCGATCGATGCGGGTGCGGGACCGCACTTCAGCCATGGGGCGTAAATAGATGTGGGCTTCGGCGGGCATGGCCCCCAGCCAGTGCTCCAGTGCCCAGGATGCGAAGGCCGCCGTGAGGCGATCATCCATGGTGAGCTCTTGGTGGCCCTTGGTGATCATGGGCTCATACATGGGGCCCCGGGTGGAAGAGCTGCGCACGGCAACCCGTTTCAAGATGGGGATGACGACGACGACGCCATCACGGACCACCACGGCGTTGCGGATGTATTCCGGCGGATTCCGCGAGAAAATGAGTTCCATGGTGGCGGCGTGGGCGGCAATGGGGTCGCGGAAGTCGTAGCCGGGGTGCACGGCGCGGATGCCCATGCGCTCGATGATCTCTTGGGCCGCCACTTCGGCGGTGTGAAACATGTGAGAGAGACCGGCGGAGGGGAACTCCCGGGTGTAGGAATCACCCAAACGCCACATGGCCGCCAAGTAGGGCGCCTGGCGGCTCGCGAGCAAGGTCCCCATGCTGATGAGGGAGGAGGAGGCCAGTGGCGTGGGCCGCTGGCGCTCGCCGTTCTCCAGCATTTTCTGGCAAGCTTCTTCGGAGCGTTGGGACGTCGGCTTGCTGCCCTGGGCACCCCAGGGGGTGAGCAGGCTGAGTAGCAGCATGGAAACTGGCAGTTTTCTCACCCCAAAACCCCCCATATATTCCCCTTATCCCCCGTCCGCCGGCTCCCGCGCAGGCTCAGGCATCTCGATGCCCAGTCTGCGGTAGAAGCCACCGGTGAGGTGTTCCACGCAGGCGCGATAATGATCGTTGTCAGGCAAGCGCACCGCTCCAGGAGAAGAGGGGTTATGGGCATCATCGCGCTCCAAGCTACTCAGCAAGCGCGTGAAACTGCCGCGGGCGGCGGTAGTGGCCTTCTCACCGAGCCAACGACCCTTGAGGTCAGCCACAAAACCCGCCTGGGGGTAGTGGAAGGGGCTCGCCACGAAGGTGATGAGCATCCAGTCACTCCAGGTGAGTACGCCGCTGGCGGAGCGTTGGTGCCATTGCAGGAGCTTCAACACATTTTCACCGAAGACCGTGGAGGCGCCTGCGGTTTCCAGGGTTTGCAGCAGACGGTTGAGGCGGCTGCGGCGGGTGCGGGTTTGCATTTCCTCGCTGCCATTCAAGTAGGCGACCCACTCATCGAGGTACTCACGATTGATGAGGTCTTCCCTGGGGCGGAACGTTTCGAGGAAACGGCGTTCGAGAAAGGCCTGGGCATAGGGAATCATGCGCCAGTCTTTTTTGAGGGCCTCGAAGTAGGGTCGCACCGCTTCGCCAAGGGCGGGGTCGGTGGAATCAAGCAAGTACAGGCCATCGGCATTTTGGCGGCCAGCATTGTTGCTCTGGTTTGCGGAGCCCCAGACCACGAGGTAGTGGCGCACGCCGTGGGCATCGACGTACTCGTAATAGCTCGTTTTGCTGTGGAGTTTGTCACCGTCGGCGTCGCCCACCACGCCCCGGTCGCCCCGATACACCAAGGTTTTGCCGAGGTAATCGAGGTCTTTTGCCAAGGGCATGACGATCTGGATGGAGCGGCCCGGCATGACGCCGAGGCGGTTGTCGATGCGGGGGGCGAAGAGCATCTGGGGCATGGCGGAGTAGGGTTCGGTGGCGAACCCGCTATCCACGAAGAGGCCGAAGTCTTCCAGCCCGCCATGGGCCAGGTGATGGCGCAAATGCCAGGACAGGGCGGGGTGGGTGACCACGAACTGGGTGGAGAACATTTTTTTGAGTTGAATGTCGCTGCGGCTGAGGATTTCCGTCACGGCCTGGATGGGATCGATGATCTCCACGCCAGGGCCTGACTGGGCGATGCCTTCAGAATAGAAGGCCTGAAGAATAGACTCATGGCCCTCGGCGTCCGTGAATACGATGCGGGGGCGCTGTGTTGCGGGAACAGGGAGGCTGTCGAAGTGCTTACCCGCTTTGAAAAGCTCAATCCAGGCATTGGGCACGTTGGAG
The DNA here is from genome assembly GCA_964360145.1 of uncultured Oligoflexia bacterium. Classification (GTDB taxonomy): domain Bacteria; phylum Bdellovibrionota; class UBA1018; order UBA1018; family CAYHWW01; genus CAYHWW01. Next base: position 1,028 of record CAYHWW010000159.1, on the reverse strand, counting down.
AGGCTTTCAAGGATATCGGCCCCCTGCAGGATGGCGCCGAACTGTACGTGGCCCTGGGAGCCCCGCACCCGTGCGCAGTCCGCACGGCCCTCCAGGTAGCATTGCAGGTTCTCCGCATCCCGGGCCACCCGTTTGTCCAGGCAGGTGTCCGTGAGGTTTGCGCTACTCACCATGGCCTTTTGAGGTACCCAGTTCCCCTGGCGATTCTTGAACTCCACGGCGTACCACTTGAAGTGGGTGAGGCGGGGGTAGGGGAAGCGCTCGTCCGGGGGGAGCCATTCATTGGGCGGCGTCACAAGCTCAAGCTGGCGGCTGCGGCCCCGCTTCAAGCGTTCGAGTTGGGCCCAGATCTCCCGGGTAAGGACATGCTTGGCGTTGCGGGCCACCAGCTCTTCTTTGGTGACGGAGCCGTCACGGTTGGTGTCGTAGGTGGCGAGGAAATACTTGCGCTGCTCTTCGCTCATGCGCCGCCACTCAGCAGCTGTCGGCTTTGTAATGGAGTGGAATGTGCTACGGTCGGTGACCACGCGAACGTTGAAGCCTGCGTCCAGCAGTACCGCGATGCGGTCAACCATCTCTTTGGACCGCACTTCATAGGCCATGAGGGTGATGCGGGTTTGAGCGGGGTTGCGGTACCCTTTGATGCGGCGGACCTGGGCGGGGTCAGTGAGTTGGAGGACTTCGGTGAGGAAATGGGAGGCGTTTTCGCCGCGGTTATAAATAAATCGTATGTGCTCCGACCAGGAGCCGTCCACTTGGATGCTGGTGCTTTGGGGTCTGCTGATGCGGTTGACCGTGTAGTCGTAACGGCGATTGCCGTTCGAAGTGCTGCGTCCACCGGCACCGGCCCTGGCGTCTGAGGACGCAAAGACCAGAGTGATCAACGTCGCGGCAAGGCTGACCTTGAGACCCCCGAGTAAGGCTTTACCCCAAACCCCCACAAAACCCCCTTTGTGACCTGCTGCGTTATTAGTGGGGATGAAGCGCTTCGTCAAGGTGCGGAGGCGATTTTGCATTCAGACTAGGGT
>CAYHWW010000158.1:0-7583 GCA_964360145.1 uncultured Oligoflexia bacterium | reverse complement strand
CGAGGGGACTTGAACCCCCGACCCTCGGAATCACAATCCGATGCTCTAACCAACTGAGCTACGACCACCATCCAACATATGTGCGCGGGGAGAATTATAAAATATTCCATTGGGGCGCAAGGGTTTTTCCATCCTAAAACCGTAATGGTTTCCATGGGATATATCCTGACAAAAATAGTATGATTATAAATGTAGATGGTTTACAATGAGAAGGTTATTTCAAGGGGGATCTATGAGGGGTTTTACTGCTTTGCTGGCCTGTGCCTTGGCGTTTTCTTCCGTTGAGGCTCGTGCTCAGGCTCTGAGTGAGAGTGAGTGCCTGAGCGCAAAGGAGGAGTGTAAGAAGGCATTCCACTCCAGTGCTGATGGGGAGCAGTTTGGCGCCAACAGTAGAGAGTTCTTTTCATGCATGGCCAGGGCTACCAGCGCCTGCCACGGCTCAGCGGTTGCCAGTCGTGCCCAGGGCAGCCGCGCCCAGGATGGCAGCACGGTCAGCACCTCCCTCATACGGCGAGGCCCAGTAAATCGTATAGACCCAGTGAACATGAGAGAGCCGGAGCGGGTGGAGTCCAGTGCCGAGCGCCGGGGCCACAGTGCTGGCCCTGCCCGCATCGATGAGCCCGTTGATGTGGCGGTTTGGCGTCGTGACAACTGTTCCTCGGATGCTCGCGATGACTTGCGTCGGCGCAGGGTGCAGGCAAATCGCGAGCGTGTTCGTGTGGTTGGGCTCGGCGGTATCAAAGGTTCTGGGGTCAGTGTCGCTGAAGAGCGCTCCGCTCGGCAGTCGTACTCCGAGGTTTCACGGAAGTTCAATCGGAATCATTCATTATGCTCCATCGAGGATGATGCCGCTCTTGCCGCGGCCATGGGCCCCACTCGCGATGAGGGTGTTGCCGCTGAGAGCAGGGCCGCCGAGGGTGCCAGAGATGCTGAGGGCGCCAGTGATGCTGGCGTGGGCTATGATGCGAAGGACTAAATACATGAGGGGTTTCGCCACATTCTTAACTTGTGCCTTGGCGCTGACCTCCGTCGAGGTTCGTGCGCAGGCCTTGCGTGGGCGACAGCACACCGTGCTCAATGAGGCCGAGCGTCTCAAGGCCTGCGAGGCTGTGGCCCGTTACATCGTTCGCACGTACCGTGACGCCGCCGACCCGGATAATGAGCGTGCCGTACGTCGCTATGGTGTTCCTTTGACCACGGAAGAGCAGAACGATGTCGCCTTACTCGTCGGCCATCGCATTAGGGGTCAAGTTACGTTCGAGGAACTGATGGATGTGAATGGCAATTGCAAAGAAGGGTGGTTCCTCCGCGGTGAGCGCATCATGCAGTTCCGTCCTGATGGCGTCACCGCTGAAAGCATCAGTTCACGGTCCGCCAGGCAGAGGGCTGCTCAAGCGGCTATTGTACCGCCTACGGCAATCGTGCCCCCGGCGACCGTTGCGCCGCCCCCTGAGGCTGTTGTGCCCGCGGTGGTGGCCGCGCCGCTCCCTGCGGCAGAGGCCCCTGTGGTACCACCGCCCGCTGAGGCGGTGGAAGGCAGCGGCGCCGCCGATGAAGAAGGCGTCACTGCGGTGCAGGCTGTAGAGAGTCCGGCGGAGTCGGCGGAGTAACTGCGGTTTTCGCAGCCGGTGCGGCCAGCACGCGGCAGAGAAACTCGTCTTTTACGCGCGGGTGCACGCCCACGCGCACATGGAAATGATTGCGGTGGCCGCTGATGTGTTTCAAGAGCCGTTGAAAGCGCGGCCACGCCGGGTCGTCGCTTGCGACTTGGCGCAAGGCTTTGATGTGGCTGCGATCCACAAAGATGTATTGCAGGCAAACAGGGCTTACGTCCGCCATGGCCTTCAAGAGCCACCAGTTCTGTTCCGCATCCATGCGCTTCTGAAAGATGCGGTTGGAGCCCCGTCCGGCCTTGGCCTCTAAGAACGCAAGATCCGCATCAAGGCCGTTGGTGTGGCCCGAGTGGGCACCGCGCCTCGTGGGCAGGCAGCCGCCCCGGGGGGCGGAAAGATCGCCCACGATCAAGCGTACGCCGTCATATTCCCTGAGGCCCTGGAAGTGGGTGGCCACCGCCTTCCCCAGGCGATGGAGCATGAGCACCAGCCCCGTGGTGCCATAGTTGGCGCAGCGCCAGGGGTTGTTCATTTCGATGCGATTGCTCGCCGTGGGCACCAGCGGCACCCCATGGGCCAAGAACCCATTATCCACTGAGCACATGGCCTGGGGGCTGCCGAGATCCGGCGCGTCACCACGGGCCTGCCAGGCGCGCTCCAGCACGTCCAGGTGCTCACCACTGAGCAGGCGTTGGGCGTCCACGGTTTCCCCGCAGAGGTTGGTGCCCCGGCGCTTGGGGTCGCACTCTTTAGGGATGCGAAACCCGCGGCGACTGGTGCGTGCGCAACAGCGACGGCCGCGGCGGAAGAACTCCGGGTTCCAGTGGGCACAGAATTCCGGGGTCATGGCAAAGGGGGGGCGCTCTTCCACTTCTTCAGGGAATGCGGCGGCGTCTTCTTCATCGGGCTCGTAGAACAGCTCCGAGGCCGGCTCGTCCCGGGCTTCGATGGGCCCAGCCCCGTTACTTTCCTCGAAACCTCCCGCTTCGCGGTGGGAGCAGCCTCCGACAAACATGCTGAGTAATACCACGACGATGAGCAAGTTCTGATGAGATTGCCAGACAAAGTCTTTGAAGTCACACGAGAAAATGCACATCACGGGCTTGCCGTGGCCCTGGGGTGCACAGTAATCTCACTCCATATGCGCACGCCAATGGCCTTCCTGTCCTCCCTGTTTCTCCTCATCGCCGCCGCTTCCGCTCAAGCGGGGGTTTTTGATTTGCCCTCCTTCCTGGAGCCGGGCCGCTTCTCTGCTGGTGCTGAAGCGGAAATCGCCGTGAGTAACGGCACAGGGGCCGCGGTGAACTTGAAGCCCCGTTTCGGCCTCACTGACTTTTTAAACGTGCAGGCCATTGTGGGCACCGGGGCAGGGGAGCGGCGCTTCCGTCTGGGCACGACCCTGGACGTCGAGTATTTCCCAGATATCGACAATCAACCGGGGCTCGCATCGCCTGTGACGCTGCTTTACACGCGACAGCAGCACGACGGGAATTGGACTCTCTCCGTGCAGCCCCTGGTGTACAAAACGTTTCATGGTGCCGATAGCGTTGCGTTCACGCCCTTTGTCGCGCTGCCCGTGGGGTGGAACGCCCGAGGCGGTAATCTGCGGGGCTTCACTCAAATCGCCTTCGGCACGCTGTTCGCGCCGTCCAACATGACGAAGGTGAAGTTCGTGGCGGAGGCGGGTTTCAATCTGCACCAGTCCTATTCGTACATTGCCGGTGGCGTGACGTTCTTCCCCTGGGGTTACGACTGGAATCGCAAAGGTGGAGCGGCGGCGGAGAGCGCTCGGCCCCCGATCAAGGGTGGCGAGGGCCCACAGCCCGCCATTGAACGTTCGCCCCAAAGCGTGAGGCCCCTGCAGTGAGGAAGGCGTCACACCGCGCCAAGGGCCCCGACATCAGTCTCAGGCCCCAGCCCTTGAAGGCATTGCCCACTGCCGCATTGCGTGGCGTCGATACGCTCTTCTTCGATATTGATGACACCTTCTCCAGCCACGGGCAGATTACCGCCGAAGCCTTTGAGGCGCTGTGGCGCTTGAAGCGCGCGGGGCTCAAATGCGTGGCTGTCACGGGCCGTCCCGCGGGGTGGTGCGACATGATCGCCCGCATGTGGCCTGTCACCGCCGTGGTCGGGGAGAACGGCGCGTTTTACACCCTCATGCGCCGGGGGCGCCTGGAAAAAGCGTACCTTGAGCCTTCCACGGTGAGGCTTGCCAATCAGAAACGTCTAGAGCATTTGCGTCAAAGCCTTCAGCGCGCCTTCCCAGGCCACCGCCTGGCCAGCGACCAGGCCTTCCGGGAGTTCGACCTGGCCATCGATTACCGCGAAGACGTTAAACCCTGGCCCAAAGCGCGGGTGCAGCGCCTCCTTGCCCACTGTCGGGCCCAGGGGGCGCTGGCCTTGCTCTCCAGCATCCACGTCAATACCTGGTTCGGCCGCTACGACAAACTCACCTGCGTGAAGAAGCTGGGGCGTGAGCTTTGGGGCCGTGATTTCGCCACACTGACCCGCACCGCAGTCTACACGGGCGACAGCCCCAACGACGAGCCCTTCTTCGCGGCTTTCCCCCTTTCCGTGGGAGTGGCCAACGTGCGGGATTTCCTTGATGATATGGCCGCGGCCCCCGCCTTTATTACGCGGCGCGAATGCGGCGCCGGCTTCAGCGAGCTGGCTTCTCGACTAGCCGCAGCTAGGAAAAAATAGATTCTATTGAGTGTTGAAAATCGCGAAAAGCCGCGCCGCGAGTTGCTTTCGGCGGACCGCGCACCTTAGACTCGGGTCAAGGAGTCACGGATGACCCCCACGGATAAAATGATGGGTAGCCACTTACAAGCCTTGCCCGGGGGAGCTGAGACCAGCACTCCCAATGTCGTAGATTTCACCCAAGTGCGGTCCGCATCCCTTTTGAGAAAGGGGCTGGAGGCCGCGGCCAAGGGCAGGGTGGATGAAGCCATTGCCTCCTTCCGCCAGTCGGTGGAGGCGCAGCCCACGGCGGAGGCGTTCACCTATTGGGCCTGGATGACGAGTTTTCTCGGCGATCTTGATGGGGCCATTGAGCTCTGCAAAACCGCCATTGCCGTGGACCCCGATTTCGGAAATCCCTACAACGACATCGGGACCTACTTCATGAAGAAGGGCGAGCTGGATACCGCCATCCCTTGGCTTGAGTTGGCCAAGGAAGCCGCTCGCTACGAGCCCAAGCATTTTCCTTATCTCAACCTGGGGCGCATCTACCTCTCACGCTGCGATTTCGCCGGTGCGTTGAAGGAATTCAAAAAAGCCCTCGAACTGGATCCCACCAACGGCGAGCTCCAGCTCGTCGTGAGCCGCATCCAGGAACGTTTTGCCTACTGAGGCCACAGCTGCCCATCGCGGATAGCGAGCCCTGCGTCCGATGAGTCCCCTGAAGGGCAACACCTTCAAGGGGGGGCTATGTCCCAGATTCGCGCGAACACTGACTTTGCATTTAAGATGCGGTCCAAATATCTCATCTATCCGCGCTTCCAGCTGACCTTGGTGGCGGCGACGGCCCTTGCCTTCGCCGTGGCCAGCGCGCTCATCGGGTTCCAAACCTGGCGCTCCGTGAAATCCCTGGTGGATATGGGTGTGCAGGCAGGGCTGCAGCCTGATCACCCCTACTTTCAATTCCTCCAGCTTCAGGCCCGCACCATCTACGCCTTCGTGGCCGCGGGCTGCGGCGTGGGGCTCATCATTTCAACGGCTACGGTGTTCTACGTTTCGCATCGCATGGCCGGCCCCCTGGTGCGTCTCCAACGCCACTTCGAGGAAATCCGTAAAACCGGTGAAGTACGTACCATCGCATTCCGCAAGTCAGACTACTTCAGCGAGCTGCCCCAAGTCATCAATGAGGGGCTGGAAGCGGTGCGCGTGAGAGCCCGCAACCAGGCGGGTTGATATGAGGGTGATGGCACTGCTGCTGCTCGGCGCCATGGCCCAAGGCTGTGGCGGTGAGCAGAAAAAAGACGCAACCGGCGGTGGCAGCGGTGCCGCGAGGTCCGCGCCCAACATAGCTTCACCCCATGCAAGCGCCAGCGCCGAAGGGCAGTTGGAGTACGGCCACGATCCCGGTGTGCCAGACGACGTGGAGGTTTCTGTGTCTCCACCCACGGGGCCTTTCAGCAACGCGGATCTCTCCGCCGTGCGTAGCCTCGCTTCCATGCTCGAAGTCTGCGCCGCGGGCGGCCAGCAATTGCAATGCATTGCTCGGCGCTATGACACCATCATCGCCCAGGAGGTGCCGCTCTATACGGATAAAGATTGCGATAAAGCGGCTTCTCCCTTCGGCGGTGGCCATGGCACGGCGAAAAATCCTTATTTGATCTGCGCGCAAGCCCATGTGGAAGCCATCGCGGGTGAGAGCAGCGCGGAGTTTCTGCAAACCCGGGACATTGACGTTTCCGGCGTGAACGCATTTCCATTGCCAGCTTTGAGTGGGGCTTACAACGGCCTGGGCTTTGCCCTCGTCGGCGTGGCCATCCACGGTGATGGTCGCGGCGGCGGCGCCGGTCTCTTCCGCAAAGTGAATGATCGTGCCGTGATCCGTAACCTCGTGGTGCGTGACGCCTCCGTGGTTTCTGGTGGGCCCGAGGCCGTGGGCGTGGTGACCGGTCTCAATGAAGGTACACTCATCAACGTCAAGGTCTTGAATTCCCATGTCTGGCTCGCCCCTGGCGCTCAGTCTGGGGGTCGAGGCGTGGCGGGCTTCGTTGCAGGCAGCAATGCGGGTCTCATCCGCAGCGTGGAAGTGCGGGGCTCCTGGATGCAATACCCCACGGGCACGAATTCCGGCACTGCCAGCGGCCCCGTGGGCCTCGTGGCGGGGTCCAATGCCGGTGTGTTGGCCTACGGCACGGTGCAAGGCAGTGGCGCCCTCACGGCGGGTTGGGTTGAAACTCTCGGTGGGGTTGCAGGCCTCAATTCAGGCGCGGTGCGGGATTCCAGCGCCCACGTGCGTTTCCTGCCAGGCCAAAGCACCGTCCCTTTCACAGGCCTCGCGGGCGGCATTGTGGGCGCCAACTCTGGGGAAGTGACCGCGGTCACTTCCTGGCCCTTTATCACGGCTTCGAACAGCGTGGGCGGCATCGCGGGCTCCAATGCAATGGGCGGTGTGATCACCAGAGCCCGGGTGGAGGCTTATGATAGCACCCAGGCTACGACATCCATCGAAGCCGAGCGCAACGTGGGCGGCCTTGTCGGCGTCAACGTAGGGGGCGCCATCCGGGGCAGCCGCGCCGCCACTTCTGTGTTGGGCACCGTGCAGGCCGTGGGCGGTTTGGTGGGCACCCATCTTGGTGGCGAAGTGGATCTGAATTCAGTGGCCGTGCCCGCGGTGGTGGGAAGCGGTACCGCGTCCCAAGTGGGGGGCCTCGTGGGCGTGCTGGGCACTGCCAACTCCACTCTCGGCCTGCCCAACGCCAGCCTGAGCCGCTGTTCGGTGACGGGCAGCGTGGGCGGCGCATCCCAGGTAGGCGGTCTTGTGGGGGCGGCCTTCAAAGGGGCTGTGCTTTCCAATAGCTTCGGTGACACCGCCATCGGGGCCACGTGCCCCGCCGCCGGCGGCCTTGTTGGTGGGGTGGCGGCCTCCAATACGGCGACCATCAGTGCGGTGTACACGGCTCAGAGTCGTTTTTCCGTCAGCAGTGGCTGCATGGTGGGGGGCTTTACGCCACTTGCAGGAGGCAGCGTATACAATAATAATTATTGGCCAGAGGCAACATACCGCGTGCCGAGCCCAACGGCGGCGGCCAGCACCACGCTCTCACTGGTCAGTGCCACTGGCACCATGCTCAATGCCCAACAGATGGCCGTTCAGAGCAGCTACGTGGGCTGGGACTTCAACACCATTTGGGTGTGGAGCACAGTCTTTCATCGTCCCACCCTCCGCGCCGTGCCGTAGGCTCGGTCTTTTCCCGCATAGCTTCGTTGTCGTCGTCGCCCGCTCCACGC
>CAYHWW010000157.1:0-7651 GCA_964360145.1 uncultured Oligoflexia bacterium | reverse complement strand
TGACAAGGGTCTTGATCGGTGTGGAGTGTCCGCTCTTAGGTTGAACGATCGGCAGGTCACGACCAATATGGGCCGTATAATCAACCGTTAAGTGTTAGAAGAATGGACATACATCTAAAGATGCTTCTCGGTGGGGTCACGGAAAGGATGGTATGAAACTCACGGGGCTAAAGATTCATAACTTCCGCGGAATTATCGAGCAGGAGATTGTTCTCAAGAGCTATAGCTTACTCGTGGGATCAAACAACGCTGGGAAGAGCAGTGTCATAGATGCCGTACGGGCCTTCTACGAGAAAGACAGCTTCAAGTTCAAGCCGGGCAACGACTTTCCCTATGTGGCAACCAAAGATCAGGAATCATGGATCGAGCTGGTGTTCTCGCTAACAGACGAGGAGCATGAGTCGCTCGCGGATGATTACAAGGTCGCCTCGAAAGCGCTGCGTGTGCGGAAGTACTTTCAAACAGTGGCCAAGACGCATGACGCCAAGTCGGCGGCGGGCTCCATATTCGGTTATAAGAATGACGGCTCCCTTTCCAATGAGTCCTTCTATGGTGCGAAGAACGTTCAGAGTGGAAAGTTCGGGGATTTAATCTATATCCCAGCGATCAGCAAGGTGGATGAACACGCAAAGCTGACCGGCCCTTCTGCGCTCCGTGACCTTCTGACAGACATCATGAGTGATGTGGTCGAGGCCGGGAAATCCTATGCCGACTTCTCAGCCAGCGTGCAGAAGTTCTCCGACACCATCCGGAACGAGAAGACAGCCGATGATCGCTCTCTATCTGGGTTCGAGTCAGAGCTGAACGCCTTGCTGAAGCCGTGGGAATCTGAGTTCAAGCTGAAGTTCCCTCCACCATCAGCAGCCGAGATTATCAAGTCGATGCTCGGATGGGACTTATTCGACCAGTTCCACGGCAAGGCGCAAGCAATTGACTACTACGGCTCTGGATTCCAACGGCACTTTATCTACTCGCTGATTCAGCTCGGTGCACGCTATGTCGGCAAGAAAGCGACCAAGAAGGCCAAAGACTTCACGCCTTCCTTGACGCTTGTTCTGTTCGAGGAGCCCGAGGCGTTTCTCCATCCGCCTCAGCAGGAAGTGCTCGCTCGAAACCTCATGGCAGTTGCTGGGGCCGAGCATTGGCAAGTCGTCTGTGCGACTCACTCTGCGCACTTCGTGAGCAAGAACGCAGCAGACATCCCCTCCATCGTGCGCCTGCGCCGATCCAGCGGACAGGTGGCTGCGTTTCAGGTCGGGGACTCCGCGTGGCAAGCCATCGTTGACGCCAATCAAGCGATCATTGCAATTTCGAAGAAGTACCCAAAGATGGCGGAACATCTGCATGCCGACGATGCGAAACCTGAAATGGAGGCAGTGAAGCATTTCCTCTGGCTTAACGCCGATCGTTCAAGCGTGTTCTTTGCGAATCACGTGCTGTTGGTCGAGGGACCGACGGAGATCGCTCTCATCAATAGGCTCGTAGGCGAAGGGAAGATTCGGGGTGCCGACTGCGGACTTTATGTCATGGACTGCCTAGGGAAGTACAACATCCATCGGTTCATGAATCTCCTGAGCCACCTTGGAGTACCTCATGCGGTTATCCATGACGACGACAACAGCAAGCACGAGCACGCCGACATCAATCAGCTGATTGAGGATTCGAAAGCTCCAGGACTTACGCTGAGCATTAAAACGATACCAGGCGAGCTTGAGACGATGCTGGGTATTCCGCCGGCTGGCGCCCCCCATCGTAAGCCACAACATGTTCTCTATCTCTACGAAACGGGGCAGATAGACGCGGCCAAGATCCAGGCGTTCTGTACGCTTGTCGAGTCCTGTTTGCCTCCCAAGGCTGCACCCGAGCCGCCAAAAGCGGTGCCGTAATGGTGGTCTAATGGGCATCTTGTTTCATTATCCACCTGAGCTACCGCAGCTCTTGATCGTTGCAAGTGGAGCTGGAAGATTGGATGCATGACGACTGTTGCCCAGACTCGTTTTTGGCGACATTCAACTTCAACGACGCTGAGTATATCCTGGAGACCAAGGTATGACTGAACAACGTATTCAAAGCCAAGATATCTCTGTCGCCGAGGTGTTTCAGTCGTTCTATGTCGTCCCGGACTATCAGCGTGAGTACGTTTGGGAGGAGGCGGAGGTCGAACAGCTTCTCTCCGATGTGGCTGACGAGCTGGGGAATCACGATCCAAGCACCGCGCCGGAATACTTTATCGGCTCCGTTGTCGTATGCCCGGGAAAGGATGGTCTGCTCGAACTCATCGATGGGCAGCAACGCATGACGACGCTGTTCCTTACGCTTTGCGCCATTCGAGATCACATCAAGGACCTTAACAAGAAACCACCCGGAGTCCTTGACCTTCAGATTGCAGCACCATCTGCGGATGCTTCTGGGCAGGAAATCGACCGGTACCGGCTCGATTTGCAGTACGAAGACAGCGGCGACGTCTTGGTGCGCATCGCTCAGGGCGAACTCGATCACGGCAGCGCATCCGTCACCCGCTCAATGACTAATATTCTCGGCGCGTACCAAGTTGTGCGCCAGTTCCTGAAACGGTCGTTCGGCGACGACGACACCGCCGCACGTCGCTTCTACGGCTACCTGACCAACAAGGTCAAACTCATCCGCATCCAGGCTCAGGACGTCGCCAAGGCGCTCAAGATTTTTGAGACGATTAACGACCGGGGCGTTGGCTTAAACGCCATGGATCTGCTCAAGAACCTTCTGTTCATGAAGGCAAACCGCGAGCAGTTCGAGGCTCTCAAGACGACGTGGAAGGAGCTACAGGACACGCTGTTCGCAATCCGCGAGAAACCGCTTCGCTTTTTGCGGTACTTCATCTTCAGCCGCTACGATGTGGACACACTACGCGAGGATGAGATTTACGAGTGGTTCTCGAAGAACGAAAGGCTGTGCGGTTATGCCAAAGCGCCCCTGCCATTTGCCAAGGAGTTGCTTGCCGCCGCTAAGGCCTACCGTAATTTCTTTGAGGGCAAGGACAAGAACGGCACAAAGAGCCGTTATCTGGAGAACATGCAGCTCCTCGGCGGCAAGGCCGCACGGCAGCATCTCATCCTTCTACTCGCGGGGCGCGATCTACCGCCGCTGCTCTTTGACGGGTTGTGCCGTGAGGTGGAGAACCTTTTTTTCTGCTACGTGATCACTCGCGAGCCGACGCGCGACTTTGAACGTAACTTCGCCGCCTGGGCGAAGGACGTGCGCACGGCTCAATCAGAGGAAGAGCTCGCTGCTTTCTTTCATAAACGGTTTGAGAAGGCAAAAGCGGATCTCGCCGCGCGATTCACCGACGCATTCGAGCGGCTTGCGACCGACTCACTACAGGGCTATCGCCTGCAATATGTGCTTGCCAAGGTTACTCAGAGTGTGGAGCTTGCAGCCTACGGCGAGACTGAAGGGACGCGTTGGCTGTCTCGTTTCGTGGGCGGCGGCTTCGAGATTGAGCACATATTCCCCCAGACGCCGAGTGACGAGGCGAAGGAGGAATTCGGGCTTTGCAGCGATTCGCATGTAGCGGAGCGTCTCGGAAATCTTGTGCTCGTGGAGAAGTCCATTAACAGCTCTCTCGGGAATCGCGCATACTCTAAAAAGAAGAAAGTGTACCCGCAATCACAACTTCTCCTGACTCGCGCACTTGCCGAGAAGCCAAAGGTTGGAGCTAACACTAAGATCGACACGGCAGTAGCTGAATTCGAGCCGTTTTCGACTTGGACCGAAGCCTCCATCGAAACGCGGCAGCGGAAGCTTACGCAGCTAGCCTGCAAGGTGTGGGATGTACCGGATATGTTTACCTAGCATCCCCAAGGCCGAGAGTGACTTTAGTTGATCTGGTTCAATCAGGCTTAGATATGTACGACTTACACCGTCTTGGATGGAATAGTTTCCAGCAGCTTTGCCTCACCGTCGTCCGGGAAGTGCTTGGGCAGACAGTGCAGTCCTTTCTGGACTCAAACGACGCAGGGCGGGATGGCGCTTTCGCTGGTAGCTGGACACCTGCCTCTGGTGAGCATCTCAGCGGAAAATTTGTCATTCAGTGCAAGTTTTCAGGCAAGGCCGGTTATCTGCTCACGAAGTCTGACATAACGGATGAAATACCCAAGGTGCGCAAGCTTGTGGCTGACGGGCTTTGCGATGTCTATGTTTTGATGACGAATGCCGGTGTATCCGCCAAGCAAGATGCGCAAATCAGATCGGAGCTGATCGGTGCCGGGGCAAAGCATGTGTTGATATACGGGACCACTTGGATCGAGGATCAAATCAAAGAAAACACGCGGCTGCGGATGCTCGTGCCACGTGTATATGGGATCGGAGACTTAAGCCAGATTCTGGACAAGCGGGCCTACGCGCAGGCACGTGCCGTTCTCGAGTCGTTGCGGGAAGACTTGGCTAAGGTTGTCATCACGGACTCTTACCGCAAGGCTGTCAGTGCCCTCGATGTGCACGGCTTCGTGCTGCTGATCGGCGAACCAGCGGCAGGAAAGACGACTATCGCCTCAATGCTGGCTATGGCGGCTGCTGACAAGTGGAAGTCATCGGTTCTGAAGCTCGAAGACCCGGCGAAGGTCGTGGAGCACTGGAACGTGGATGAGCCCACACAATTTTTCTGGGTCGATGATGCTTTTGGCGTGACGCAATACGAATCGTCACTGGTTCACAGTTGGAACCACGTTCTTCCGCAGATAAGGACGATGCTGCGTAAGGGTGCCAAGATCGTCATGACCTCCCGGGACTACATCTACAACCGTGCTCGGCAAGAGCTTAAGGACGGGGCATTCCCGCTGCTCAACGAAAGCCAAGTGGTGATTGACGTTCACGATATCTCCGATGTTGAAAAGCAACAAATTTTGTACAACCATCTGAAGCTCGGTAAGCAGCCTGCCGCGTTCCGCTCTGACATCAAGCCGTATCTGGAGTATGTGGCGGCACACTCGCGATTCATACCGGAGACAGCCCGGCGCATCGCGGACCCCTTATTCACCAAAGATCTTTACGTAGGCAAATACCATTTGGAGCAGTTTGTAGAAAAGCGCGAGCAACTTCTGCTTGAAGTGATCCAGGGACTGGATGCGAATAGCAAGGCGGCGCTCGGCCTGATCTATATGAGGAAAGACCACCTCGAAAGCCCCATTATGTTGCAAGGTTCCGAACCACTGGCGCTGGAGAGGCTCGACAGCACGTTGGGAGGATGCATCAAGGCGCTAGACGCGCTCAACGGCAGTCTCGTGACGCACATGCAAATCGACGATCAGCCGTTATGGCGTTTCAAGCATCCGACCATAGGCGACGCCTACGCGGCGACATTGGCGTTCAGCCCAGAATTACTCGAGATTTTCTTAACTGGCAGTTCCGCAGATAATCTGACTTCGCAGGTTACATGCGGAAACGTCGGTGTTGAAAAGGCGGTTGTCGTTCCCAAGCCGCTGTTCCCGGAGATGATTACTCGGTTGCTTGAGTTCACCAAGAGCGATCAGCACAAGACCGAGTGGATGGCCAAATGGGGTGCGAAGCGGACGTTGCAGCGATTTCTCGCTAATCGCTGCTCGAAAGAATTTCTTTCGATGTATCTGGAGCATGATCCGGAGCTTGTAAATCGCATCGCTGAACCGACACTGTATTTAAGCTCCGGAACCGAGGTTCGTCTTGTCGTGTGCCTGCATAAGTTTGATCTTTTTCCCGAACACTGCCGAAAGAAGTTTATTAAGACTGTGATTGACTTCGCTCTCAATGGCTACGACATGTATGCCTTGAAAGATGAGGGAATTCGAAGTGTTTTTACTGACATCGAGTTTGATGAGTTTGTTCAGAGGGTGCGCAGCGACCTACTTCCAATATTGAGCGATGTACGGCTTGAAGTGCAAGGCCAGTATGAACCAACCGGGCCGCCCGATGAGCACATGCAGCTTGTGCTCGAATCGTTCGATACATTGAAGAAGCAGTTCGGCAACGAGGTAGAAGCCACCGAAATTATCGAACGTGAGCTGCGTCTCGCAAACGAGTGGATCGCAGAGACCGACCCCCCGGAGCCGAAAGTAAGTCCCCGGACGCTCGGAACCGTGGAATCGTCTGAGGAAATGCACGGCACGAGAAGCATCTTTGACGATATTGACGATGGTGATGCGTGAAGGTTGCATACCCCGACAAGGTAATTCGAATCGGAATTGCATTATGGAAATGAAAAGGTGTCGTCAGCGAATGCTCGTGGTCGATGTTTTGGGATCGTCTGATCGGACTCCATGACATGAGCACAGAGAAGAACGATTGCAGCCGCTCTAAGCATCAGCACTGGGTTCCCCAGTTCTATTTGCGCTACTTCGCCACACCGCAATCGCGTGGAACAAAAGCCCCCCAAGTATGGATCTTCTCGAAGCACGATGAAGATCGAGATGAACAGCTGACGCATGTGAGGAATGTTTGCGGGAAGCGGTACCTCTACACCCCTGCCGACGCGGATGGCCAGCGCAAGTGGGATCTCGATGACAGCTTGGGGAATGTCGAGACGCTTTTGGCGCAGAGGTGGCCCGAGCTTGCCGAGGGTCATGTCCCATTACAAGACGAGGGCGTCAGGAAAGGGCTGGCGCTGTTTGTCGCACTCATGCATCTGCGCAATCCCGCGGTGCGGGAGGAGGTCGAACGAATTCATGGGCAGATCTTGGCGCTCTACGAAAACGCTTCACGCAGAGGCGATGGAACTCCCGACATCCAGGAGGTCGAGATCAACGGGCAGGTGCTGGAGGTGGATACCTCTGGATTGGATGATTATCGGTCATGGGGGAGGGACGACCACGATCGATTCTTTGCCCACCTCATCCAGTCGGAGACTGGACGCATCGCAAAGATGTTGTTGTCTAAGCGTTGGTCTGTTGTGTGCAGCTACGAGGATGCCTTCATCACGACGGACAAGCCGGTGTCTTTGCATCACTTGGAGCGTGAGAAGTTTGGCTTCGGGACGCCGGGGGTCATTTTGACATTCCCGTTGGGGCCCAAGCGCATTCTGGTCATGGATGACATGTACCATGAACCGGCCAATCAGTATTACCCACTCAAGGACGCCAATGCGGGTTCATTCAACTTGACCACCTGGCGCAATGGCAGTCGGTTCATGATTACGGGTCGGCCAGTTCACGAGGTTCTGGGCGAAATAATCTCGATTGAACCCGAACAATCCGTGTAGACCTGCTCGTCGCGCGGATTGACCGCCTCAGAATGCATCACAGCAAGCGATGGGTTTCGATATCCAGCGTGCATCCCCGTGACAACCAAGTGCACGGACTTGCAATGCTTTGTTATGACAGGCCAGGTTTCTAAGTCGCTGTATATCGGCAGGAACTGAGTGGACCAAGACTCTTTCATCGGTGCATCGCCGGACTTCCCCATAACCGCTCATTTTCGGCTGGGTGTTCTAGGGCGGCTAATTGTTGCCGTCGGATGGAGAGTTGCCGCAAACGTCTGCAAACAGTCTATGAGCTGTCCCTCGCCCTGCCCGCTACGAAGAACTGCTCGTGGCCGATTTGAGACTTGGTCGTCCCCCGTTGCGCGCTAACCCCCTGCCCTGCAGTTGGCCCACATCGGGTTAGTAGGCCCCGATAACGGGGTAACTTCGGTGCCTGGACCGCGG
>CAYHWW010000156.1:0-7831 GCA_964360145.1 uncultured Oligoflexia bacterium | reverse complement strand
CTAATGCTGACCCTGGACCGCAAGCGCGCCCTCGACCACGTGGTGGGCCGCCCCGCGCTGAAAACCTTGAACCTCCTCACCCGAACCTTAGGCTGGATTCTGCGACGCAACCATCGCGTGGACCCCGTGGGCACCATCCTCATCATGAAGTTCCAGGGCATGGGGTCTTTGGCCCTGGCCTATCCCGCGATCTCGGCGTTGCGTCTTGAATATCCAAAGGCGAGGCTGCTCTTTTGGGGCACCCCGGCCACATGCGCGCTCGCACGGCTCATCCCCGACTTCGACGAGATTCTTGTTCTGAATGACAGTACGGCGCTGAACGCCGCCTTCTCACTTTTGAGAACCCTGCCCCGGCTGTGGTCCCTCAAAATCGACTGGGGCTTCGACTTTGAGGTCTACTCAAAACTCTCGGCCATTCTGCTCACGCTCACCTGTGCCCGCAACCGCGCGGGCTTCGCCGTGGATACCATCGCCAGCCGCAAGGACTGCCACACTCACCTTGTGATGTTTAACCGCTACCAGTACCTGGGCCGGGCCTATGCCCGCCTCGTGGGCTTGGTCCTCCGCCAGAATAAAGCCATCGATCTCTCGGCAGCTCCACGCTGGAAAGAAGCGCCTCGGCTGCCCGCCGCGCTGGAGCGCTTGGACTACGTGGTCTTCAACCCCAATGTGGGGGAGCTGGCACCAGAGCGTGCCTGGCCCGTGGAATCATTTTGTGCTGCGATCACGCAGTTTTTTTCCACCCACCCCCAGCACCATGTTGTGCTCACGGGCAAAGGCCCCGCGGAAAAAGCGGTCAGCGCGGGCATCCCTCGGCATCCTCGATTGGTGGATCTCACCGACCAGCTCACGCTCCCTGAACTCATCGGCACCCTCGGCGGCGCCCAAGCCGTGGTCACGGGTGACACCAGCGCCCTGCACTTGGCGCTGCTCACCGACGCCCCGGTCGTGGCCCTCTTCGGCCCTACGCTCCCGGCTACCTATTTTCCATCTGAGCGTCCGCGCACGAAAGCGCTCTTCCAGGGCATCTACTGCAGTCCCTGCATCCATCACTGGCACTACCCGCCCTGCCGCGGCAACAATCAGTGCATGAAGAGCATCACCGCCGGGGATGTGATCGAGGCCCTGTTGCAGGTGATGAAATCTAACCAAACGCTAACCGCGCACTCAACATATTCAATTGAATCCACGGAATACTATCCTGGACTGATCTACGACAAAGACCGCAAAGGAGGCTAGCCATGAGACTTCCCCTGATCCTTCTGTGCATGCTGTGGATAACACCCGCCCACGCTAACTCGGAAAGCGACGGCCAAAGCTGGACCCAACTCACAGCCCAAGGCCCCATGAAAGATAGCCCCGTACGAGGATATTTAGAAGTGCAGCCCCGCTTCGGAAACGACCTCTCCCGCCTCTCGCAGTTTATTTTACGGCCTGCGGTCGTAGTGCCCGTGGGCTCGATGTTCAGCATCTGGGGTGGCTATGCGTGGACCCCGAGTTTCATTCCCACCTACAGTAAAGAGCAACGCAGCTGGGAGCAGCTTCAGGCCAATATTCCCGTGGGTGAAAACACCCTCATCTCCCGCTCCCGCTTCGAACAGCGCTACCTCGGCGGCCAACCCACCGTGGGCCATCGCCTCCGGCAGCTCGTGCGCTTGCAGCTCCCCATCGGAAGCGGCGACTGGTGGGCGGTGGCGTGGGATGAAGTGATGTTCAACCTCAACACCGTGGGCCGTGCCGTAAAGGCGGGCTACGACCAAAATCGTATTTTCCTCGGTGCCAACTACAAGATCTCACCACTCTTCCGAGTGGAGGCGGGCTATGTCTTCGTCCATATGGAACGGTTTATCCCCGCGGATCGCCTGCTCCATGTGCTGTATCTGGGGTTGAATCAGACTTTTTAACCGGCGGCGTCACCAAGGCCAAATAGGTTTTGATCTCGGCGATGGAGGCCTGGGCGTCTTCGAGGGCCCGGTGCTTATCTGACTTCTTGAATTCCACCTGCCACTTGGACTTGAAGATCTCTTTAAAGGAAGACACATCCACGATGCGGTAGTGGAGACGCTTGGCCAACTTGGGCATGTAGACGTCAAGGAAACGCTTGTCGTTACCCACGGAGTTGCCGCAGAGGACCACGCGGTCTTTCTCGCCGTAGTGGCGGCCGACAAGGGCCACCAGCTCCTCTTCCACGAGAGACTCTTGCTTGCCCGTCGCCACCGCCGCGGTGAGGCCGCTCTTGCCATGGGTCTTGGTGCACCACTCATCCATGGCTTTGAGCACCTCGGGATCCTGGTACACGATGGTGTGGTAGGTCTCGAGCTCATTGAAGTCCAGGTCTGTGATGACCACGGCCACTTCCAAGATGCGATGCACCTTCTCGTCGAGGCCAGACATCTCCAAATCAACCCAGAACATACGTTCCATGAAGCCACCTTTCCAATGCGTCGGTTATCGAAGTATAACCTGAATTATGAGTTACGTCTTCATCACTGGTGCATCGAGCGGCATCGGCGAGGCCTGCGCCCGCGGGTTCGCCGCCAAGGGCTGGAATCTCGTCCTCGCGGCACGCCGCGTAGATCGCCTCGATAAGCTTGCACAGAGCATCAGCAAAAAACACGGCGTCAAAATTAAAGTCATGAACCTCGACGTGACCCAACGCACGATGCTCTCCACGCTTGCCCGTGAAGAAGCGGATCTCTTCAGCCAAGTGGAAGTGCTGGTGAACAACGCCGGCATGGCCAAAGGCTTATCTACGCTGCAAGACGGCGATCCCCAAGACTGGGACATGATGATCGACACCAACATCAAAGGCCTCCTCTACGTCACCCGCGCACTCATGCCCCACATCATCAAAAAACAAGGCCATATCGTGAACATCGGCTCGGTGGCCGGACGCTGGGCCTATGCCAAGGGCGGCGTCTACTGCGCCACCAAGGCCGCCGTGCGCATGCTCACGGAAGCCCTGCGCATGGACCTCCATGGCACCGGCGTGCGGGTCACCACCGTGGACCCCGGCATGGTGGAAACAGAGTTCTCAGAAGTGCGCCTGGGCGACAAGGCCGCCGCCCACCAAGTGTATCAGGGCATGCAGCCCCTCACCGCTGCGGATATTGCTGACGCCGTGCTCTGGGCGGTGTCCCGCCCGGGCCGGGTGAATATCCAAGAGATCGTACTTTACCCCACGGACCAGGCGTCCCCCACCCTCGTCAAAAGGAGCCCCCCCACATGACACCCGCTCTCACCTACGTCCTCCTTGGTGCCCTGGGGCTTGCCGCCGGCGTACTCTCTGGGCTTTTTGGCATCGGCGGCGGGGTGATCATTGTTCTTGGCCTCACATCCCTGGGTCTCGACCAAAAGACCGCTACGGGGACATCGCTGGCCGCCCTCATCCCTCCCGTGGGGCTATTGGCTTGCCTGGAATACTACCGGCGGGGACAGATGAAACTGAGCTGGGCCATGATCATCGCGGTAACCCTGGCGGTTGGCGCCTTGGCGGGGGCCAAACTGACCGCCCCCATGTCCCCGATACTCTTGAAAAAGCTCTTTGGGGGCTTTTTGCTCATCCTGGGCCTTAAAAACATTTTTAGTTGATACCAAGTGGACGGACCAGATAAAAAATACAGGGTTCCAACGGGCCTGATTTGGCGAATTCCCGATGTTTTTCAGGCACTTGATTTTTGGTCCGGGATTTGCTCTATGTTTTCGCAGAATTTCCGCTAATGGACGGCGGATCACGTATCGCGAAGGAAGTATCCCAATGACGACCAATACCAGTAAAGAACCCCACACCATCACCCGGATCAAGGACGTTAAAGGTCTGACCATGCTGGTGGAATTCGACGGAAGCCGTACTCGCCAAGTCGATCTGAGCAAACTAGTGCTCTCTCGCCCTTCCTACGGCAAGCTGAGGGACCCTAAAGTATTTAAACAATACTCCATCACTGGCAACGGCGGCATCAGTTGGGCCCGGGATATTGAAATTACTGGGCCGACGCTCTACCACATGGGCGACGACACCGACGTCTCCAACCTGTAGGCTCGGTCTTTTCCCGCATAGCTTCGTTGTCGTCGTCGTGGCCTCCACGCGGCGTACAGGAGTACGCCTTGGTCGGCCACTTCCTCCTCCGCCTCGCTCTGCGGCAAAAGCCCTTCGCCTAGCCTGGGATTGGGTTGGGTCGGCCACTTCCGCCTCGTCAGTGATTTTGTAAATGTTGTTTTAGCTTCTTTGTGGCCTGGCTTGTCCAGGCCACTTCTTTTTTCAGGGCCTCGATGAAGCGTTTGGCGTCGTAGGTTTTGTCTTGGCTCATGTCAGCGCGCAGGACCTGTTTGAATGCTTCGGCCTCTGCTTGGAATTTCTTCAGATTTTCATGAGGCGAGAGCTTGGCGAGGATTGCTAGCTCCAGCTCATACTCCGTCAAAGATACTCCGGCGCCCTGCTTGATGCGATCATGGACCAAACCCCGGGCCTCAGCTCCCAGTGGCTGCTCATTATAGAAAAGTAAGGCCTGAATGTAGCTGCAGCTCATCATGATACCGCTGACTGCATCAGCAAACCGCTCTGATGCCTCTTTAGAAAGTGCCGCGGACCGAACATCTCTCAGAGCCTCACTCAATGGGAGACGATCCACCCAACGACTGCGATAGTTTCCCATCTTACGTCTCAGGGCATCCAGGGCTGCCCGGTCTTTGTAGCCGCCCTCAGCAAGGTGCTTCTTTTCTTTGGAAGCAGCGCCATCCTCCGCGTCACAGACCTTGGCCTTTTCAGTGTAGGCTTGACCATCATTGAGAATGCGCTGAACCGTGGGGGGGATGGAACCCGCGGTGGCCACGGAGAGCAGAGACATGGCGCACATCAACAGAGCAAAGATTTGGATATGTTTCATGGACCCACGGCCTTCTTGCTGAGGCGACTCCGCAGCACCGCCATGGCGCCGTAGGCCACGGCACCTCCGATGATGGCAAAGATCACCACGTGGAGTTTTTCCTTGAGCGCCAGCACCAGGGCCTCGGGGTTTTCCATCAAGTCCGGGCGGCCCCCGATGACCTCCTGGCCGAACCAGGCGAGCACCGTGCACCAGATGAGTGAGCCCACGATGGTGGCCGCGGAAAAACGCGCAAAGCTCATGTGCAGAATGCCGGCAGGAATTGAAATGAGGTGACGCACGACCGGAAGCAAGCGTGCGAAGAAGATGCCACCCACGCCGTACTGGCGCACCCAACCCTCGGCCATTTTGAGTTTCTCGGGAGACATGAAAAAATAACGCCCGAAGCGATTGATGAAGGGCAGCCCCACTTTTTGAGCCACGATGTAGGTGATCGCTGAACCCAAATAACTGCCCACGGTGCCCGCGACCACCACGCCCCAAAAGCTCATGCGGCCCTGGGCGGCCCAATATGCGGCGGGTGGGACCACGACCTCGGAGGGCACGGGGAAAATAGAACTCTCCATGGCCATGAGAATAACGACACCGCCGTAGCCCCAATCACGAACCCAACCAAACCATGTCACTAGAAGTGCGTGAAACATGACCCGAGTTTATGCAGCGGCTCGCGCCCTGTCACGGAGATTGATCTGGGGAATCGGGCTGAACCCACTGAAAGAGGGGCTGCACCCAGGCGCTTTTCAGCGTGGTGGTGCTCGTCACCACGGCCCGCACGTAGCTGTCGCCGGGGCGCATGACATAAAAGGGACTCAAACCATTTTGCAGCGCCAGCGTCCGGCCGTTGGCGCCGACAAAGCGGGTGATGAACTGTTCTTCCGGAGTGGACGCCGCGACTTCCATGGAGAGACTGCCCCTAGCCTCATCAGCCACGATGCTCGAGATCTCGACGCCGTTGCTGGCGTAGAAGCGGCCCCGGCCCAGGGCATCGCAGATGTCCGAGGCTTCGCTGCTCTCTGACGCCACCATGACCCAGCCATGGCCCGGGCGCCGGGGAGTGAACCCGGGGTCGCGGACGAAATCATGGGTGTCGTCGGTGGCCGTGCCGTAAACCACGACACCGCGAGTGAGGAGCGCATCCCAAAGCTGTTCCGCCGTGGGGCGCAAATCATAATCCGGCCAAATGGGCATGCCATCGTTATCGACGTGGGGATGACCGTTGGCCACTTCCAACAAGTACGGGCCTTCGATGCCGTCGAAGTCCCGGAAGGAGAGCGCCCCCTCGTAATTGGGGTGATTGATCTGGATCAGCGGCGCCACGGCGCGGGCATTGGCGACGGTTGCCCGCAACGCTTCCGCCACCGTGGGCAAGCTCACCGCGGCTGCGGTGGCGGTTGTGCAAAGAGTGTTCACATGCACGGAAATAGTGTCTCGGGGGTAGATCTCCCGGGGCCGCGTGGAGGGCACCGTGGAGGAAACCTCTTCACTGGCGATGACCGTGAAGGCATCTGGCGTGGAAAGAGCAGGGGCCTCGGCGATGCTAGTGACGCCGTGGTCCGAGAGGGCGAGAAAATCATAGCCATGACCCGCATACCAGCTCACGGCGTCAACTGGTGCCACGTCCCCGTCGCTCCGCGTGCTGTGCGTGTGCAGATTACCCTTCAAAAAAGCGCTGAGAATCAGAAGAGCTGGGATGAGAGGTGTTTCCACAGCGCCTAAGCACCACAATTCCTTGGCAGAATCAATTTAGCACCCTAACTTTCTCCAATGGCAAAAAAACAGAGCAAAGCCCCCTTTGACCCCAACGCGGCAGCAACGGCGGACGGCGGCGTCTACGGTCTCCCCTTCAGTGCTGAGGAATCAAAAATTGTTTATATTCCCGTGCCTTGGGAGGTGACCACTTCTTACGGCGGCGGCACCTCCCGCGGCCCCCAGGCCATCCGCGAGGCTAGCCTCCAAGTGGATCTCTTTGACTTGGAACTGGGGAACTTCTGGGAGGCGGGCCTCCACATGATCCCCGAGCCCCGGCAAGTGCGGGCCTGGAACACCCGTGGCCAAAAGCTCGCCGCGCCCATCATCCGCGCTGGCGGCGCAATCCCCAAAAAGGGCAAACTCGCCACCGCCCTCGAAGAAGTCAACGCGCTGGGACTCCTGCTGAACGACTGGGTTTATCAAGAGACGAAGAAGCAACTCACCGCGGGCCGCATCCCCGCCATCGTAGGGGGCGATCACGCGGTGCCCTTCGGCGCCTTCAAAGCCGCCTGCGAGGCCCATGGCGACATCGGCATCCTGCATTTCGACGCGCACTCAGACACCCGCAAAGCCTATGAGGGGTTCACCTGGTCCCATGCCTCCATCATGCGGAATGCGCTGGAGCGACTGCCAAAGATCAAGAGCCTCGTGCAGGTGGGCATCCGAGACTTCTGCGAAGAAGAGATGCGCTTCATCCAAGATCAGGGCAGCCGCGCATCAGTATATTTCGATGAGGCCATCATGGCGCGGAAGTTTGAAGGCGAACCCTGGCAGAACATCTGTGACGACATCGTGGATCGCCTACCGGAAAAAGTCTGGGTCTCCTTTGATATTGACGGCCTCGATCCCCGCTACTGCCCCCACACCGGCACACCAGTGCCTGGGGGGTTGGATTATTCCCAGGCAGTGTACCTCATTAAAACCCTGGCCCAGAGCGGGCGTCGCATCGTGGGCTTCGACCTCAATGAAGTAGCCCCGGGCCCCAAGGGCAATGAGTGGGACGGCAATGTGGGGGCGCGGCTGCTTTATAAACTCAGCGGCTGGTGCTTGAAGACTTGGCCTTAGATCGTCGATAAAGGGCCATCTGCTTCGTTGTCGGGTCCTCGCGGCTCCACGCGGCGTACATGAGTACGCCTTGGTCGCTCGCTGCGGCCCTCCCGTTGCCTACGCATCCTGCTCCGGCACAGCCCAGCGGGCTG
>CAYHWW010000155.1:0-7894 GCA_964360145.1 uncultured Oligoflexia bacterium | reverse complement strand
AAGCAAGCCGACGTTAGGATCCCAGACGCTTGATGCCAACGGCGCCGCGGGTTTTCTTGTGAATCCGGTGGGCTTTTTTGTATTCTTCAATGAGGGCAAGGAGGCCCTCCTGCACTTTTTCTCCGGCGATGAAGGTCGCTGCGCCCGGGTCTCGATCTGTTCGGGCCCTGGCCTGCTCGAGCAGGTTGGAGCCGATGGAGATGCGGTCCTCCAGATTAAACTTCTTGTGGGCGCGCATCTTCCACAGCGCTTGGTGCACATCCCATTCCCGATCCTGAACGGCCTCTGAGCCAGCGTCCTTCGCACCTCCGGGGCACCAGCCGCTGTCCTTGGTCATTTGCCGGATATGCAAGTATTCGTGAACGAACGTCGACAGGGGCGCGTCGTTGGCAAGCACGATGAGGGGTTTGCCCGCGGCGTCTTTGTGCTCGCCGGCGCAATAGGTCTTGCCTGTGAGGGCCTTCTCGGACGAGTACTCGGAAACAGATTTTTCGCCTACCTCCACCATGCTCCAGGTAAAGCTGCCATCCCTGGGGTGTTTGCGGCCGGAGTCGACCACATTCACGAGTACACCCTTGGCCCGCACCGCGGCCAGCATGGCCTTGGGTTTGAGGGTCAACAGCTGCTCCACCTCTTTGCGGGATGCGGCGTCGTCGAGGATGCACCAGCCGCAGGAGTGAGCGAAAGCGGGTTGTACCATGATCAAGGAGAAGAGCGTCGTGATGAGCATGATTGTTATGCTAACATTATTCTCAAAATAGGGTGTTTTCCAACATAGGAACCACCTCGGGACATCGCGCCAACAGAGTTGGCATTTTTATCGTAAAATCGCCAACTCTGTTGGCGGCGTGCTAATCTCAGAAGCAGGTATGGAAACGATCAAGCGTCATCTCGATCTCAGGCCCATTTTGAAGGCAAAATCATGCTTCTTATTGGGACCCCGGCAGACCGGGAAGACGTCTCTCTTGGAAGCACAATTGCCTGATGCCACAAGGATCGATCTTCTTGATGACGAGATCTTTCTGCGCCTTCAGGCGAAACCAACCATGCTTCGAGATTATATCAAACACTCGGGTCAGGTGGTCGTAATCGACGAGATCCAGCGTGTACCTCCCCTGCTCAATGAAGTGCACCGGCTCATAGAAAGTGACAAGTCCATTCGGTTTGTGCTCACGGGGTCCAGTGCCCGGAAGCTCAGAAAAAAGGGGGTCAACCTGCTTGGCGGACGGGCGCGTTCCCGGCGTTTGCATCCCTTCGTATGGGCAGAGCTCCAGGGCTCGAAAATCGGTTTTGATCTGCCGCGTTCTTTGCTTTATGGCTCTATCCCATCGATTGTTTATTCCGATGCCCCAAGGGATGATTTGAAGTCCTATGTGGGGGATTATCTCAAAGAAGAAATCGCCATGGAGGCAGCCACGCGCAATCTGCCCGCGTTTAGTCGATTCCTAGAAACCGCGGCCCATTGCAACGGACAGATCCTCAATTTTCAAAAAATCGGCAATGATGCACAGGTCAAGCGCAGCACCGCGCAGAACTATTTCGAACTACTGCGTGATACGTTGCTCGGCTCAGATCTACCCGCCTATAAAAAAACGAGATCCCGCAAAGCCACGACAACCTCGAAGTTCTATTTCTTTGACTTGGGAGTGGTGCAATACCTGCGAGGAGTGCGGGATTTGGCGAAAGGCACGCCGCTCTTTGGTGAAGCCTTCGAGGCATACATCCACCACGAACTTGCCTCTTGGTGCGATTACCATTCCGATCATGAATTGAGCTATTGGCGATCGCAGGATGGGCGTCACGAAGTGGACTTCATAATCAACGGCGATGTGGCGATTGAATGTAAATCCACGCATGCGGTTGATGCTGGGGACATCAAAGGACTCAATGCCTTCGCCCTGGAGACGACCCTCAGGCATCGGATCATCGTCTGTTTTGAGCCCCGCCCGCGGCGTGTGAGCGGCATTGAAATTTTGCCCTGGGCCCATTTCCTGGAAAAACTCTGGAGCGGCGATCTGATTCGCTAGCGCTCAGCTAAGGTCGAATCGTATTGATCATCCGCGGAAATGGAATGGTCTCCCGCACATGGTCCAAGCCGCAAATCCAGGCCACGGTGCGTTCCACGCCGAGGCCGAAGCCCGCATGGGGCACGGAGCCGAAGCGCCGCAGGTCCAGGTACCACTGGTAATCCTTCATATCGAGGTGGTGCTCGGCGACGCGCTGCGTCAGTGTTTCCGCATCATGTTCCCGCTGCCCGCCGCCGATGATCTCGCCGTAGCCGTCCGGCGCGATGAGGTCGCAGCCCATGGCGTAGCGCGGGTCTTTCTCGTCGTGCTTGAAGTAGAAGGCTTTGATGTCTTTTGGAAAGTGGTGGATGAACACCGGCACGCCGAATTCTTCGCCCAGCGCGGTCTCTTGGGGAGCGCCGAAGTCCTCTCCCCAGGGCACGCCCACGCCGCGCTTTTCGAGTATTTTGAGGGCGTCTTCGTAGCTGATGCGGGGGAACGGTTTTTCGACGGCTTTCTCAAGCTTTGTCGTATCGCGCTCAAGGAGTTTCAACTCCGCTTTACGGTTGGTGAGCACGCGCTTCACGACGTATTGCAAGAAGTCCGTGCCCAGATCCATGGTGTCGTAGAGGTCGTTGTAGGCCACCTCAGGCTCCACCATCCAGAACTCGGTCAAGTGCTTGCGGGTCTTTGATTTCTCCGCTCGGAACGTGGGACCGAAGACGTAGACTTTGCCGAAAGCCATGGCGCCCACTTCGCCGTAGAGCTGGCCGGATTGGGTAAGGAAGGCCGTGGTGTCGAAGTAAGGGGTCTTGAATAGCGTCGACGTGCCCTCGCAGGAGCTCGGCGTCAGGATGGGGGCATCGAAGAGCACAAAACCATTGGTGTCGAAGTATTCGCGCATGGCGCGAATGATCTCCCAGCGGATGCGCAGGGTTGCGAACTGCTTTGAAGAGCGCACCCAAAGGTGGCGATTCTCCATCAAGAACTCGATGCCGTGCTCTTTCGGGGAAATGGGATAGGGCTCGGCAATGCTGACGGTTTGCAGCGTCTTGATGCCCAGCTCGAACTCGCCGGTGCGGGGGTGTTTGCGCAGCACGCCTTCCGCGATGACCGCGCTTTCTTGGGTGAGCTTCTCGAAGTCCTCGAAGCTCTTGTCGTCACACTCGCCTTTGACAAGCACGCCCTGCATCATGCCGGTGCCGTCACGGAGCATGGCGAACTTGATCTTGCCGCTGCTGCGCTTGCTATAGAGCCAACCGTGGACTTTCACCGTGGCACCATCGCCGTGGCCTTCAGAGCCAGCCTTCTCGATGTAAAAGCGCTTGAGATAGGGCGTGATCTGCACAGTCATGGTTTATTCCCCCAGGCGGGAGCTTGCCATCAAACGAGCCACATCAACAAGGAGGCGTACGCCCCAACCGCTGGCACCCTTGCGGGGGCTGTAGGAGGTCGCGCCATGATCGTAGGCCACGCTGGCCAGGTCGATGTGGGCCCACTTCACATTGTCGCGGATGAAGTTCTTCAGGAACATGCCGCCCACGATGGTGCCGGCCTGTCCCGCTTCACCCATGTTGCGCATGTCCGCGTAGGCACTCTTCATGCCCTCGGCGTATTCGGAGTAAATGGGGAGCTCCCACACGCGTTCGCCGCTCAGGTCGGAGGCTTCGCAAATCGTGAGGTTCAGGTCGTCATCGTTGCCCATGAGGCCAGCGCAGATTTTCCCGAGGGCTACGCCCACGGCGCCAGTGAGGGTGGCGGCATCAATGATGTAGTCAGGTTTCAGATCCTGCACCCAGTCGAGGGCATCAGCGAGAATAAGGCGGCCCTCGGCATCGGTATTGGCGATTTCCACGGTTTTGCCACCACGGCCCTTGACGATGTTGCCGGGGTTCATCGCCGCGCCGCTGGGCATGTTTTCCGCCATGGCGATGGCGCAAGTCACCTTCACGGGGAGTTTGAGCTTAGCAATGGCGAGCGTCGCGCCAAGCACCGCGGCAGCGCCGCACATGTCGTGCTTCATGTCCTCCATTTTGCCCGAGGGCTTGATGGAGATGCCGCCGCTGTCAAAGGTCATGCCTTTGCCCACGAGGGCGAGATGCCGCTCAACCTTGGGTGGGGTGTATTCCAATACGATGAAGCGGGGGGGGAAGGCGCTGCCCTTGCCCACGGCCCAGAGGAGTTCCATGCGTTCTTTGCGGATTTTTTTCTCATCGAAGATGGTGCACTTGATGCCGTGTTCTTTAGCTAATGCCGCGGCCTCTTTGGCGAAGGTCTCAGGGTAGAGCTCGTTGCTGGGCTCGTTGCCAAGGTCCCGAGCCACGACGGTGGCGGCAGCCAGCACGCGACCGCTTTCAAAGCCCTTCTTTAGTGCCGCCATTTGCTTGTCGTCCTTGGCGGTCAGTGAAATCGCCGATGGGAACGCGTCGCTGTCTTTTTTCGTAAAATACTTTTTGAACTTGTAGCCGCCCAGCAGGAGGCCTTCGGTCATGGCTTCAGCTTGGGTTTGCAGGTCTTCGCTGGGCTCTTTTTCAGCGACAAGGAAAGAGTCGAAATGGACCACCGCGGTGCCCACACGTTCAGCGGCAAGGCGTTGGGTGACAACGGCACCGAGGCGGCGCATACGCTCGGAGATGCGCAACGCGTCAAGGCCCTTGGCGGCCTCGCCCACGTTGATGAAGAGCACATGTTTGCCGCCCAAGCGGCCCTTGAATCGGACGAAGACGTGGCCTGAGAGCTCACCGGCCTTTTTCAGCTGGGTCAGCAGCGCTTTGTGCGGGCCAAAGGATTTATGCAGCTCCGGCGCGCCACCGGATTTTTTCATGAAATAGGCAACCACTTCGCAGGAAACCCCGCGAATCCTTTTCACTTCCAAGCTCAGAGTCTTCATACTAAAACCGGCTACCAAATATGCTTAAAAAATACTATGGGGTTTTTGGTCCGGCATTCCGGATCCTTGACGCGCTGATCCTCGCGGTGACCTGGGTCATCGCTTATTTTCTGCGCAGGGATTTCCCTTTGCCGCTCATGAAGAACGCCATCCCACCCTTCGAGCAGTACGTGGGCTACCTGGCGGTCATGCTTCTTTTGTGGGGCGTGATCTTCACCATCTCCGACGTGTATTCGAGTAAGCGCATGGTGCGACGCACCGCGGAGGCCTATCGGGTACTGCGGGCCCATGCGATCAGCCTGCTGATTTTCATCGCACTGACCTATCTCTTTTCCACATACCGGCTTTCACGCGGTGTGTTCGTCTACTTTGGCATCATGAGCGGTTTTTTGTTCGTGGCGGTGAGGTTGATCCTGCGAAACTCGCTGCGACGTCTGCGTAGCCAGGGTTTCAACCTGCAAAATACGCTGGTCGTGGGCCGGGGCAGCGCCGCCCATGAGCTGGTGGCTCGCCTCAGGCGTCACCCCGAGCTGGGCCTTCACATCGTGGGCTCCGTGGGGGAGCGCCGCGGCGAGGGCGAGCTCCCTTGTCTGGGCAGCTTCGAAGAAGTGCGTGTGGTGGTTCATCAGCACAATGTCCAAAAAGTCATCATTGCGCTCTCCCGCCAAGAGTACCCCGGGCTCGATGCCATTTTAAGAGAGCTTCGCGACGAGGTGGTGGATGTTGTTTTGGTGCCGGACATCCATGAGTACCTGGTGCTGGGTTGCGAGGTCGAGGAGTTCGACGGCATACCCCTCGTCGGCCTCAATGAAACACCCATGCAGGGCTTCAACATGTGGGTGAAGCGCGCCGTGGATCTTGGGTTGGCGTCCACGGTCATCCTCATTTTCGGCCCCTTCATGGCCGCCTTTGCCGTTCTGGTTAAAGCTACGTCCCCAGGCCCCGTATTTTACACCCAGGAGCGCATGAGTTTGAATGGTCGGCGTTTCAAGATGTTGAAATTCCGTTCCATGAGCGTGGATCAAAAGGGCGATATGGAGTTGCTCACAAAAAAGAATGATCCTCGGGTCACCGCTGTGGGGTCATTCATGCGAAAGACTAGCGTGGACGAGCTGCCCCAGCTCTTCAACGTGCTTCGCGGGGATATGAGCCTTGTGGGCCCCCGGCCAGAGCGCACCTGGGTGGTGGAAGAGCTGCGGGGCAAGATCCCCTCCTATATGCTCAAGCACAAGGTGAAGGCAGGAATTACCGGTTGGGCCCAGGTCAATGGGTGGCGGGGCAACACTTCACTAGAGAAGCGCATCGAGTATGACCTGTATTATATTAGGAACTGGTCTCTGCTTTTCGACCTGAAGATCCTCTTCCTCACCGTATTCAAGGGATTCACTAACCGTAATGCCTATTAGGGCGCTGCTCTACACCTGGCGCGAGATCGTCATCCCCTTTCTGGGGGGAGTCATCTTTTTTACGTTCGTGTTCCTCATGTTCCAGGCCGTGCGCCTCGCGGACTATTTCATCAACCACGGCGTGGGCTTCTGGCTGTTGGCGAAACTCACCGTGTATATCTCCTCCGCTTTCTTGCCCGTTGTGCTCCCCCTCAGCTTCCTTGTGGCCGTGCTTGTGGGCTTTGGCCGCATGAGCGCGGATGCTGAGATCGTGGCTTTCAAGGCCGCAGGGATCAGCATCGTCCGGCTCTACTTGCCCGTGCTTTTCTCCTCCATCGCCGTGTCAGCGGCGGTGTTCTATCTGGCATTCAATTTCATCCCTTGGGCCAATCACCAGTTTAAGCGCACGACGTTGAAGCTGGGCAATACCAAGGTTGTGTCCAACCTGAAGGAAGGCGTTTTTACCGAGGGATTCTTTGATCTCCTGGTTTACGCCGACAAGGTGGACACCGACGCCAATCAAATGCGTGGCGTGTTCATTTTCGATGAGCGGGACCCCAAGAGCCCTTCGGTTATCGTGGCCAGCCGCGGCACCATCATTCCTCAGAAGACGGATTCGGACCTGAGCTCTGCGGCTATCATGAGCTTGGAGAACGGAGCCATTCACCGACCGGATGCCTCTCGGGAGTTCTACGAGAAAATCGATTTCAATGAGTACAACCTACTGCTCAGGGTGGACGAGGGGCGCACGGGCGAGATCAGCTACCCCAAGACCATGACCCAGGCCCAGATTGGCGCGGCCATGAGGGAGTATAAAGCAAAGAATGATCAGCCCCATTACGTGGAGTATTCCATTGAGTATTGGCGGCGGGTGGCCCTGGGGTTAGCGCCCCTCATCTTCGGTGTTCTTGGCGTGGGTCTGGGCACCGTTCGTATGCGTAATGTGAAGTCCAATGCGCTGCTGATCTGTGTGGCCATCATTTTTGTGTATTGGGCCGGCAATCTCTTGGGTTCAATGCTTGCAGAAAAAGGCTGGGTAAGCCCGTTTCTTGGAATTCAATTCAGCAATATTCTCGCAATACCCACGGCCATCGTGGCTTTCCGTAGAGCCATGTGGTGAGTGTTCCGATGCATTGCCGCACCAGGTGCGGCAATGCATCGATGTTGTAAAATCTCAGTTTGTGAAGAGCCTTGCTGGGCGCGGGTTTTCGTTGTGTTAGGATACTGTGAGTACATGGAAAGCCGCATCAGGCGGGCCCCTTGGGGATAAATTCTTTTTAGTTGGGGCTATTTGTCCCACATTCAAGGCAAAATCCCTTTAAAATCAATGGGATTTTGCCTGTTGATAACTTGGGGTGGTCCTGTGGATAAGTCGGTGGTTTGAGGCCGAGTTATTCAGTAAACATGTGATCTTTAAAGGATGACGCGGCGCTCTCCGGATAAATCAGGGAGCGCACCTGGACCTTAAAGCTTTGGTAGGCGCCACGGTTGTATGAATATTCAATGCCCTTGGGATTGCCAGACATGAAGCGGATGTTTTCCCGGGCGCGGATGTAGATGACCTTGTCTTTTTTGAGGGTGAATCCCATAAGCGGGCGGTCATCGCTTAGATA
>CAYHWW010000154.1:0-7904 GCA_964360145.1 uncultured Oligoflexia bacterium | reverse complement strand
ACAGGGTGGGTCCATCCCATTGCCTTGGTCGCTCACTCGTCGTCGCGCCTCGCCATGCGGGAAAATCCCTTCGCCTAACCGGAATTTTGGTTGAGGGTCTGCGGCAAAACAGAGCCTACGAGTAGGCGAAGGTATTTTGGCGAGGAGCGAGGCGGAGGAGGAGCAAGCCGACCAAAGCGCACTCATGTGCGCTGCGTGGAGGCTGCGACGAACGACAACGAAGCTCCCCGCCAAAAGACCGAGCCTACTAAAATGTGATGCCTGCCCTGAATTGAGAGGCAAACATAAAGCTACTCACAGTGTTTTCATGGAAGGGCGCCGTGTTATTGGCGAATTTGTAATAGGCACCGGGGAAGAAGAAGCCCACGGTCCAATCCATGACATAGTGATCATCCCAACGGAAGCTGGTGCTGCCGTCCACTTCCCAACCCATGAATGATTTTTGATCGCCATTGGCGAACGTGGTGTCAAACCACTGGCGCCGTTGGTGATTGTAAAACTTCATGGGGTTGCTGCCCGGATTGTTGGGGGCCGTTTCAGAGGCCCAGGCGGCAACTCCCGTGAGGTGAAAGGACCACTTATCCAGCTTAAACGTGGGCGATAGGGAGACGTAGTTCGCGTTAACAATGGGAGCATCATAAGGGGAGTTAACCTGGCTCGCAGTCAAATTATCAGGATTATTGGCCGTCAGCCCGTGCAGGTTGTAGTGGAACATGATGAGGCCCAAGCCGTAGTTCTTGTGCAGATAAACAGCGCGGTACTTGGCCCCCGGGTCTACGAAAGAGGTAATATTATTCGCTGGGTCCCGTGCGGGATTGACTGCGGGCTGGCCGGGCACGTGGCCACCCTTCAGGCTGATATCCCACTGATCCGAAGTGTAGGCGCCCTCAAAGATGGCAGCCACGGTCTTATATTCAAACTCGTTGGCGGAACCATCGATGGAGCCCAAAGTCCCCGTGAACAACGGCACTTCGAGACCAAAGCTGAAGCGGCTCAGCTTCTTTTTCGCGTAGAAGTCAAAAACGTTGAAGTTCAGTTTGGCGGTCTGGTTGCCTGACGGTGTAGGGCGAATCGTGCTTTGAGCTGCGTTACCGGTACGCCGGGTCCACATCAAACCGAAGTCGAAGTCCTCTTCGGTGTTATCGTAGCGCACAGCCACGTGGTAATCGGTAACATCGTCGTTACCAGCTCGCACGGGAGACATTCCCGGGAAGTTCGGGGCGGTCTGGGAGGTATCCAAGGCACCGGCCACATTGTTGCCGATGGAGACTTTACTGATGGCAGGCGACACGGACAGGTTACCGAACTTGCTAGTGAGGCGGACCATGTCGCCGCTGCTTTGATAGCGGTCAAAGAGCTTGTCGCCGGAGTTCCAAAATGCGCCAAGGGCCCAATGGATGGGGGCGCGGCCCAATTCGATGATGCCGAAATCCGTGATGAGATTTGCCCAGAGGCGGGTTGCGGTGATGGCGGAACCATTCTTTTGCGCACCCGAGAAGTTGTACTGCTCGCCGCCGGTGGTGGTGACGTCACGACCGAAAAAGCCGTAAATGGGGTTGCCCAAATGCCATTCGCTCTTGATCTGAATGCTGTCGTTGACAATGATTTTGGGCTTCAAGCGCAGGAATGCCGCGAACCAAGCCACGTTCTTCTCGCCGGAGCCGGGCACGTAGGGACCACCCTTATTGTACAGATAGGGGTCGGAATCGTAGCCGGGGCGACCACGGTCCAACTGGTAGTTATTCAGCCAATGGTTGTCGAACCAGAATTGGCCGCTCCAATCCAACTGTACAGCGTGAGCACTTAACGGCTGAAAGGTAACTGCAAAGAGTGACAGACAGAGGAATGCAACGTACCTTCCACCCAACGATTTCATCATGGCCGCATCATCTCCATCGCGCAGGGTTAGTCAAGAGATTCGCAGGTTAGCAACGATCGCATGGCGCGGTCGGGGCTGGCTCGCCGTTGTGGCAGTGTGTTTTGCGCTGGCATTCACATTTTACTGTTGGCGCACCTTTCAAGAAATCCGTGGCCTCATGGAGGACACGGCGGTCAACCAACCCACCCTCATCTATTCAGACTCCACGATCATCCATCCAGGAGATGACGTCCGGGATCTTCAGCTCAATGAGCGCCTCAAAAGACTGAACCTACCTGTGGAAGAATCCTCTGATGGCCCTCGCCATTCATGGCGCTGGCGCCCCCGAGGCGAGATAGCCCCCATCGCCTCATTGGATGACCCCACTGCCGCGCAACCCGCCGCGGCAGATACCGTGGAAGTCCGCTCAGAGGCTGGCCGCATCACTGAGCTGCTCGTGAACAGCGCGTCCGCCCCTGCATTGGCGCTGGAACCCCTGCTCATTGCCCGCATCGCAGGCACGGCAAAAACCATTCAGGACTACATCCCCCTGGACCAAGTCCCCGCAGTGCTGAAGGAAGCCATCATCTCCGTTGAGGACCAGCGCTTCCGAGAACATTTCGGCTTCGACCCCCGCAGTCTCGCCCGAGCCGTCTGGATCAACTTCAAAAGCCGCTCCTGGACCCAGGGCGGCAGCACGATCACCCAGCAACTTGTGAAGAACCTGCTGCAGTCCAGCCAGAAAAACCTCTACCGCAAGCTCCGTGAGCTCATTCTGGCGGTGTTCATCGAGCTACGCTACGACAAGGACCAAATTCTCGAAAAATACTTGAACGAGGTGTACTTCGGCCAAGTAGGTACCCTGGAAGTGCACGGCGTGGCGGATGCAGCCAAATATTTTTTCTCCAAACCCCTCGAACGCCTCACCATCGGCGAAATGGCATTCCTGGCAGGCATCATCCGCGGTCCCGCGGTGTACTCCCCCTACCGCAATAAAGACCGGGCCATAGCCAGAAGAGACACCGTTCTGCATAAGCTGGCGGAGCAGCACTACATCGCCCAGAAAGAGTTGGAAGAGGCGCTGCGGGAACAACTCCTCTTCGCGCCTCCCAGCCATGGCCGCAACACCTCACCTTTTTATGCGGACTTCGTTAAAGCCCAGGTCATTGATGAGCTGGGGGATCGCATTTCCCAGGAAGACCTGGGGCGGGAGGGGCTACGCATCTACACCGCCATGGATCCCATCCTTCAACGAGCCGCTGAACAGTCCGCCGATGAAATGGCGCGGGTTCTCGAGAAACGCCTCGGCATAAAGGCGCCCCTGCGTCTCGAAGCAGCCCTTGTCAGCGTGGATCACGCCAAAGGCCTCATCCGTGCTCTAGCCGGTGGACGATCCTACACCGAAAGCTCCTTCAATCGTGTGCTCAACATGAAGCGCTCCGCCGGCAGCACCTTCAAACCCTTTGTTTACGCTGCCGCCCTTGAGCGGGGCGCCGACAGCGCTGGCACCCCATACACCGCTGCATACATGCTCAATGATGCTCCCCTCACGCATACCTACGATGGGGGCCAAACATGGTCGCCACAAAACTACGACAGGGAGTTCCGAGGGCCTCTGACCCTGCGGGAAGCCTTTATCAATTCCATCAATGTGCCAGCAGCCAAAGTAGCCATCGATGTAGGGCCTTCCGCAGTGGTAGCTACCGCCCGCAAATTGGGCATCAGCACGGTGCTCCCCGCACTGCCCAGCATTGCGCTTGGCACCGTGGACGTAGGGGCCGTGGAGTTGGCCCAAGCCTACGCCACATTGGCCAACAAAGGCCTCTACAAAGAAATCACCGCGGTGAAATACATATCTGACAAAAATGGCGGTACCCTGGCGCGCTTCGTTCCACGAGAAGAACAAGTGCTGGCACCAGCAATTGCGGAGATCCTCTGGACCCTTCTTCGCGATGTCACCCGTCGGGGTACAGCGCGCTCCATGGAGGCCCTTGGCTACACCCGACCCGCCTATGGCAAAACAGGCACCACGAGCTTCTATCGGGATTCGTGGTTCGCAGGGTTTTCCGCGGGGCTCGCCACCGTCGCGTGGGTGGGCTTTGATGAGCTCAAGGATGCCCCTCAGAACCCGATTAAACTGACGGGTACCACGGCTGCCCTCCCTCTCTGGGCTCACTACTCCCGCACCGTTCGACCCGGTGCCCTGCGAGAAGGGGAGGAGCCCTCCTATGAATTGCTCGAAAAACACCGCATTGACCGCAATCGCGGATGTGGAGCCACTGTAACCACCAATGAAGCTGATATCATTGAGGAATACTTCATTCCAGGCACCGCACCTGAGGGCTGTCATTAATCCCCATTCCCATCGGGGTACTCCCTTCAGGGGTGCATAAAAGTTTCACAGTGCTTTTTGACACCACTTCTTCTAAGTATGCGATCTGAGGTCTGAATCCCTTGGTGTCAAAGTGGCATGGGGGTTGCTCATGGGACATCCGGGACGTGCATGGAATTTTTGAAACTGACCCGCCAGCTTAGAACCCTCTTTCAGCGCACAAACCCGCGGCTGGTGCTGCTGTCCTGTGGCGCAGGCCTCGCCCTTACCGCCATTCTCATGAACTTCAAGCTCATGATTTTTGAGGCTTCCCTCTATGACTTCCGCATGCGGGCCCAAGGCGCCAAGCGGCAATCCCCCCGTGTGGCCCTCATCGCCATCGACGATGCCACCACTGATGCGCTGGATGAAGCCCCCCCACTGCATATGCAGCAACATCTGCAGTTATTGAAGCTCCTGTCCCGCAGCGGCGCTAAGGCCGTGGCCTTCATGGTTGACTTCAACAAGGCCCTCAATGAAGGCGATGCCACCTCCCTGGAGCAGAAATCCAGATCGATGATTGTGGCCGATGAATTTACCGCCACGGCCAAGGCTTCCGCCAAAGCTGGTGTGCCTGTCCTTCTGGGTACGGATTTCGACGTCACTGGCGAAGTGCTACCGCCGAGCTCGCTCCAGACGATACCCCGGGGCCTCGCCATCATCCACAAAGACAGCGCCGCATTCTCTGAAGATAAGGTCTCCCGTCGGGGCATTTACGCCGTCAACGGCGAAAAAACCGTGCATGCTCAGCTCGCGGAGCTCACTAACGGCAAGAGAGATGCCTCTCAGTACGACGGCCTCTCCTTCATGCCGGAAGTAAATGCCCGGTTTTTCCTCATCAACTTCCGCGGGTCTACCCAGGAGACGCGCCCCCCCTTCCCGCAATATAGTTTCATCGATGTGCTCAAAGGCCTGGTGCCCGTTTCTGCATTCAAAGACAAGATCGTCATCATCGGCGCCAAGAGCGAGACTAACTCCAACGATTACGCCTACACCCCCTTCGCCAGGGAGTTCTTCACCAACCCCAAGCTGGGCATCCATGGCCACATCGTAGAAACCCTTATTCACGACGATGCGCTGAAGCCCAGCCCCCTTGCCCTCAATGCAGCCATCACATTCCTCCTCACGGCCTGTATCGTGTGGTTGGTATTCAATACAAGCCCGGCCCTCGGCGTGGGAATCACCATGATGCTCTGCCTGGGTTACACGGCGCTGGCTCTCTTCTTTTTTAAATTCTCAAATCTGGCTCTCGATATGTCCCATCCACTGTTGGGCATTTTTTTCGCTTATTACGTCTCCGTGCCCTATCGCCTCATCGTAGAGTTCAAACAGAAGGCTGACTTCCAGCGCAAGCATGAAGTGCTGATGCAGGTGGATGAACTGAAGGGCAACTTCATGAGCCTCATCACCCATGATTTGAAAACGCCTGTGGCCCGCATCCAAGGCATGGCAGAGATGTTGGGCCGTTCCGGCTCCGACCCGAACATCGTCAACCAGATCGTCACCAGCACGGACGAGCTCAACCGTTTCATCACCATGATTCTGGAGCTGGCGAAGGTGGAGTCCAACCACATCCAATTACAACGCTCAAGCAAAGATGTGAACAGGCTCATTGAGGAATGCGTGCGCAAACTGACTTTTCAAGCCACCCGCAAGGACATCAAGCTTGAGACTGATCTTGAACCGCTGTTCCCCATCGCCGTCGACCTTGCTCTTGTTGGCAAAATCCTCGCCAATCTTGTGGATAACGCCATCAAGTATTCCCCTGAGGGCACTACGGTGACCATCGCCTCGAAGGAGTCCACAAAGCGCCCGGGCTTTGTAGAGGTTACAGTGAAAGACGAAGGCTATGGCATCCGCAAAGCCGACCAGCAGAACCTTTTCCACAAATTCTACCGCCCTCATAACGACCAAACCATGCAAAGCAAGGGTTACGGCTTGGGACTCTACCTCAGTCGATTCTTCGCTGAGATGCACGGAGGGGGCCTGGAGGTGGTCAGCGACTTGGGAAAGGGCTCCACATTTAGTCTTTATCTGCCCATTCATGCCGCCGCTGACCTCGAGCCCCAGAGCGGTGGCAAAACAGGTTTTATGACCACTACACAGATCCCGTTCGATAAAGGAGAAACCCATGTATAAAGTATTAGTCGTTGATGATGACCCAGGTTTGCGCATGACCGTGGCTTCCGCGCTTGGTGAGGCCAGCTACAGCGTGGACCAGGCCCAGGACGGTGAAGAGGCCATCAACAAAGTACAAGCCAACGGCTACGACCTTGTATTGATGGACGTGAATATGCCGCGCTTGAGCGGTCTCGAAGCTTTGAAGCAGATCAAGGCCTATGATCCCTCCGTCATCGTAATTATCCTGACAGCCTTCTCCAACGTACGCGACGCCATCGAGGCCACCCGCGAAGGCGCCTACAACTATCTTGAGAAGCCCGTTAAGGCTGAGAACTTGGTGTACCTGGTGGACCGCGCCCTGAAGGCCCACAACATGGTGCGTACCATGTCTCTCTCCGCGCCAGTCATCAACCTACCCGGTGGCAACACTTTCGTTGGCCATAGTGCCGAAATGAAAAAGGTCTTCGGCATTATCGAGAAACTATCGCGAGTGGACACCGCCGTATTAATCCGCGGTGAATCTGGTACCGGCAAAGAGCTGGTGGCCAACGCCATCCACTTCAATGGGCCACGCAAAGATGAGCGTTTTGTCACGGTGAACTGCTCCGCCATCCCAGAAAACCTCATTGAGAGCGAATTCTTCGGCCATGAGAAGGGGGCCTTCACCGGCGCCGACTCACGCAAGATCGGAAAATTCCAATACGCGGACGGCGGCACCCTGTTGCTCGATGAAATCGGCGATATCTCGCCCGCCATGCAGGTGAAGTTGCTCCGTGTCCTTCAGGAAAAGCGCTTCACCCCCGTGGGCGCCAACCGCGAGATCGAAGTGAATGTGCGGATCATCGCCGCCACCAACCGCAACCTCGAAGACATGGTGAAGAAGGGTGAGTTCAGGGAAGACCTGTTCTACCGCCTGAATGTACTGCCCATCTTCCTCCCTCCCCTGAGGCAACGAAAAGACGACATTGATCACCTGGTGAAGTATTTCACTGAAAAGTTCAATCAGCTCCATCGCAAGAACATCATCGGCGTGACCCCCGCCGCAATGGCCATCCTGAAGAACCACAGCTTTCCCGGCAACATCCGGGAGCTGGAGAATATCATCGAGCACTCCTTCGTCATTGAAAATGGTGAGCAGATCTCGCCCCAGTCTCTGCCGGAGTCCCTGCTCACCAGCGCATCACATCAACAACAGGGGCCCCTCGTGGCTGCTGTTTCCGTCGCTCCCCGGACTTCGGCCATGGGCTCCGCACAACCCATGCTTTCGGACGGTGGCACGGAACCACTGCCCACCATCCCTCCACTGGGGTTCACCCTGAACGTTACCAAGCTGGACTTCGAGGCTAATAAAGAGGAATTCGAGCGCCAGTTCCTCATCAGCGCCCTGAAGGCCTTCAAGGGTCGCATCAACCAGACGGCGATACATGCCAACATCCCGAAAAAGACACTTCTTAGGAAATTAGAGAAATACAACATCACCGCCCGCGACTACGCGTAGAGTAGGCTCGGTCTTTTCCCGCATAGCTTCGTTGTCGTCGTCGCCCGCTCCACGCG
>CAYHWW010000153.1:1158-8093 GCA_964360145.1 uncultured Oligoflexia bacterium | reverse complement strand
TAAAATAGCACCGCTGAGTCTCGTGATCATGACCCCTCTGCCCTGCTCATCGTCAAAGCGCCGTTGACCGCCGATAGGCAAAAAGGTACGCCGTTACTTTTTGCGGCTCACCGCGTCATGGTTCTTCGCAGCACAGCCCTGGCACCGCGCCAATTCCAAAACTCCATGCTATGCCCAAACCATGTTCGAATCCGTCATAGGTCTCGAAATCCATGCCCAGCTCGCCACGGGGGCCAAGCTCTTTTGCCGTTGCCCCGTGGATGTGCGCGCTGAGCCCAACGACAACCTGTGCCCCGTGTGCGGCGGCCACCCTGGTGCGCTGCCCGTGCTCAACAGCGAGGCCCTCGACATGGCGGTGCTCGCGGGCCTGGCCCTGGGTTGCCGCATCAATCGCCGCTCTGTCTTCGCACGCAAAAACTATTTCTACCCCGATCTGCCCAAGGGTTACCAAATCAGCCAGATGGACGAGCCCCTCTGCTCCGACGGCACCATCGAGATTGAAGCTTCCACGGGCTCCCGCAAGGTGCGCATTCAGCGCGTTCACATGGAAGAAGACGCCGGTAAATCCGTGCACCAATCGGGCTCGACCCTGGTGAACCTCAACCGCGCCTGCACGCCCTTGATCGAGATCGTCAGCCACCCCGACCTGCGCACCCCCGAGGAGTGTGCCGCCTACATGCGCAAAGTGCGCTTGATCCTCATGTACGTGGGTGTCAACGACGGCAATTTGCAAGAGGGCAACCTGCGTTGCGATGCCAACGTGTCCGTGCGCCCCGCGGGTTCCACCACCCTGGGTACCCGCGCCGAGATCAAGAACGTCAACTCCTTCCGCTTCCTTGAGAAGGCGGTTGAATACGAGATCAACCGCCAGGTGGAGCTGGTGAAAACCGGCGGCAAAGTCGTGTTGGAAACCCGGGGCTACGACAGCGGCAAGAACACCACCCACAGTCTCCGCTCCAAAGAAGAAGCCCACGACTACCGCTATTTCCCCGAGCCCGACCTCACCACCGTAGTGGTGGAGGAAGCGCACGTCGCCACGGTGCGCGCCAAGCTCGTTGAGCTCCCCGATGCTAAAAAAGCCCGTTATGTGAGCCAGTGGGGCATCCCCGCCGCGGACGCCGCGGTGCTCACTTCATCCCGCGCCCTTGCCGATTACTTTGAAGTGGCGGCCGATGCCAGCGGTGAGCCCAGGGCCGCCGCCCACTGGGTCATGGGGGAGCTGCTGCGGCTCATGAAGAGCGATGACACGGAAAGCGATGTGGGCTCTCATCTCTCCGCGGTCAAAGCCAGGCCCCAGGCCCTCGGCGCCCTCATTGGCTTGGTTAAAGCAGGTGTCATCAGCAACACCGCCGCGAAGGCTGTATTCGAGGAAATGTTCGCCACGGGCCGCGACCCGGACGCCATCGTGCAAGAAAAAGGCATGGCCCAGGTGTCCGATACGGGGGCCATCGAGAAAGCCTTGGACGAGATGCTTGCCGCCAACGCCGCCCAGGTTGCCGAATATCGTGCCGGCAAAGACAAGGTATTCGGGTTCCTGGTGGGGCAAGCCATGCGGGCCATGAAGGGCAAGGGCAACCCCGCCGTCATCAACGACCTGCTCAAAAAGAAACTCCAGTCCTGAGGTTAGGGCCTTAGACTCAGTGCATTCAGCGAGTTTAGGGCTTTCAAGGCCAGCGACTTGGGCTACATTACGAGGGCCATGAAAACAGCTCTAAAAATTTCCGGTGGTTTCGTTCTTCTTCTTCTCATCGCGGCGATGGCCCTGCCCTTCGTCGTGGATGTGAATAAGTACCGTCCACAGATAGTGGCCGCGGCCAATGAGCATCTCAACGGCAAGTTGGAGCTCGGTGCGTTGAAGCTCTCCTTCTGGGGCCGCGTCAAGGTGGACATCGATGGTCTCTCCATCGCCGACGCCCATGGCAAGAGAGTGCTCTCCGTCAAAGATGCCGCGGTGAACGTGCCCCTGCTGCCGTTGCTCATCGGCGCACCGTCGTTGAGTTTGCTGCTCAATGAGCCCGAGCTCAATGTGGTGAAGGGCCAGGACGGCAAGCTCAACCTCATGACTTTAGTGAAATCAGAAGCCGGTCCTCAGGGGGCCCCCGGCGCACCGTCCGCCCCCGGGCAAAAGGCCGCGGTTGCCACAGGCGATGGCGTGGCGCTGCCAGCCATAGTGCTCCGTTCCCGCTTCACCCTCCTCATGGATCACGCCAAAGTCTCTTACAGAGACGCGGTTGCTGGCGCCTCCTACGACGTCAAAGATCTTTCATTCCATCTGCGAGACGTGTCGCCCACCTCCCGCATGCCCTTTGACCTGGTTGCCGTCCTCGACATCACCATGGGCAAAACCCTCAAGGTCAAAGGTCCCCTGCGTTTGGAGGGCAGTCTGCAGGCCGCCGGCGGTGCCCAGCCCTTTGACAAGTTGGATGCGCAAGCCTCCCTTCAGCTCGATGATCTTGATTTAGAGAGCCCGGGCTCCCTTTCCAAGCGTGCGGGGGTGCCCCTCCGTCTCGATGTGACCGCCAGTGTCTCTCCTGAGGGCACAAACGTGCCCAGCCTCAAGCTGCGTTTGGCTGACGTGATCATTGACGGCAAAGCGAGCACCAAGAACCAGGGCGCGGTGACCCTGGTGGATGCAGAGATTCAATCCAACCGCATCGAGCTCGGCAAGCTCGGCGCCATATTCCCAGCCGTGGCTGAGAACGGCCTCAACGGCAATGTGGAGTTGGCGGCCAAAGCCCAGGGGCCCTCGGACCAGCTGGGCTACTCCGCCAACGTGAAGTTTGACG
Source organism: uncultured Oligoflexia bacterium (assembly GCA_964360145.1). GTDB lineage: Bacteria > Bdellovibrionota > UBA1018 > UBA1018 > CAYHWW01 > CAYHWW01. Next base: position 5,307 of record CAYHWW010000153.1, on the reverse strand, counting down.
GCGTCACCGCGAAGACCGCCACGATGTCAGAGGCGCTGAATTTGTCCGGTGCTTTGGATCTGGCGGCCAACGAACTGAAAAGACTCCAGGTGGCCATTCGCTCAGAGAGCGTGGAGGGCAACCTCACGGGTCAGGCCTCCAATTTGGCTGCTCCCCGATTCCGCTTCACCTTCATCTCTAAGCATGCGGATTTGGATAAACTCTTCCCTGCGTCGTCCACTGCTCAGGCGGCCTCCGCTCCGGCAGGTGGGGCTGGAGGTAAAGCCACCGGCGGTGGCAAGGGCAGCGGTGATGCCGCGGCGGTGGATTACAACCGCATGCTTGACCCCCTGCGCGGCAACCCCACCGTGGCAAAGGCCAACGGCTCCTTTGATTTCAGCATTGAGCGGCTCACCACCGCGGGCGTCAGCCTCCGTGGGGTCAAGGGACAAGTGATTCTCGCTGACCTGCTGCTCCAATTGAAGGGGTTCAGCTTCCAGGCCTTTGATGGGGGCTTCAAGATGGATGCATCCTTGAATGCCAAGAATCCCAAGCCCATCGTGGGCGTGAACATGGAGCTCGCGGGTATGAATACCCAGAAAATGGCGGAGAGCCGCATGAGCTTCGCCAAAAACTCCATGAGTGGCATCGTCAGCGGCAAGCTCAACATCGGTGGCACGGGCTTGAACCGTCCCGAGATCAACAGCAGCTGGAAGGGCGGCGGCCAGTTCGATATCAAGAATGCCAAGTTTTCCAGCATGGACGTGGGCAAGCAGATCAAAACCGGCGTCATGGATAAGCTCCCTGACTTCCTGAAGTCCCGGGTGCGCATCTCGGACAAGCTTATGGACTGGAAGGGTGAGTACACCGAGCTGTCCACGCGGTTCGCCCTCAACAACGGCACCCTGACCCTCACAGAGCTCACGGGCAAGGCTCCTCCCCAGCGGGGGCTCGACCTGAAGGGCAGCGGTACGCTCTCCATCGCGGATTACAGCATGGATATGAATGCGGACTTCATCGATCACTATGGTTTGTTGGGCAACTTGCCCAAGGATCGTCGCTTCAACGCCGCGGCGGTTTCCGCCCGCATGCGGGGCACCATGATGGATCCCCAATATGATTGGGGCTACACCCTGCAACAGCTTGCGAAGAATACGTTGCAAGACGCCGCTAAAGAAAAAGCCGGAGGCGCCGTGAAGAAGGAGCTGGAAAAGCTTGCTGTGCCCGATGCCGCGAGAAATCTGCTGAAGAAGTTTTTCTAAGGGGCTGAGCCCCCAACGGACTTTGGAGACCCAATGAAGAAAATGGATGCCGTACTCAATGGTTCAATTCTGTTCGCAGTGATCGCGTTCGTCATGGCCGCGGGCCTCACGGGTTGTGCCAGCGACAAAGAGGCTAACCGCGCCAAGATGACCGGCGCCAAATACTGGGTGGATAAGGCCTACCCCGGTAAAGCCTATGATGTGCAGGTCACCGAGGCCGTGAAGGGTGATGACGGCAGATACCGGGTGAAAGCCCTCGTCGATGGAGAACAACGGGTTGGCACCTATGATCCACGCACGGAGAGCTTCGATGAGGGGTTCTACAGCATGGCCCACGAGAAGACGAAGAAGGTGGCCGAGCTCGAAGAAGAGAACAAGTATTTGAAGGGTCGAGTGGAGGCCCTGGAGAAAGAGCTTTATCAGCTCAAGCTTCGCATGACGTATCTACAAAAGGGCAAAGGCGACCCCGAAGCCCCTTAGGTAGGCAGCCGATAAAGGGCCATCTGCTTCGTTGTCGTTCGTCGCCCGCTCCACGCGGCGTGCATGAGCACGCCTTGGTCGCCGGGCTCCTCCTCCGCCTCGCATCTGGCCCTTTCTCGACTACCTATCCTGGGGACATTTTTTATGAGCATTGAGCGTCGCGCAGCCATCGATATCGGTACCAACACCATCCTCCTTTTGATCGCGGAGGTGGAAACTGATGGCGTGCCTCGGGTGGGGCGGGTGGTCCATGACGAGCAAAACATCGTCAGGCTCGGCCAAGGCGTGGCGAAGAGCCGGGTCTTCACGCCCGAGGCCATGGAGCGGGCCCGGGCCTGTTTGGCCCGCTGCCGGGAGACCTGCATGCGTCATGGGGTTGACCCCGCAGCGGTGCGGGTAGTGGCCACCAGTGCCTCGCGGGATGCGGCCAACAGTGGGGAGTTCTACGATAAGATCCACCGCGATCTTGGCTTCATCGTGCGCATCATTGCTGGTGAGGAGGAGGCGTGCCTGAGCTTTGCTGGCGGTCTGCTGGAGGGACAGGATCCTTTGAAGACGGCTGTTTTGGATATTGGGGGGGGCAGCACGGAGTTCGTCACTGCCCAAAACAGCTCTGGCGGCCCACTTAAAGTGCGCGGAGAGAGCATCGATATGGGTTCGGTGCGCGCAAAGGATCTGTTCTTGCCCACGACGCCCTATGCCAAGGGTGACCTGGAGCACATGGAGCGGGAGCTGCGGGGGGCCTGGAGCCGCTTGAGTCCTGGGCTGCAAAAAGAGCTGCGCACGAAGGAGTGGGTGGGGGTAGCGGGCACCGTCACCACCCTCGCCGCGGTGGCGCTGAACCTCAAAACCTTTGACACGGTTCGCCTGCATGGTTTTCAGCTGGATCGTCGCATGGTGGGCGACCTCTACGGCGCTCTCGCGGCCCTGACCCCAGAACAGCGCGCCGCCAACCCCGCCATTGGCGAAGGCCGCGCCGATGTCATCGTCCCGGGGGCCGCCATACTGCTCACCGCCATGGAGGCATTCGACCGCGCCGCCATCACCGTTAGCGTGCGAGGGCTGCGTTTCGGAGTGGTCTTGGCATGATCTCTGGTATTATGGGCACATGGGCGCACGGGCATCTTTTCACGACGAGTATCTGCTGATCAAGCTCTACGATGAGATGAGCGAGACGGAGCTCCAGCAAGTATTCACCGAGACGTCCACGGTTTTGGAACACGTCAGCTTTTTGTTCGTGTGCGTGCAGGACCTCAAGGTTGAGGGCGCGGCCTTCACGGGTGCTTTGAAGCTGTTTAAAGACAACCTGCTCAAGAAAGAGTCCGTGAAGGTTTGCTTCATCTCAAAAGATTCGCCCTTGGCCGATGCGCCGGATCACAAGACCGCTCTGGGCAAAATCAATACAAAAGCAAGCAGCGCGCTCTTCAAGCTCCATGAGATTGCAGAGCGGCTCGGCAGCGAATCAGCAAAGGACTTGGCGGCCAAGGTGGAGCGCCTGGAGGAGAAAGTGAAGTCCATGGGCATCGACCCGAACGCTTCGGAGAGCAAGGACGCGGCGGAAAGCTTTAAAAATGAGCCCTTAACCGAGGACGTCGCTCAGCTCGAAGCGAAGGTGTTCGCGGAGCTCGGTCAAGTATGAGCTCCCCGAAATTCGAAATACCCCAAAACATCCCGATCAAGGTGGCGCTGGGCCAGCTCGAGGAAACTCAGGCGCTGCAACAAAGGGTGAACGTGCTGTTGCGCATCATCGATCAGGAAAAACACAATGCGTTTGAGCAGCTTTGTCGATTCATGCGTGGCCTTGAAGCTTCGAACTACACTGAGTATTCCGCTTACATCGAAGAGCTCTTGAAAAAAGTGACGGACGCCAAAGTGAAGGGCGCCAAGTGAGCAAGCAGAACTTCGATCGCCTGGTCCCTTTGGTGTTCCTGTTCTGCGACGAGGACAGCCAGGGGCGCTTGCCCCTCAAGCTCTTGGACGACTACTGCGTTGAAACTGACGTTTACACGGACCCAGCGCGTTTCGCCAAGGACGTCCAGCGGCTCAGGCCTGACATCTGCATGTTGCTGCTGAGGCCAGGTGGCGAGCAGGCATTGAAAGAGCGCATCGCCGGTATCCGCCACAATCCTGACTTCGATACACCCATCGCTGTTTTGGCTGATGCCAGTCAGGAAGGCTTTGCTACGTTGGCGAATATCACCGGCGTCGAGGAGGTCTTGGCTCTTCCCGCCACCGCCGCCACCGTTGCCGCGTGCCTCGCGCCCTACATCAAAAACTCAGCGCTGACGAAGGCCATCGCTCAGTATGGCATCAATGCGACTAAGAAAAACAAGGCTGTTGTCGTCGATACTCCGGCGGAAGTCGCCGCCGCTCCATCGACTGAACCCGCCGCGGTGCCTGTCGCTGAGTCCGTTGCTGAACCCATCGC
>CAYHWW010000153.1:0-1058 GCA_964360145.1 uncultured Oligoflexia bacterium | reverse complement strand
GCTGAACCCATCGCAGCGCCCGCGAAGCACGAGTCACCCTCCGTTTCGCCCCTGGTGGATTGGCTCTTCCTGAAGATCCTATCGCCATTGAACGGCCTGGAAGACGTTCTGGAGGACCTGGATTCCGCGGAGGCTCAAATTGATTTCTACCTCAAAAAGCTCATGCCTCACAAAGACGATTTTATTCGCATGATCAAAGCGATGCGTCGCAGCGAATCCGAGCCTGACTTCACGCAGTGTCTCCGGCTGTACGGCGTCAGCGCGTCGCGCAAGCTGCTTGTCGCCCAGAGGCTTCTCGAGGTCACCGGCGGCAAGCCCCTCAAGTGGGATCCCTCCTCGGGGCGTCTCGCGGTGGACCCCAAGACCGTCATTCCCTGCGCGTCCCAGATGGCGGAGCATTTTGACGAAGGCAGCGCCTACCGGCAAATCGCCTTCAACTGCGGCCTCGTGCTCGATGTGCTGCTGCACGCTTCTTCCTTCGCGCCGGACAGAAAATCCGCCATTAAGAATTTGATCGAAACGAGCGTGCGAGTCATCCAGACAAAGACGGATCTGGGGATGAAAAAAGCCAAAGAGGTGAGCAACTTGGCCTATGGCAAGCACATCCTCACGGCGCTCACGATGAAAGAAGCGGGGCGCATCGCCATGTCCATTTACCTCAAAGACTATATGCCGCGCCGCGCCCGCCTTGAGAAAAAAGAGATCCCCTTGGCCCTCCAGCAGATTCTGGAAAACCGCCACTACTCCATAAGCCACAACATCGTGGGGGCGCTGATCTGCCAAAATACGCCCGGCTTGGGGATTGCGCACAAAGCAGTTTTGTTTTGTAATACTCCCGTCATATTGAAAAGTGTGTCCACGGAGCTCAACTCCCACACTCTTGCCGCACTGTGTCAGTCTCTGTGAGCCAGAAAGGCTCTATAAACAGCGTTTATAGTGTGTCATCGACATTGGTTTTTGTAGATTGTCGAGAAAGGGCCAGATGCGAGGCGGAGGGCCGCAGGGGCGACCAAGGCGTACTCCTGTACGCCGCGTGGAGCCGCGAGGACCCGACAACG
>CAYHWW010000152.1:0-8127 GCA_964360145.1 uncultured Oligoflexia bacterium | reverse complement strand
CCTCATTGTCCTGGAACTGCTTTTCGGTCCTGCGCCCTAAGCCATCATATTTGAACCGCACGATCTTGATAATGCTACCCGCGCTGTTCTTGATATTCACCTGCCGCAGCTGATCATCGCTGTCCCAGAAGTAGTCGGTGACCTCGTTCGTAACGACGTCGCGCTTCGACGTGCGGTTGCCGTTCAGGTCGAAGGTGTACGTGAACTTTCCGTCGCTGAGCAGCTGATTGAGCGTGTTATAATTCTGCCCATGCTCCGTGCGATTACCCACCGCGTCGTAGGCGAACTGCTCCTGCGGATGCGTGGCTGAAGTGAGCCGATCCAGCAAATCGTATTGATACGCAGTGTCGACACCGTCCGTTGCGCCGCCTGCCCCTGCAAAGCCGCCAACGACCTCTTTACGCGACGTGCGGTTGCCCACCTCGTCGTAGGTGTGCGTGAACTTCGAGATGATGCGAGAGGGCGTCGTCAGCTCGTTCACCATCTCGGTGACCCGGGATACGTTGTCATAAGAAAACCGCGTCTCCACCTCGTTCGGCAGCACCTGCTTCGTCGGTCTGCCGAGCAAGTCAAGCTCCTGCCGCCACACGTAGCTGTGTCCGAAGAAACCAGCGCGGATCTCGTCGACGATGTTCGTTGCCGTGTAGAGATACTGCACGTCAACATTGGCACCGAATCGCATCCGCATCTTCCGCCCCGTCGCATCTCGCGTATAGGTGATCGCATCGGTGCCCGCCGTGGTTTGATTCAAACTGGTGAGCAACCCAGATACGTCGTAGATCATCTGCACATCAGAATCTAAATCAGTCACTCTATTGAAAACGCCAGCGGGATCATAATAATACTGCGTAGCATTGCCTGGCGCCGTCTTCGTTGTCAGTTCGCCCGCTGCGTTATAGGTGAAGGTGATCACTATACCATCGTGCTTGATGCGGCTGAGAAGCCGACCATCAGGGTCATACGTATAACTCTCCACTTGTCCCGTCGGGTTCGTAACGCGCACCAAAAAATCACGCAAGTTATACGTAAACGTCGTCGTCTGGTTCTTCGCATCCCGGATCGTCGCGATCTTGCTCGTGGGCGTATACGTGTACTCGGTGCCGCCGCCTGCCGCGTCTGTGACCGACGTCAGCCGATTCATGCTGTCATAGGCCATGATGACATCGCGGCCCTTTGCGTCCCGCACCCGGGTGACGTTGCCTGCCGCGTCTCGGGTGAACGTCGTACGTTTACCGTCTGCGTCAATGACCGCGCTCGTATTGCCGCGCATGTCCACCTCGTAGATCGTCGTGTGGTTCAGCGCGTCTTGCACCGTGCGCAAGAGCCCATTTGCAAAGTAACTAAAGTTAGTACGGGCGCTCCGTGCGCCGGTAATCTGGATGAGATTTCCAAACTCATCGTAACTAATATCCGTCGCATTATCATTTGCGTCCACAATACGCGTGGGCTGGTTATACACGGATTCGTACGCGATATTCACGTCGTGGCCAAAACCGAAAATACTCGTGTGCATCAGGTTCCCCCGAGTATCGTACTCATTATCCGTCACCCTGCCCCTGTCGTACACCCGTAGCGGTAGGCCCGAAATGTCACGTTCGGTCCGTATGGTGCGCCCTAGGCCGTCTATGCGTATCGTTTCACGTCCAAAGCGGTCCGTCAGCACCTTCGTCACTCGTCCACTCGCATCAAGGTATTCGCCCATGATGTCTTTGCTGAGATAGAGCGGTGCCGGATGATCCGGCGTACCTACCTCCACTGCGGGGTCAAGAACACCTCTGGCATCCGCTGCGATGATCGAGCGCGTTGCTCCACCTTCGAGCATCGCCCCCGTATTACGTCCGTAGGCATCATATTGGTATTGAGTGGTGGCTCCATTTTCTGCGATCTGCGCGGCGAGCAAGTGACGTACATTGTAGTAAAATTCGCGTTCGGTACCATCAGCATTGCGGATGCCCACGAGGTCACTTGCTTCATTATGATCAAAGAGCGTCACGTGTCCCGCCGGATCGGTGACCGCCACCAGTTTACCATCAGCTCCATACGCAAAATTCGTGAATAACCCCACCGGGTCGGTAATGCGCGAGAGCCGGTCTGCACTATCATATTCATACACTGTGCTATTGCCGTTGCGGTCTGTGACCGACCTTTGAAACCCCCGGTTATCGAATCGAACAACGGTGCCGCCTTTCCACCGCCACTGCAAACCGCTACCATCACGAGTCAGTGTTGAGAACTCGCCCTTGGGCGTCACGAAAGTATCTACTGTGGAATCCCACACAAAATAGCGCGACCCTCCATCACCCTTGGTAATGAGAATGCTTGAACTACCCACTGTCCGCGCCCGGTCGAGCCCCTCTAGCGTCCAACCCGCCCCAAAGGCACTTGTCGTCTCACTATGGACCATGAATGTGCCCGAAACCGACGCACCTATGGAACTCTGCCCATAGTGGTTACGCACCATCACATCATAAGGGTAAACCCCTGTTTCCAGGTCAGGGAATGAAAATTTCATGGCTTGCCGGAAATGCTCGCCTATAAGGGGCTGAAGGACAGAAGAGTTTGTATATATTTGTCGCGTCGCCACGCCGCTCACCCTGAGCTCTAATGATACTAGGGGTGGGATCATGATGGTCCGGCCCATCTTGGCATCAGCCCCCAATACTACTGGCCCCTGGTAAGCCCGTTGAGAGTGATAATGCAGCGTCAGCCCACGTTGCCCCCCTAAGGTGCGATAACCGCCAAAGTTATGAAAAATGCTTAGGGCTCCACAGCCATAGGATGTCGTTGAACCAATACAGGCTACAGCCTCAGAGAACGGGTCTTCAACCGTACTGCTGTCCAGCGGACCATCCATGATGGTGGGTGGCCCCATGATAAAGTGCCAGTCATTGGCCCGAATACCGCCCTCAAACGTCTCAATGCGTTGGCCATCAGTGCTTACCCGGGCCCGGCCCACAATTTCAAAAATACCAAGCTCCGCATTGAGTGACCAAAGATTCGCTTCACCTCCCGGCGGCAGGCCATCGCGGTTGGGCAGGGTGAGCCGCATGGGCGTGGTGTAGCGCACGCCGATGGGCTGGATGGTGATGACGAGCCCCGGCTGAAGATTCGTGGGCATGGATGCAGGCGCCAAGCTCTCGGGCACCTCAGAGATCGAGATGCTCCCCGTAAACGCCGTGCCGTCATCGCTGTTGCGGGCGGTGCCCGGTTGAATCTCGAATTTCGCGCCGATGCGGGGGTTATTCACGGTGGTCACCGCGGTGGGGCTCACCGGCGTGAGGCTGATCGACTCGACGCGGGGTATGAAAAAGGGCCGCGTGACGACGTTGTTCACGCCGTCGATGAGCTTGATCTCTTCTCGGAAGCCCGCATAACCCGAGCCATCAGGGGCGGCCTCCGCGGCGGAAGGGTCGATGTCGAAAATCTGTGAACCACCGGGCACGCCGGTGAGGCGAAACCGCCCCTCTGCGTCGGTAAAAGTTTCAAGGCCCGTGCCCATGAGGCGAATGCGTGCGTGCACCACGGGCCTCTCGTTTTGGGCGAGGGTCGAAAAATCGCCTTTGCGCAGCTTGCGGCGCGTATCGAGGCTTCTCACCGCGATGACCGCGGGGCCGCCTCCCCCAATGAAAGAATTGGTATCAAGCACCTGGCCCGAAAGCTCGGTGGGCGCGTCGGGTGTGGGGCCGCGCACGGTGATGTTGATGGTCTCCCGTGCGGACTCACGCCCATCAGAGGCACTGAACGTAAAGGGTCGCGTGCCCACGTTGACGGCGGTGGGGCGGTATTCGAAGATGGCCGTCTCGGGGTCGAAGAGCATGCCCGGGGGTAGGGGCAACGGCCCCACTGAAAGGGCGAGGGCATCGCCGTTGGGGTCCGTGGCCCGGACGATGAAGCGGATGCGATCGCCAAGATCGAGGGCTTGGTCGCCGATGAGTTGCAGGCGCGGGGCGGTGGCCCCCGCGGGGAAACCGACGGTGATGCGGCGGGGGATGCGCTGCACGATGCGGCGGGCTTGGGCGTAGCGCGTCTCAAGGGCGGTGAGCGCCGCACGCTCGCGGTTTAGTGCGCGAGTGAGGGTGGCGCGTTGGGCGGGGTCGCGAGCGCGCACCACCCGCTCTGACAGCGCGGCGATGCGACGGCGCGCCTCATCGCGCTGGCCCGCCAGCGACTGCCGCAGACGCTGGTTTTCTAGGATGGCCACCGCCGCGAACTCTTGCTCGCCCACCGTGAGCGCTGGCGTGTGGAAGACGAGACGACTGCTGCCCTCGCCGGAATAAGGTGCAATCGTATGATCACGGTCGGGGTACTGCCCCTCAACAACGAGGCGCCAGCCCGTCTCGCTCGGCGTGGTGAGCGCACGCACAGCGAAGTGGGCGTGCTCGCCTTCTTGGTACCTGAGGGTCGGGCGCTCGTCATCCACCGCGATGAAATCCACAGCCCTGGCCACGCTCACTGTCAGGGCGGCGGTGAGCGCGGCCAGCGCAAATAGACTTGCTTTGAAGTTCATTGCGATTGGTTTCATTTTTCAGTGGTTCCGGCGGGCGGCCTTCTCGCGAAGATGCTTTTGCAGAAGGATAGTGGGCGAATAACTCAGGGTGTAGCGGGGCACCTTGGATACGCGCACCTCGTCCATGCCGATGCTGTTCCAGTTCATGAAGCTGGAGCCCGCCTGCGTCGGCAAGCCGCCGGTGACGCCCGAGAACACGAGCGAGCCCTTCACCACGCCGTCCACCACGCCATACATTTGGCGCACGGGGTGGGCACCATCAAAAATCAACGCCACATGGTGGTAGTTGCCATCGATGGGGACTGAACCATCAGATAAATTGAGGGTCTGCCCCACCAACCCTGCCCCCACCGTCGCATACTGCGTGTAACTCAGCGACCCGCTGGGACTGGTCGAGATGTTGATGAGGTTCGTGTTGATGTTGTAAAAGAGATAATTGGTCGAAGCAGCGTTCTTCACCCAGCCCTCCCAGGTGAAGGCGGCACCGGGCATCTGCACCACGGGGGTGTAGAAATTCGTCCCCCCTACGTTTTTCAGTGCGGTGCCGAATATGCCAGCCTCCGCTATGAGCGGAGCCACCGAAGGCGTGTAGTCATGGCCCTGGGCCGTATCGTCCACAAGAAGGGCGGGGCTCGATGCTTCATTCATGTGCCAGAGCGCCTGGGTGTTGACGTCGGCAACATACTGCGTCGCAGGCCCTTGGCCGATGTAGTAGACGAGGTAGCTCTGCGACGCCTCGTTGCCCAGGCTATCACTGGCTCTCACCTCGATTTGGTTCGCGCCAAACTGCAGGCTGTTTGCCAGGGCACCTTGAAGGCGGGCGATGGAGCCACTGGCTGTGACCGTGGGGCCGGTGTCGGCAACACCATTCACGCGAAGCACCACGGTGCCCGTGTCCATGCCATCCACGTCATCAAAGGTGAAGTTGACGCTGGGGTGGGCCCCGTGCACGGTGGCGTTGGGCGTCAACCCCGCAAGACCCATGGTGGGGGCACTGCTGGGCGCCGTGGTGTTGAGCTGGTAACGAGCCGTGCTCGATACCCGCATCTCATCCATCATGCCCTGGTACTGGCTGCCGTAGCCCGTATTCAAGGTCATGTTGCTAAAGCACACGTCGCAGGTGGCCTTCACGTCGCGAGTCCCTCGCACGGTGCCGTCGATGACGAGCATGATGTTAGAGCTGAGTTTGCTGCCATCATAGACAACGGCCAGATGATGCAGCTCGTTGCTCGGCAGTACGTTGGGGACATCGAGCTGGGTGAGTTCGCCGCTGGCAAGCTGGATAGTGACGTTCATCGTCTGCCCCACACGCTGCACAATGACGTAACAACCGGAGCCGGTCATGTACCAGATGAAGCCACCAGCCCATGCGCTGGCAGGCTTGAGCCACCCTTCAAGGGTAAATGCCCGGCCCGGGATGTGGATGTTACCGCTGTTTATCACCCAGGCAGGAGAATTGAACTGACGGGCTTTTCCGAAGACCCCCAGGTCCACCACGCTCAGGCCGCCGCCGCCGGAGGGTAAACTGTAAGACAGATTTCGACCCGACGAATCCGTAAAGTCGGTAACGATATCACTATCGAGGTGCCACAGCAGCGCGGTGTCGGCATCCGCCACGTAGGCCGAAGCCCCGCCGTTGGCGAAGTAATAAAGCTTTTCGCTCACCACAGTCTGGTTCGCAGCCCCGCCGGTGACACGAATTTCAATGGTGTTCACACCGGGGCGCAGACCATCGGCCATGCGCCCATCAAGGCCCGTGGCCGTGATGATGAGATCCGCGGACGGTGCTTGGGGGACGCCGTTCAAACGGACTTGAACGTTGGCGGGGTTGATGAGGCTTGGGTCCGTGTAGGTGGCATGGATGGCAGGTCTTGCTTCAAATACCGTGGCCGCGTCCTGGGGCGCACCCAAGGTCACTTGCGGCGCGTAACCCGTCCTCAAGTTCGAAGCCTCGCGCACCGCGGACGAGAAGCGCACTTCGTCCATCATGCCATCATACTGAAAGCCGATGTAGCCCAGTGACGGCACGTCACCAAAATCACATCTCGCGGGCGCATCGAAGATATCGGTGATCACCCCATCAATGAAAATGAGGATGTTGTCATCGACGGCATCACCGTCATAGGTGACTTTCAGGTGATGGCGCTGCCCCAGGCGCAGCGCGGGCTGGGTGCTATCGAACTGATAGTCGAAGTTCACCGTGTCGAGCACCACACGCACGAAGCCCTCACCCGCACGCTGGACACGGATGCGCCCGTTATCAAAAAGGGTTTGGGTCTCCCAGGGGTTGGCGCGATTGGCCGCGGGCTGCAACCAGGTTTCAAAGGTGAAGGCCCGGCCCGTGGCGGGCACGTAGGGCAGAACGATTTGCGAGTTCTGGCTGAACTGGAACTGGCGGGCAAGGCCCAGCACACCCGAGGTGAGAAGCGTCTTGAGAGACCTGCCATGGAGGTTATTGCCCGAGGAATCCCGGGCAACGGTGGGGTCCTCATCATCGAAGTGCCAGAGACCCACGGTGGTGGTGTCAGGTTCGTAGGGCGTGCCGCCCCCACTGTTGACGTAGACGATTTCAAAGGTGACGTTCGTGAGGTTGCCGACGTTATCCGCCGCACGCACTTCAATGAGGTTTCTGCGGCCCGAACGCAGACCGGAGGCAAAGCGCCCGAGAAGGTGGGTGGCATCCACGGTGAGATCGGCACTGGCGAACTGCTCAACGCCGTTGACGAACATGCGCACGGACGCGACGTTGATGCCGCTGGCATCACTGTAGGCGACGTTAAAGACGGGGCGCGCTTCGCTGACCGAGAAGCCGGGCATGGGTGAGACAGGGGTGATCACCGGCGGCACGATGTCGCTGCGGGCGGCGCCAGAGACGCGCACGTCTTCCACCCGGCCAGGGAGCCTGAGCCCCGTGGGGTCACCGCCGATGTAGAGATGGCTGCCTATTTCCGCCGCGGCCACGGGCTCATCGATGGCAATGCTGTTGATGGTGGCGCCGTCGACAACCATGCCCATGTGGCCGCTCTCCAAAATCAGAGCCACGCGATGGGCGGTGCCCACGCCCAGGGGCAGGGCTTCGCCGAGCACGCCGTGGAACCCGCCAGCCTGGCGCACGAAACCCGCGATGCGGTTGTTGATGACCTGAATTTGCACCTGGCGGTTGTCGAAGACCGTGTAAATATCCGGCGCCGCAGCGGTGAGCTGCACAATGGCTTCAACCGACAGCGTGGTCTGGCCCTGGAAATCAAGCTTGGTGCCCGCGGTCTCACCGAAGTCAATGAAGCTGCCGGGCGGCGTGAAGTCCCGCGCCCGCATAAAAGCAGCAGGCAGGGCCATGTCCGTGTTGGTCACGATCAAGGTGCCCGCCGCCGTGCCATGGACCGCCGCTGGCGTGGTCACGGAGTCAGCCACCGTGGTGCCCGTTGCCTCATCCATATTCCAGTAGGCGATGGTCTGGGGGTCGGTGCCCAGGGGCGCAGAGGTGGAGAGAACGGTGATGGCAGTGCCGGTGGCGAGAACGCTTTTCAGGGACGTGAGCCAGGAAGTGAACATTTTATTTTTCCTTGGTGAGAGTGCAGCTTTTTGATTTTTGTAAAAAATTATTGGCGATCATGCGTTCA
>CAYHWW010000151.1:0-8296 GCA_964360145.1 uncultured Oligoflexia bacterium | reverse complement strand
CCCCACAAGACGATCCGTGCTGGTGTAGTACACTTCCGCAGGCTGATAATGACCCATCCACGGCGCCTTTTTAGATGTAAAGCGCTTGTTGGGGAATAGCTTCAAAGCATTATCAATTTTGATTTCTTTGGACAGAAGTCCTGGCGACCACTCAAAGGAGTCTATAAGATTTTTGTCCACATAAACTATGAAGCTACAGCTGCCCTCGTCCGGCTTCGCTGGGCTGTAATGCAGAATATCGATCTTGCCATATTTCTCTGACTGACCAGATTGTGTTTGCTCAGCTGGACCGAAGCGTTGATGAATCTTTTCGGGCGTTGGTCTTTCCGCATGAAAGGAAAGTAATGATTGCCATGTACATGCGGTACCTGCTGCCTCGGGACCGTTGGGAAGCGTGTGGTGGGAGCCTCTGCAGGCGCTAGTTGCGACAGCGGCGGAAAGTAAAAAAAATAGACCCATACCGCGTGACTGAGCCATGGCTACCTCAGTTTAAAATTATCACCGAAGAACTCCTGGATCCAGTAGTGGTAACCCCGAGGGTTCGAGCCGCACGACATCCAGGGCTCAAGCCCCCCTCACCGCCGCCAGCATCTCCTTCGCCGTGAGCACTTGCAAAATCTCCGTCGTCCCCGCGCCGATCTCCATCAATTTCGCGTCGCGCATGTAGCGCTCCACGGGGAACTCCTTGGTGTAGCCGTAGCCACCTAAAATCTGGATGGCATCCATGGCCACCTTGGTGGCCATCTCGGATGCGATGATCTTCACTTTCGCGCCCTTGCTCCGCGACGAGCCGCCCTGGAGCAAGCCGAGATCCCATTCCTTGGCCGCGTTGTAGCAATAGGCCCGGGCGGCCTCGTATTCAGCCTGGCCGTCCGCCAGCATTTTCTGCACCAACTGGAAATTGCCGATGGGCTCGCCGAACTGTTTGCGTTCCGTGGCGTAGCGTGTGGCCGCATCCAGAGATGCGCGAGCAAGGCCCAGGGAAATGCCCGAGATGGTGATGCGTTCGATGTCCAGGTTCTTGATCATGGCGGCCACTGAGCCGTCCTGCTTGCCCACGAGGTTTTCTTCAGGCACTTCGCAGTTTTCGAAAACCAGCTCACCCGTGGGCGAGGCTCTCATGCCCAGCTTGGGTAGTTTCTTGCCGAAGCTGAAGCCCTTGAAGCTCTTCTCAATGACAAACGTTGAGACGTCCTTGCGGCCCTGGCCCGTGCGTGCGTAGACGTAGAACGCATCGCCCACCACCGCGTTGGTGATCCACATCTTGGTGCCGTTCAAAATCCACTTGTCGCCCTTTTTCTCCGCCCGCGTGGTCATCCCCAGCGCGTCGGTGCCAGCACCGGGCTCGCTCATGCCCATGCCGCAGACCCAGGTCCCATCCAGGGCTTTGGGCAGGTAGCGCTTGCGCTGCGCCGGTGAGCCGTTGGTGGCGAGATTATTCACGAAGAGAATGGAGTGGGCCAGGTAGGAGAGGGCAGTGGAGGCGCACACGGCGCCAAGCTCTTCCATGGCGATGGTGGCGGCGATGCAACCCAGTCCCGCGCCCCCATCTTCTTCGGCGGCGGTGACGCCCAGCAACCCCAATTCGCCAAGGCCCTTGATGGCCTCTCGGTTGAAGCCCTCTTTTTCGTCCAGCTCGGCGGCTTTGGGGGCCACCACGGCCTGGGCAAAATCTGCCACGCTCTTTTGCAACTGTTTCTCTTCTTCAGTGAAAAACCACATGGTGACGAAGCTAGCCCAACACAGCGGAACCGCAAGAAAGTTTCTCCTGACTATTTGACTCAACAAGGCCTGGGTGCTAGCGTTTTCATGATGGATGGCGAGCGCTCCACAGAAGAACTTTTTCAGCGTTTTGTGGCGGAGCGGGTCCGTGTGGATTCCACGGCGGACGAGCGCCCCATGATCCCCGCCATGCCTCATGCGGACCCCACGCCGGTGGTGTTGCCCTATGGCAAGGCTTTCCAGGCCCTCGTCAACTACTGGGAGATCAAGCCCACGCTCTACGAACAGCGCCTCACGGAGTTGGCACTGCAAGATGTTTCCGCCGTGGCGGCCTTTGTGCCCTGGGCCCATGTGGAGACGGACATCTATCACTCCCTGAAAAAATTCCTGCGCGCCGCTAAGCAGGCCCGACTGAAAGTGAAGCTCTACGTCATGCCGGAGCTGGGCATGAACTATCCCAACGCGGGCATACCCAAAGAAATTCTCGCCGCCCACGCCAATCTCGCCACCGACCGCCGCGGCCAGGTGATCCACAGCTTGGGTGCTCCCAATATCTTCCCGTTACCCAGCTTTTATGCCCCAGAGGTCATCAAG
This sequence comes from uncultured Oligoflexia bacterium, assembly GCA_964360145.1. GTDB lineage: Bacteria > Bdellovibrionota > UBA1018 > UBA1018 > CAYHWW01 > CAYHWW01. The sequence continues at coordinate 5,980 of CAYHWW010000151.1, read as the reverse complement.
CGCTTCGGTAACTTCATCATCAAGGTGGGCTCTGTTTTGGGCGAGCTTGCCAGCGAGCTGCAGGCTTCAGAGTTTTGTGAAGTCATGGTTTCCAACTCCTTCTTCAATTACTATCGCTCCTACGGTTTACGTGCGGCGGATCACGGTGACTACTCCGCGGCCCACGTCATGGCTTTCCGGGAGTTCCTGGATCGCGAATACCCCGGTGCCGACGGTGAACCCTTCAAGCGCCAGGTCTATGAACCTCACAATCGGCATCGTTTCACCACCCATGTGGAGAAGAGCCTCCGGGAAAAAACCGAGATGGTGTTCAGCCGTAAAAATGGCCGCTTTCCCATCCACCACGTGGATATGTTGAACCCCGAGTGCGCCCCGGACGCCGCTCAGCATGCGCTGCTTTGCGAAGTTTTTGATTTCAAGCCCTCGACAGCGCTCCTCTACCAACAGATCTGCGAAGGTGCCGCCCGGGGTGAGACCATCTTCTTGAACGGTGCTGGCGCCTTCCGCCGCCTCAGTGACCAAGAAAAGAGTTTTTTGGCCCTCGCGAGCCTCATTCACACCGGCGATGTCATCATGGGCGCCGACGAGTTGGCGCGTTTGCCCGAAGGATTCCGCCGCAAGGTGGGGTTGCTCCTCAACACCATTCGCGATCGCGAATACATGGTGTGCCGCCGCATGCGTTACACCGCTGCGAGCAAGTTCGCCGGCCACCCCCGCGCCACAACCTGGCTGTCCAAGGTGATGACCGGCGCACTCTCCTACGCCTCCAGCATTGCGCCCTCCGGTGACGTCTCCGCTTCATTCCACGAGCGCCTTCTCTTCGTGGACCCTCACTACGTCATGCGCCAGGCGGATTTGCTCCAGGCCCTGACCACTGCCCAGGGCGGTAAGGTCGTCGTGCTGCCCGCGCCCGGCATCAAGGTGCCCAACTACATGCCCGAGGCTGCGGCCCAGTTCGAGCGCTTCCGCAAAGGGCGCCAATGCCTCAAGATCAATCTGGGTTTGGCCTACGAAGTCTACGACTACAACCTGGGCAAAGTGGTGTTCTACGATCCCGACGTGTTCTGGAGCGAGCAGGCCGTCCGCGACGCCCGCCTGGATCTCTTCTTCAAGGCCATGCTGGGGCTCGCCGACGTACAGCCCGTGTGCACCGTGAGCGACGCCCGCATCCAAGTGGTGTCCCACGTCTCGAAAAATGATCCGGGCGATAAACTGCTTTTCCTCGTAAACCCCACCAGCGAAGCCGTCTTGGTGAAAATCATCTTTGAGAAGGCCGTGTCCCTTGTGGGCGTGCCGGAGCCTGCCAGTGGCGGCGAGACGCTCACAGGCACGTCCTTTGAGCTCGAGGTGCCCTCCTTGGGCGTGCTCTCGCTGCGCATGAGTGAGTCCGCGGGGGCGCCGGTATGGAACTGAAGCACGACTGGCGGGCTTTCAATGCCGTGCTCTACCCCCAGGAGGCCTGGGGTGGCGAATCTGGCACACGTAAATTAGTTTTATTGGAGGATCAGGAACGCATCGTGGACGGCATCGTCTCCACGGGGGCCCGCTTCACGGACCAGGGCATGGAGTCCCCGGCCCGCAGCCACGACCTTCTCGAGGGGCTCGCCTCCAAGTACGGCGTGGATCAAACCATGGTTCTGGGGCACCGCGCGCTGCAGGACGCCGTACTCGAGGCCGCGGCCCAGGGCACCAATTACTACCAGCAGCTTGAGACCATCCGTGCCCGCTGGCTTGCCAATCAGAGCGCGGGCCGCAAGGGGAAGAAGGCCCCGCTGCTGTTGGTGAGCCGCAGCCACTTCTTGTTGCAGGTCCTCACGGGGCGGGCCGCCCGCTTCCTGCCCCGCAACTACAACTTTCTTGTTTACGTTGATACATCCCAGGGTTCCGACTTCAGCTTCAAGGCGCTTCTCATCCACATGAAACAGGGCAAGGTGGAGCAGTTCTTCGAACCCGACTTCGCCAGTATTTCCACCAATCGCCTGGAGGAGTGGGAGAAGCAGAAGGACGCCGTGGGGGAGTATCTGGAGAACCGGTACCTGATGCCCTGCTTCGCCTTGTTCATCAAGAAGGCCGCCTGGGATCGCTGCGTACTCTCCGCTGCTCAGGGCGGAAACCCCTGGAAAACCTTCATGAAGCACTATGACGGGGGGCAGGCCGCGGTTTATCCCAAGACCTTCAGCATCCAGTCTTTCCTTGCGGCGCAGAAAATATTGATGTATTTCGGTCGGGAATGAAGCAGGAGCTCACCGGGCTCCGTATTGCGGACATCCAAGAGGCCCTGATGGCCCATGGACTTCCCGAGAAAAAAGCCCGTTACCACAGCCGTCAAATCTTCAAGTGGGTGCATCAGCGCTTCGTCTCCTCTATTGATGAGATGACTGATGTGTCGAAGGTCCTGCGCGCCTACTTGAGTGAAAACTTCACCATCACGCGGCTTCCCAGGGTGGTTCACGAGATCAGCAAAGATGGCACTCGCAAGTTTCTCTTCAAGCTTGCTGACGGCAAAACCGTGGAGTCCGTGCTGATCCCCACCGAAGAGCGTCTCACCATCTGCATTTCCTCCCAAGTGGGCTGCGCCATGGGTTGCAAGTTCTGCAATACCGCATCCATGGGTTTGGAGCGCAACCTCACGCCCCATGAGATCGCGGGCCAGGTGCTGGAGCTCCAGCGTGCCATGACACAAGGTGAGTTTCTTGTAGCCACTGCTGGCGGGGCCGTGCTCCCCAAAATCAGCAACATTGTCTTCATGGGCATGGGCGAGCCGTTGCATAACCTAGAGAACGTCGCCCGCGCCGTTGAGATCCTCCTTGCCCAAGACGGTCTCAACTTCTCCAAGCGCAAGATCACGATTTCAACCAGTGGCCTCGTGCCGGCCATCAAGAAGCTCAACGAGCGTCTCACATCCGAGAACCGGGTGAATCTCGCGATTTCGCTGAACGGCTCCTACGACTCCCAGCGTGAAGCGATCATGCCCGTGAACAAGGCCTTCGACATCGAGGCCTTGCTGGGCGCCTGCAAAGAGTGGCACTTGGAGCCCACCCGCCGCATCACTTTCGAATACGTTTTGCTTGGTGGCCTGAACGACACCATCGATGATGCCGAGCGCGTGGCGCGTCTGTTGAAAGACATCCCGAGCAAAGTGAATGTCATCCCCTACAACCCGCACCCCGCCAGCGAATACAATCGCCCTGATGACAAGAATTTAGATCTGTTTCATGGCCATTTGCTGCACCGAGGCGTTTCTGCGATGATCCGCCAGTCCCGGGGGCGGGATATTCTCGCGGCCTGCGGCCAGCTCAAGAGCCGGGTTGAGGGACTGCAAACGGAACTTAGTTAAGTCTGCATTCCTGCGGCGCCGACTTGCACCGGCGACTGTGATCGCACCTCGGCATAATCGTTGATTTATTTTGTCCGCTCGTGATAGCCGACCACCATGTTCATGCGCTGGAGTCCGCGCACAGTTCTCATCACTGCCCTAGTTTACCTGGGCGCTCTCACTGGCTTTGCGGCAACACCGAAGACCAATGAGTTGGCGGCTCTTTTCCCTCGCATCGTCGTCGATGTGCGCGGCGCTCGGGGGGGCAAGGGCGATGTGGCCGCAGGCTACCTCATGGGCGCCGACCTTGTGCAGCGACTGGGTTACGACGGGCACCTCACCTTACTCGTGGATAGCGATGGTTTGGGCATTCTGAGCAAATTACGTGGCGCCCCCGTGGCCGTGGGGGAACAGCTCTTCGACGGCCATGTTGCTGTCACGGACGTCGAGAACATCCGTCGAGAACCGGAGCCCTACAGTCTCTATCTCGGCCTTGCGAGCCCCAGCGGCACCTTGCGCTATGAGAAGGACATGGATTTTCGGGCGGGTAGTCGCCTTGCTGAAGGGAGCATCATTCATGAGGGCATTCCCCTCAGCGATGAATCCGTTGTTCTCGTGCAAACTGTTTTAGGTAATACGGAAAATCCAAATTCAAGGAACCCCTTCGCTTTGATGCGGGTAGGTGACGAGAGCCTCAGCCTTGACCCGGCGGGCCTCGGGGGAAATGAATCAGGTATCTACTGGGACCCTGTTGCAGCTTCTCTGAGAGAAGCGCAAGCATCCACGGTGCAGCAGTTTGTTGAAGCCGCGGCGGAAACCCTGGTGCCGGGAAAAAGTCGGGACAACATCCTTGGTATTCTTCAAAGCCGCATCCTTCGAAACAGCAGGGTCGGCCTGGTCTACGGCATCACCCACCGAGATGTGCGCAGCCAGTTTATGGGTTACCTCGAAGGCGCTGTTAATGAGGCACGGATTTTGAGTCGTGGCATCGTGTTGTTGACACCTTCGGGTTTTTCCGCGGAGTATCCTAAATCGTACCCCAGGCTCAGAAACCGTGTCGCCGTTTATGATAGCGTCGATGATCTCCCCCAGACCATCGCCAGCGGCCACGTGGCGGTGGTGAAGACGGGGGCGCTGCCCCATTCTCTTTTTGTGGGCCTGATGGCCCACTCCTCTCATCAGGGGGTCACCCCCGTCGTGGCGGGGGATGGCAGCATGAGTGCCGCCATTATCCTGGGCATCCCCTTCGTCATGACCCGGGTGGGTTGGAACTCCAGCAACATCGCCAATTTGCGGGAGATTCTTATAGCACTCACCCGAGGCGATCCCCGCGGCGTCAGGGAACAGAGGCAGCGGGTGATCCGCGACGTCTTTGACGACGAAGAGCCCAACCTGGAATTTTCCAGTAAGCTGTCATCGTTTAAGAATGCATTTCGTTTGATCCTGGCTCAGGTGCCCTATCTCAGCCATCAAGTCTTCATCGCGGCCAGCCGAGGCAAAGAGCTCATTGAAGGGAAGAAAACCCTCGATGAAATGCTTGCAGGGGTTCGAGATCAAAACCTCCAGAGCAGCCTGCGGCGCATTTACGCTTTGCAGCGGATCGGTGAAATCGATGCCCGCCGATTCGCCTCTTATCTGCGCTCCCATCTGGGCGCCGCCGACTACGTCAGGGCCTTGTCTTACCTTGCGACAAGGACGAAGAATCCCCACTACTCCATGGAGTTCGCTGTCCGCGCCGCCCCTTTGGGGGCCAGGCTGCCCAGCATACCAATGGATCAGGTTAAGGCGATCAATGGGGCCCTTGCCGGAAATTACGCCCGACTCTACCGCGAATTACAGAGCACCGAGGACGAAACCGCACGCAACAGCATGATCTCTGATCTGATCCTGACCCAGGCCTTGGCGGAGTCCCATGCTCGTCGGGCAGCAGTTGAGCGATCTCTGGAGGAGTACGTCCGTTTATATACAAAATTTACAAAAGACTGGTGGTTCTTCAGCGCATCCGCGGCCACCTGCACGACCTTTGTAGCACTTGCGGGCATACTAGGTTCTGAGAGCGCGTACCAAATGCCAAGCCTTATGATGGGGGGGCTTGGCCTCATGGGTACTGTTGTGGGGATGGTGAGGATGGTCTCTTGGTCGAATGGTTCCGAATTGAGAAATAGAACCACGCGAAAAACCGCTCTGGGTCAGTTTTGGGGCGAAGTAAGCCAGCATTTGTCTGGCGACGGGCTGTCGCCGCCTTCCCAGAGCCTCAAGTATTGGCAGAGGCAGCTCACTGAGCAAAACCCCTGCGCTAAAAGCCTCATGGCCAGCGATGCCCAATCCTACAAGGCCTACGCCGAAGCCATCATGCACGAAGCGCGTCGTAGCGGGGATTACTAAGGGTCAACAGGCCCTAAGCCCCTAGTGTCCTGAGTCACATATAACGCACCATATGGAGGAGCAGAAAAGCCCATCGTCGAGGCGCGACGACGCCGCGCTAGCAGAGCTAACGCAAGGAGGAGCAACGAAGAGGATGGGCTTTTCTGCCCTCCCCAAAGGGCCGCAATCTTTGTCATTCTAGCTTCGTCACTCGGCACCCTTGAGGCAACCAGCCTCAAGGGCACCTCGTTCCTCGCCAGAATGCCAAATCTTTGCGGCATATGGTGCGTTATATGTGAC
>CAYHWW010000150.1:0-8326 GCA_964360145.1 uncultured Oligoflexia bacterium | reverse complement strand
TCTTTCAGATCGCCATCCGTGGTCTGTGGCGCGAAGGGTGAGAAGAGGCGCACTTCGTCGGTGAGGTGTTCCTGCACGATGGCTTGCGCTACGGTTTTTTGAGAGATGTCGATGCGGGGGATGGTGATGCCGTTGGAAAGATATGCCACGCGATGAATAACCCAGTCAAAGATGCTGCGACCTGCCCTGGTGTTGGCGTCCGTCCCCGCCTGCAGCATGGTGGTCATGCGCTGGGCCCATGCCGCCAGGGCATAGACGGGGCGAGCATCCTGGGGGTTCGCGTAGCCCCGGCGCTGGAGGCGCTTCATGCGTTCCGCCACCTGGCCGCTCAGCATGTCGAGGGTCGTGCAAAAAGCACGGAATACCTCTTCGATGTGCTCCGGTGAGGGGGGAGCGATGGCACCCGCGAGGGCCACGCGGGCGCGAAGAATATCTTCAGGGGGCAGGCTCTCCCCCGCCATGCGTATGTTCAGGGGTTGTTGGAATCGAAGGGGTTTGGCCTGAAGCTCCCGCATATTGGCCAGGGAGTCGGGGTTGTCAGGGCCGTATAGAAACTCGGGCATGTTGATGATGAGGCCTTGGAAATGCTCGCGGTAAATCGCCGTCAGGGCGGTTTCCGCGTCATTGGCGGCGAGGAGACCCATGATGTGGCGGATGCGTCCGTTGTTGCGTTCAATGGCGGCGGTGTTCCATGCGTAACGGGCCTCACCCATGAGGACCGTCTCGGCTTTGCGCGAGACCAGGGGCATCGCTGCATCGCGCTCCCTCTCCATGCCGCCAGGCATGCTGACGCGATCAACCATGTTTGTCTGAGGGGTAACCGATTCGAGGGCGGAGTGGGGGATGACGCGGATGCGATCCGTGCGGCCCTGGGCGGCGAGGTGGACCTGCCACTCATTGCCGTCATGGAGCACGTTCATCAGGGTGCCTTCAATGATGGTATGAGCGCCATTCGGCGCCGTGTAGCGCAGGGAGATCGATTTTTTGTCGTACCACATCATCTCCGCGGGGGTTGGCACCCGCGTGCTGTTGGCGATCTGAGGGGGCACGAGGCTGCGTCGGCAATCCACTTCAGTGGCGGCAAACCCAGGGCGGCTCATGCGACCGGGGCGACTGCTGGGGTCATCGCCGGCCTTGGCGGCAGGCGCACCGGCATAAAAGGCGATCCAGGCAAGGAACAACCCAGGTAGAACGGGGGGGAGGGACATGGCTGGCATAAACCATATTTATTGTATTTGGGCAAGGGAGGACGGGCCCTTTTATTCCTGTTGCGGGGGGGCGCAGGCCCGCATCACAATGAGAGGATGAAGCTGCGCATCGGCATCTTAGGCGTGGGCAATATGGGCGAGGCCCTGGCCCGGGGGCTCCAGCGGTCAAAAGACCGGGGACGCTATGTCATCACGGGTTCAACTCATTCCATTGAAAGCGCCCGCGACTCTCAAAAACGCCTGGGTTTCGCTTGCCACACGGACAACCGCCGCTTGGCCCGGGAGTCCGACGTCATCGTGGTCTGCGTGAAGCCCCATCAGGTGCAGGGCGCCTTGAAATCCATGGGTTCCGCCGGGCTTGGCCCCGGAAAGCTCATCATCTCCATCGCCGCATCGGTCACCACCGACGTCATCGCCCGCCTCACCGGGGGGCGTGCCCCGGTGGTGAGGGCCATGCCCAACACCCCGGCCTTGATCGGCGCGGGGGTCACCGCCCTGTGCCAGGGGGCCAAGGCATCCCCCAAGCACATGGAGCTCGCCGACGAGATCTTTCGGGGGGTGGGGCCAACTGTTGTTATTGAGGAGCGCCTCATGGACGCCGCCACGGGCCTTTCAGGCTGCGGCCCCGCCTACGCCTACGTCATCATCGAGGCGCTGTCCGAGGCCGGCGTGAAGGTGGGGCTGCCGCGCAAGACGGCGACGTTGCTCGCGGCGCAGACGTTGCTGGGCGCTGCCCGCATGGTCATGGAGCGGAACGTGCACCCCGCCGCCCTGAAGGACGAAGTGACCACGCCCGCGGGTTGCACCATCGACGGGCTCATGGCGCTGGAGGAGGGCAAGCTGCGGGTGACCCTCATCAAAGCCGTGCTAGCCGCCACCAAGCGATCGAAGAGTCTGGCGCAGGGGAAGTGAGGGCTGCGGCGGTGAGAGTAAAGTCATGCTCATGTGACTATACTCAGGAGTAAAGTCATGTTAGCATGACTTTACTATGGTACTTCCTGAGCGCTCCATTCGTCCCCCCATCGCCAGTGATCTCGAAGACCGGAAAATGATTTTTTTGGGTGGGCCGCGGCAAGTGGGCAAAACCACTCTTGCGCAGTCGTTTCTGAAGGGTTCTCCAGAGGATCACCCCGGGTATCTCAGTTGGGATTACCCCCTGGATCGGGGACGTATCTTGCAGTCTGAGCTCCCTGAAAATGAGCCGCTCATGGTGTTTGATGAGATTCATAAGTATACGCCATGGCGCACCTTGCTGAAGGGGCTATACGATAAGAGAAAAACACGGACTCAGTTCATCGTCACGGGGTCTGCCCGCCTGGACCATTACGCAAAAGGGGGAGACTCTCTTTTGGGTCGGTATCGCTATTACAGGCTGCATCCCTATTCGCTGCTTGAGCTGAACAAGAATCCCAACCAACGCGACGTCACTCATCTCCTGACGTTTGGCGGGTTTCCAGAACCGCTGTCAAAGGGTAGCGAGAAAAACCTGAGGCGATGGCATCAAGAGCGCCTCTATCGTCTGATCCAAGACGATGTCCGCGATTTGGAGACGGTCAAAGACCTGAGCGTCATGGAGTTATTGGCGCATACCATGGGTAGCAAGGTCGGATCGCCGTTGTCCGTGAAGGGCCTCGGGACCGACTTGCAGCGATCTTTCGCGACCGTTGAGCGTTGGATTCAGATTCTCGAACGCATGTATTACTGCTTTCGCATTCCGCCATTCGGTGCTCCTAAAATCAAAGCGGTGAAAAAAGAGCAGAAACTATACCTGTGGGATTGGTCGGAGCTGAAGGACCCTGGTGCGCGATTCGAGAACATGGTGGCGTGCCAGCTTCTCAAATACTGCCACTTTCTCACGGACACGGAGGGTTACAAGATGGAGCTGCGTTTCGTGAGGGATTTTGAGAAGCGCGAAGCGGATTTTGTCGTGATTCAAGAGGGCAAGCCTCTCTTCGTGGTTGAAGCGAAGACCGGCGAAAAAGCCGCCAGCCCGGCTTTAAGCTATTTCAGGGAAAGAACAAACATCCCGAGATTCTACCAGGTGCATCTTGGGGAGCGAGACACGGGCAATGCCGAGCATGGCACCCGGGTTTTGCCGTTTCATATTTTTTGCAAGGACCTGGGGCTCTGAGGGCATAGTCAGCAGCCTACCGCGTCTGCCCCGAGCCATCCGCCACCCAGCGGCAGCTCGTGAGCTCCCGCAACCCCACGGGGCCCCGGGCGTGGAGCTTCTGGGTGCTGATGCCCACTTCGCCACCAAGGCCGAACTCGAAGCCATCGGTGAAGCGGGTGCTGGCGTTCCAATAGACGGCGGCGGCGTCCACTTCCGTCTGGAAGCGCCGAGCGGTGGCCTCCACCGCGGTGATGATGGCTTCTGAGTGTCGCGATCCGTGGGTGGCGATGTGAGCAAGGGCTTCAGTCATGGATTTCACCACCCGCAGGTTCAAGATCAAATCCAGGTGTTCCGTATCCCAGTCCTTTGGCTTGGCGGCCACCAACCCCTGGCGCTTGCCGAGGATCTTGAGCGTCGCGGGGCAACCCCGGATCTGCACGCCCCGGGCCCGCATTTGGTCATAGAGCTGGGGCAGCAATTCAGGGGCGACGGCTTTATGCACCAGTACCGTCTCCGTAGCGTTGCATACGCCGGGGCGCGAGCACTTGGCGTTCACCGCCACTTTGGCCGCCATGTGCAGGTCGGCGGCCTCATCCACGTAAATATGGCACATACCCCGGTCATTTTTGATGACGGGAATGCGGGATGACTTGGTCACCGCGGCGATGAGGCCGGCCCCGCCCCGGGGGATCACCACATCGATGGCGTCAGCCCGCGCGAGCAGCGACTTCACGAGATCGCGGCTTTGATCAGTGATGCCCCAGGCGCACTCCGCGGGCAGGCCCGCCGCCTTGATGGAGTCGGCGATGAGCTCATAGAGCACCGCCACCGTGCGTCTGGACTCTTTGCCGCCGCGCAAGATCATGGCGTTGCCCGCCTTGAAGGCTATGGAGAATGCTTCAATGGCCACGTTGGGGCGGGATTCATAAATTAAAAAGATGACCCCCAGTGGCGCCCGCACCCGCCGCAGCAGCAAACCGCTGGGCAGCACCGCCCGGCTCACCTCTTCGCCCACGGGATCGGTGAGGGCCCGCACTGAAGCCAGGGATGCCGCCATCTGCTGGATGCGCTCCGCGGTCAGTGTCAGCCGCTCGCGAAAGGCCGGCGCCGCGCTCTTTGGCAGCGCCTTTAAATCCTGGGCGTTGGCCTTTAAGATCTCTGGTGTGCGCAAAAGCAACGCGCCCTCCAGCCGAGAGAGGGCGTCGTTCTTCACCCCGGCGGGCGCTGCCCGCAGACGTGCCGCCGCGTCTCGCGCCGCTGCCAATGACTTTTCAATCTGTGCCTTCGTCACGACGGAGACCCACCGATCAAGGTGCCCACGGGCTCACCCCTGTGGATTTTCAAGAGCACTTGCGGGTGGTCGCCCTTCACGAGCCAGGTTTCGATGCCACCCTCCAAAGCTTCCCGTGCCGCCCGTAGCTTGGAATACATGCCGCCGGTGCCTCGGACGGAGCCGCCCTTGGGCACCACCTGCCGCAGCTGCTGGTCGCTCACCGATGCGAGATGGTGGATGATGCGGGCGTCTTTGTGCTTCTTGGGGTCTTTGGCGAACAAGCCCTCCACGTCCGTGAGCACGACGAGGCGGTCTGCTTTCAGGAGGCGGGCCACTTTCGCGGATAAAGAATCATTGTCGCCAAATTGGATTTCTTCCGTGGAGATGACGTCATTCTCATTCAAGATGGGGATGGCATTCCACTTCATGAGCTGCACCAGGGTGTTTTCAAGGTTCTTCTTGCGGGTGCTGTTTTTGAAGTCGTCGTAGGTGAGCAGGGCCTGGGCCCCCATGCAACCCACGGACTGTAGGGCGAGGTTGTAGAGGTCCATGATGAGGGGCTGGCCGATGGCGGAGAGGGCCTGTTTCTCGGCGATGCTGCGGTTCGGTGAGCGGAACCCCGTGCGTTCCACGGCGCCCGCGATGGCGCCGCTGGTGACCCATACGATTTCCACGCCCCGGCGTTTCAGAGCGGCGACCTGATGCATCCAGCTCCGGATCAAAAGAGGGCCACCTTCGCAGACCATCTGGCTGCCGGCCTTCACCACCCAACGGCTTTTCTTTCGTGCCATGGAGAGATTTAATCGTGCCTCACCTGAAATTGCAAAAAGTAACGGCGTACCTTTTGGTACTCCTTTGGGTCCTGTGGCATTTAGGTTAAAGGATCGTCGCTCATGGATCTCATCGTCGAGGGCATTGCCCCAGAACTCCTGCTCTCCCAGGTGCGCAACACGCCACGGATGTTGATAACCACATCCGCCAAAAGCTCTGGCAACAGGCCCTGAAGCTGCCCGCCCATGAGAAAATCACCACCCTCGAAGCCTTGGTGGCCGTGGTGCAAGGCGCCGCCTCTTGGGACGTGACCCCCGTCTCCAAGCGCTGGGTGAAGAGCCCCGTCACCGGCGAGATTCTTTCGGGCCACAAAGGGGAATGGTTCAGCGTGGCCTGCGCAGCTTATTGCGCTGTGCGTGCACCGCTTCCAGAGCTTGCCACGGACCTCGCGGGGGACATTCTGCGGGAGGTCCTGCGAGAGGAACAGATCTTCACTGATTTTGTTCGCGCACGGGATGGCATCGGCGTTCTCACCGCCGCCACCATCATCGCCCACAACCTGGGAGATCTCGATCGAGTGCTCGACATCTGGAACCTCCCCGCCACCGACCCCCTGCGGGATGGTGTTTACAAAAGGGGCCATGGCAGCAGCGGCACCTCTGTTCTTGAGCTCGCGGGCAGGCTCAATAAAGAGTTCATGGCAGTGGAGAACCACCGCCACTTCGCGCTCAGGGAGCCCCGGTGCCTCCGTCTCCATCAAGACCTTTTGCTCCCCACGGCGCCTTTCTTTGATGCCTGGGGCGCCAAGGTCGCTCGCCACCCCGGCCTCTCCGCCGAGGAAAAAGCCGGCGTCGCCGCCGCCCTCATCGAAGGTTGGGACCGCCTCAAGGGAGTCCCCCAGGGTTACGCCCGGGCGCTGGCGGGTCTGGAGAGTGCCTTCCCCGGGGGCCCCGCTGCCTTCCAGCGCCTTTTGCCCGCCCGCTGGGGTCGTATCCTCAAAGCCGGAAAGCTCCGGGCCCAAGTCGCTGTATCCTCTGGAGCCTTTGAGGCAGGCTTTGCCAAACGTGCACTAAATGCAGTCAAGTGATACAATGGGGGTTGGGTGAAGGGTGGGGTCATGTTGCTCAAGTTGTTGATATTATTGCCATTAACAGGCTTGACAGCATTTGCCGCAGATCTGTCGCCAACTACTGGATTTATCTACCCCAAGATCAATAACGGCGAGGATGTGGCCGCTGAGCCCGCCTATCGTTTCCAGCGCCAGGTCTTGGAAGGGGTGGCTGGCGCTCGCACCGCGGTTTCTCGCTATCAGGACATGGAAGGCAAGGAAGTGGTCTTTGAGTCCGTGGAGTATGTCGGGGGCGATCTGAAGCGCTACGTTTTCAAGCAGCGCCAGATCAACCAAGAGGCCAGCTTTGAGGTCCGAGGCACCAAAGGCCTTTTTACGTTGAAAAAGCAGGTCAAGGGCAAGGGCGAAAAGATCGAAACAGCGAGCAGGGACCTTGAGCCGGAAGTCGTGGTCATTGATCAACTCATCGATAAAATGCGCGAAAAATGGGCTTCCTTGATGAAGGGCGATGATTACGAGTTTCGCTTCGTCGTGGTCTTCAATAAGGATGTCTACGGGTTCGAAGTTTTCAAAGACAAAGAGATCGACTACGGCGGCAAGCCCGCGGTGGTATTTAAGATGAAGCCCTCGAGCTTCTTTATCTCCATGTTCGTGAGGCCCCTCTATCTGACCTTCGAAAGGGATGGGGAGCGTCGCATCCTGGAAGTGGATGGCCGCATGCCCATCAAGCACTTCAGTGATGATGGTTCCGGTGATTACAGCGATATCGAAGCCATTCTGCGCTTCAAGTACCGTTAGGCCGCCTACGGTCCGACGGCGCCACGGAATTCCCAGGCATCGTACCAGTCATGTTCGCAATATGCGGGGCGTGGGCCTGGCATGTTCCGGGTGATGGGGAGGCAGGCGGCGTTGAACGCGTAGCCTTCGCTGTAGGAGCCATCAGTGCGAGGGCCCCCCGCGCTGGGGGTGTACACCGCGTAAAATAACCCAATCATAGCGTCATTGCTGTCCAGGATGGCTGAGCCAGAGTGCCCCATGCGCAGCCGCCCCTGACCCAGTCCGAAGAGCGCCGGCCACCGCTCGAAGCGAGAGGGCAGGAGGGGGATGCCCTCTTTGGCTTGGACTTCCCTGACGTTGAGCTCGCCGTGTTTCGCGAAGCCGTTGGAGTCCCCGCGGTCGATGCTGGCGATGCGGTACCGTTGATTCATCACAGGCCCCGAGCGAGAGACCGCCGTTGTGCTTCGGGCGGCGCTTCGAGACAGTCTCAGCAGCGCATAGTCGGGCACGTGCTCCGAGGGGAGGGCTGTCTCGTCAGAGGTGAGGAGGATACGGCCCACGGGGATCACTTGGGCGGGAAAGCCGCCAGAGGCCGGGAAAGCCACGGCGAGGCGGTGCCGGGGGGAGACCTCTTTGGCTTGCACTTCCGGAGGCAGGCAATGGCGGTTGGTCATGAATATGGTGTTTGTGATGAGGGTGCCCGTGCAGGTGAGGACCTGGTAGTCCGAGGCGGAGGAGCCATCAGATTCGTCGCGGAAGCGCTCCCAGGCGCCCACCAGCATGCCCACGGAAGGGGGGCAATGGGTGGTGTCGCCACAGCTTACGCTGGCGGCCCTGAGGCCATCATGGACCACTCTCGGCATGATGTCCTGGGCGTGGGCCGCTTTCGCATGAAGGGAATAGAGCCCGGTGAGCAAGATGTAATAAAACAGCCGCATGACAGGCACCCTGAGCAGGTTCCATGCCATGCGGCTATGTATTGATATTATTTACTTTTTCGCGGCAGCCAGAGTTCAGCGCTGTGCAGCCGCCATACAGGCAGTGTATTTTTAACAGGGCCCTTAGGCTCGGTCTTTTCCCGCATAGCTTCGTTGTCGTCGTCGCGGCCTCCACGC
>CAYHWW010000149.1:0-8344 GCA_964360145.1 uncultured Oligoflexia bacterium | reverse complement strand
CCCGAGAAGCTCTACAAGCGCATCCAGAAACTCGCGGAAGATGAGAACCGCTCGGTAACCGCCGAAGTCATCCAGCTCTTGAGCCAGGGCCTCCAGGCACGCGAGGCGCGCCGAGGCGCGGCGGCTGTTATTGAGCGCATCCGGCAGCGGGCCCAGAAAGTCGAGTTGCCGCGCGGTTGGATGGATTCAGCTGCGCTGATCCGTGAGGACCGCTCCCGGTGAACCATGCCCCGCTCCGAGCGGTGGTCGATGCCAGCGTTGCAGTCAAGATATTCGTGCCGGAGGTGCTTTCCGCTCAGGCACAGGAGATATTCGGGCGGTTCGCCTCGGAGAACGGCGCCGAACTGATCGTACCCGATTTCTTCTTCATCGAATGTGCGAACGTATTCTGGAAGTGGGTGCAACGGTCGGCCTATCCGTCGAAGAATGCCCGGGAACACCTGCGCGATTTGACCGGCCTCGGCCTCACCGCGATCCCGACCCAGCTCGTGGCCGACGACGCCTTGGAGATCGCATTGGAACACCGGATCACCGCTTACGATGCGTGTTACATCGCCGCTGCGGTTCAACTCAAGCTTCCTTTGATTACTGCCGACGAGAAGCTGGCCAGGCAAGTTGCGAAAGGTTCGTATGAGGTGCAGTGGCTGGGAGACGTGAGATTGGCGCCAAAATAGCGGTCGTGAATATGGCGGTGTGGGAATCGACGCCATGGCCGCCGTCGAGCGTTACAACCCCTTGCTCAAGGGCGTTTTGCGGGAGTTGAAGTGCGAGGGGAAGGCAAGATGAGGGGAGGGCGGATACGGCGCAAGCCACAGGGCAGCAGTATGCAAAAACGGCTGATCGAGGCAACATCCTGAATGAAGATCAGGATGGCGTGTGGGTTCTATCATCCAACTTCGCGGGTACATTTGTTTCCCCCGATGTTTCGGTGTTTCCTGTTCGCATGTGTGGCAGCGAGGCGGCCTTGGATTATCACGAGTTGACTAGTCTTCGTCATCGCCACCCTGCGTGGCGATTGCTTACGGCCGAGAGCGCGCCGTTCATCGTTGCATTTCTGCATCGTGCATTCACAAAAACAAACGTCCGCGCGCTGGCGCAGTCGCAGTTGGCCACACAACTGGAGGATTTTCTTTACGACCTCCGCGCACGGTTTGGCGATGCGATATTTCCCAGGCGCGCTGGTGATTACCTCAACGACTGGGCCGACGATAGCAAGGGTTGGTTACGAAAGTTTTACCCGGAAGGTGGCGATGAGCCGCATTTCGACCTCACCGCATCGACCGAGGTGGCCATAGCGTGGCTTCACGGGTTGGAGCAGAAACAGTTCGTTGGAACTGAGTCGCGTCTCAAGACAGTTTTCGAGTTGTTACGGCAGATGGTGCAGGGATCGGAAACCGACCCTGCTGTCCGCATCGCGGAGCTGGAAAGGCGCCGCGCCGAGCTTGATGCCGAGATCGCACGCATCCGTGAAGGATCGTTGGATCTCATGGACCCTACCCAGATCAAAGAGCGTTTCCAGCAGATGGAGCAGACCGCCCGGGCACTGCTTGCCGACTTCCGCCAGGTCGAACAGAATTTCCGTAACCTCGATCGGGGTGTACGCGAGCGCATTGCTATGTGGGAAGGCGGCAAGGGCGAGTTGCTGGAGAGCATCTTCGGCGAACGCGATGTCATCGCCGGCTCCGACCAGGGCATGAGTTTTCGCGCTTTTTGGGATTTTCTGATGTCGCCGGCGCGCCAGGAGGAGTTGTCCATGCTGCTTCGGCGGATCATGTCTCTTGAAGCCATTGTCGAGACACAACCTGATCGTCGCCTGTTGCGCGTGCACTACGACTGGCTTGAGGCGGGCGAGGCGACCCAGCGCACCGTGGCGCGCCTCTCCGGGCAGTTGCGCAAATACCTTGACGATAAGGCGTGGTTCGAAAACCGGCGAATCATGGACATCCTGCGTGATATCGAGCAACAGGCACTGGCCGTGCGCAATCATGCCCCCGATGGAGACTTCACGCATCTGGACGACACGGCGCCATCGATCGATCTTGTGATGGACCGCCCGCTATTCACCCCGCCGCTGAAAGCCCGGTTTGCACAGAATGTAACCGAGGCACAAGACGAAGCAGCGGGCTCGGACGCCTTGTTTGAACAAGTTTACGTGGACAAGGCCGCACTGCGGGCGCGCATCCGCCGTGCCTTGCAGACCCGCGACCAGATTGCCCTTACCACGTTGCTCGATGAATATCCGTTGGAGCAGGGTCTGGCAGAACTGGTTGCTTATCTCAGTCTCGCGGCCGAGGATGAGAGGGCGCTCATCGATGATGCACACACGCAAACCGTTGCCTGGACCGATGCCCGGGGTCTTGACCTTCGCGCAAGTCTGCCCATGGTTATCTTCAGTCGCTGAATCCGGATACGTGCACATGAACAGCAACGAAACAAAGCAGCCACAGATCTCCGCGGTGCTTATTGCGCTGTTCAAGGGCGTACTGTACCAGGACGACAACCTGACGCTTTGGCAGGATTTCCTCGCCCTCCAGGCGCGGGTACGTGACCAGATCGCGCTGTTCGGACTGGAGCTGATATTGGACGAAGCGGAAGGGTATGCCTATTTGCGCCAGCGGCATACTGCAGAGGAAGAAACAGCGTTGCCGCGGCTTGTGCAGCGTCGTCCGTTGAGTTATCCCGTGAGCCTGCTGCTCGCGCTGTTGCGCAAGAAGCTTGCTGAATTCGATGCCGCCGCCGGCGAGACGCGCCTCATCCTCACGCGCGAGCAGATCGTCGATCTGGTGCGTGTGTTCCTGCCCGATACAGCTAACGAAGCGAGACTCCTCGATCGTATCGATAGCCACATCAACAGGCTCATCGAGCTCGGCTTTCTCCGCCGGTTGCGCTCTCAGGACCAGCAGTTTGAAGTCCTGCGTATTCTCAAGGCCTTCGTCGACGCCCAATGGTTGGCCGACTTCGATCAGCGCCTCAAGAACTATCGCGACCATATTGTCGGGATGGAGCCATGATAGAAGCGGTAAGTGCTGTATCCGCCGACCTTGTCGCTTCTACCGGGTGCGCCGGTTTTCGGCTGCACCGATTCGAGGTTTACAATTGGGGCACATTCCATAATAAGGTTTGGAGTCTGCGGCCCAACGGGGACAACACTCTGTTGACCGGCGACATCGGTTCGGGCAAATCCACTCTGGTCGACGCCATCACCACCCTGCTCGTTCCCGCGAACAGAATTACCTACAACAAAGCGGCCGGTGCGGAGACCAAGGAACGTACCCTCAAGTCATATGTGCTCGGCCACTACAAGACGGAGCGTTCCGAGACCGGCCTTGCGGCTCGGCCGGTCGGGCTGCGCGATCACAATAGCTATTCGGTCATCCTCGGCCACTTCCACAACGCGGCGTTCGACCAGCATGTCACGCTCGCCCAGGTGTTCTGGATCAAGGACGGCGACGGCCAGCCAGCCCGTTTCTATACAGTCGCGGACGCGCCGCTGTCCATCGCCGAGCACTTCTCCGGTTTCGGTTCGGATACGAGCGAACTCAAGAAACGGTTGCGCCGCCTGAATTCGACCGAGGTGCACGACAGCTTTCCGCCCTATGGCGCGGCCTTTCGCCGCCGGTTCGGCATCGACAACGAACAGGCAATGGAGTTGTTCAGCCAGACGGTTTCGATGAAGAAGGTCGAAAACCTCACCGATTTTGTGCGTAGTCATATGCTGGAGCCGTCCCCGGTGGAGGACCGCATCGCGGCGCTTGTCGGTCACTTCGACGATCTCAATCGGGCGCATGAGGCGATCCTCAAGGCAAAGGTCCAGATCGAGCGGCTCGCACCGCTCGTGGCCGATTGCGACCGGCACGCCGAGCTATCCGGGCAAGCCGGGGAATTGCGCGCCTGCCGGGATGCACTCAAACCCTGGTTCGCCAGGCTCAAAGGCGAATTGCTGGACAAGCGCCGCGAGAACCTGAGGGCGGCGCTGGATCTGCTTGCCGGACGAATCGCCGCGCTCACAGAACGCCGACGCGAGGAGCAAACACAGCGCGACGGGATCAGGCAGGCCATTATCGAGAATGGCGGCGACCGCATTGAGCGCTTGAAAACCGAGATCGCAGGAAAACAGGAAGACAAGGCCCGGCGCATGGAACGCGCCGCGAAATACGGTGAACTCGCCCGCGCCCTCGCTCTGCCCGATGCGCAGGATGCTGAGACCTTCCTCGCCAATCGCCACTTGCTACAGACCGGGCATGAGGCGATGCAGTCCGATAAGGTGCGGACGGAGAACGAGCATACCGAGAAGGAAGTAGAGTTCCGCCAATTCAAGCGCGATCGTGACAAAGTGGAAGAAGAGATCGCCTCCCTGCGGCAGCGGCGATCCAATCTTGACTCCGACGTAGTTGTTATCCGCGAACGTTTGTGCACGGAGTTGAATCTCGACGCCGACGATCTGCCATTCGCGGGTGAGCTGCTGAAAGTGCGCGAAGACGAGCAGGACTGGGAAGGCGCGGGCGAGCGGCTGCTACGCAACTTTGGTCTCTCACTACTTGTGCCGGAAGACCATTATGCAGCGGTGGCCGCTTGGGTGGATCGTACGCACCTGCGCGGAAGGCTTGTCTATTATCGGGTGCGGGAGCCGCAGGCTGTCGCCTCTTCCTCCCTGAATCCATGCTCGCTTGTGCGCAAGCTCGCCATCAAGCCGGACTCGCCTTTCTATCTCTGGCTGGAGGCCGAACTGGCACGCCGCTTCGACTACGCCTGCTGCGACAGCCTCGAACAGTTCCGGCGCGAAAGACAGGCCGTCACCCGCGCCGGTCAGATCAAGGGCGGTGGCGAGCGACACGAGAAGGACGACCGCCATCGCCTCGACGACCGTGGCCGCTATATCCTGGGCTGGTCCAACACGGCCAAGATTGCGGCCCTGGAAAAGAAGGCGGGGGATCTCGCTACCCGCATGCAGGCAATGGCCGCAGGTATCACCCAGCTTCAGCAGAACCGCCAGCGACTCGACGACCGTCTGCGTCAGGCAAGCCAGCTTGAGATGTTCACGGACTTTCGCGAAATCGATTGGCGGCCGCTGGCGCTCGAAATCGAGCGCCTGGAACAGGACCGGGAGCGGCTCGAACGCGAATCCGACATCCTGCGTACTCTCGAACACCAGCTTGCGGAGGTGGAAAAAACACTTGCTGAATCCGAAAATGCACTGAAGGAGACCGAACGGGACGATGCGGTAACCCGGAACAAGCATGAGGAGGCAATTCGACTGCTAAACGAGGCCAATGAGATTCTCGCGGCCCTGCCTCCCGAAGAGGCGGCCCGTACCTTCCTGAAACTCGATGCGATGCGATCCGAAGCCTTGGGCGAGCAGCAGCTCACCGTGGAATCCTGCGACAACCGCCAGACCGACATGCGCGAGTGGCTCCAGAAGAAAAAGATCGACGCCGTGGATGAAAAGATCGCGCGTTTGCGCGACAGGATCATTGACGCGATGCGTGGCTACAAGAGCGACTACCCGCCCGAGACCCTTGAGGTAGACGTTGCCATCGAATCCGCTGGTGCTTACCGGCAGATGCTCGCGCAGCTCCAGACCGACGATTTGCCGCGCTTCGATGCGCGTTTCAAGCAACTACTCAACGAGAATACCATTCGCGAGGTTGCAAACTTCCAGGCCCAGCTCCATCGCGAACGCGAGGCGATCCGGGAGCGCATCGATACCATCAACCGCTCGCTGCGCGCTATCGACTACAACTCCGGCCGCTACATCGCGCTGCTCGCGGAACCCGCGCCAGATAATGACATCCGCGACTTCCAGCAGGCGTTGCGCGCCTGCACCGAAGGGGCGCTGACCGGTTCGGAGGACGAGCAATATACCGAGACGAAGTTCCTCGAGGTCAAGGCGATCATCGAGCGGTTCAAGGGACGGGAGGGCAGCACGGAGCTGGACCGGAACTGGACGCGCCGGGTGTCCGACGTTCGCCACTGGTTCGTGTTTTCCGCTTCCGAGCGCTGGCGGGAGGACGATGCCGAGCATGAGCACTATTCCGACTCTGGCGGCAAGTCCGGGGGGCAAAAGGAAAAGCTCGCCTACACGGTGCTGGCGGCGAGTCTCGCCTACCAATTTGGTCTGGCCTGGGGCGAGCAGCGCCCGCGCACCTTCCGTTTTGTTGTCATCGACGAAGCCTTCGGTCGCGCCTCGGACGAATCGGCGCGTTACGGTCTCGAGCTGTTTCGCCAGCTCGGCCTGCAATTGTTGATCGTGACACCTTTGCAAAAGATCCACATCATCGAGCCATTCGTGGCAAGCGTGGGCTTTGTACATAACCCGGATGGTCGCCAGTCCCTGTTGCGCAACCTCACCATCGAAGAGTACCGGGCGGAGAAGATGGCGCGGAGCGTCCCCCGGTGAAATGGACCACGCCTGCGCAGTTGAAGGAACAGGTACAGCGACGCTGGGATCGTGGCGATGTCCTCGCCGCGCACATCAGCGGCGAGACGTTGTTTCCGTTGCGGCTCAAGCTCGTCAAGCCGGGCGCGCGGGACGTTACGGAACACTTCAATGACGTGCGCCGCTGGGTGCAGATGCTGACGGAAGAAAGCCGGGAGCGACGCGGCTTCGGTTACGCCATCAAGTGGCAGGAGACCCGCCACCGTGTCCATGGACGTAACGTCTCGCCGCAGGCAGTGATCATTCCGAGCGAAGACGATGCCCTGCGTCTCATCGGCCGGGTACGCGAGGTTGCGCGGTTCGCCGAGATTGCCGAGACGACTTTGGCTCGCTTTCCCGCTCTGCGCGAGTGGCTTGTCCGCAGGCCCCTTATCGCTTTGGAACATGCCGAGGATTGGGCGCGGATACTGACGGTGCTGGATTATTTCTGCACCAATCCACGCCCCGGCCTTTATCTGAGACAACTTGATATCCGGGATGTGGACACAAAATTCATAGAGGGGCGCAAGGCGCTGCTTGCGGAGCTGCTCGACCGGGTGCTGCCCGAAACCGCGGTCGATCGGGAGGCGTCCGGTGTGCGGAATTTCGAGCAGCGCTATGGATATAAGATGGAGGCGTCACTGATCCGTTTTCGCATCCTCGACCCGGCCTTACACATCCAGGGGCTGGCCGACGTGTCCGTGCCGCCGGAGCAGTTTGCTCGCCTTACGTGGCCCGTGCAGCGCATCTTCATTACCGAGAACAAGATTAACGGTCTGTCTTTTCCCGATGTACCCGGTGCGATCGTCCTGTTCGGCCTGGGATACGGCTTGGAACGACTGTCGGAGATAGGCTGGTTGCGCGAAATCCCGGTCTGGTATTGGGGCGACATCGACACCCATGGTTTCGCGATCTTAGATCGGTTGCGTGCCAATTTTCCGCAAGTCCAGTCCTTTCTGATGGATCGCGAGACTCTCATGGCCCACCGCGCCCTTTGGGGGCAGGAGACGGCCAATGGCCGATTCAATGGCGAGCTTCAGCGATTGACTGCTTCGGAGCGGGGCTTGTTCGAGGACCTCAAACTCAACCGCATAGGGGAGCGGGTACGGCTCGAACAGGAACGCATCGGTTACGGATGGTTGCGGCGTTCAATTTGAACCAGATAAAAGAAGGCGATTCGAAGAGCAAATTGGAGGAATACGGCGGCAAGCGTGATTTTGATCCACAAGCATCAAAACGCTCTTGGCTATACGGTTATCCTCACCGCGATGCCGGTTCATTTCATGGAGCCGCGCCCTATGCATGAACCTCGCTGGCGAGGTTTAGGGTATAGCGCGGAATCTCGAGCGTCAGGTCGTGCTGGCCGATGCGCACTTGGCAGCTCAGGCGCGAGATGGATTCCAGTCCCCAGGCCTTGCCGAGCTGGTCTTCCTCGTCGTCGCTCGCCGGACGCAACGAGTCGAATCCGCTGCGCACAACCACGTGGCAGGTTGTGCAGACACAGGCCTTTTCGCAGGCATGTTCGAGGGCAACACCGTTTTCCTGTAGTGCATCGCACAGGCGTGCGCCGGCGGCGGCGGTGAATGTCGCGCCCGTGGGACAGAGACTCTCGTGCGGCAGCACCGTGACGGTCGGCATCTCAGATCTCCAGTTCGGCGAGCTTGTGGCCGGTGAGCGCTTCACGTACCGCGCTGTTCATGCGCCGCGCGGCAAACTCGATGCTGACGCGATTGAGCGCCTCGGTGGCGGCGCGCAGGGCAATGCGTTCGGAGCCGGCGAGTGCGGCGCGTAAGGTCTCCATGGCTTGCTCGATGGCCGCACGCTCGCCGGTATCCAGCAGCCGTGCGCCGTCGGCCGCAAGCGCCGACTGCGTCACATCGAGCAGTTGCTGGCCATCCACCCGCTGCTCGCGCAGGGCACGCGCCTCGC
>CAYHWW010000148.1:0-8454 GCA_964360145.1 uncultured Oligoflexia bacterium | reverse complement strand
TTGGACGAGCCGGAAAACAGCGCACGCTGGACGCGGCCAGGGGTGTACACCTCCTACAAGTTCGGGCCGCCAGGGTCCCGGGCCAAGATCATCCTGCTTGATGGACGCAGTTTCCGTGAAGACCCAGGGCCCGATGCGGCCATGTTGGGCGAAGAACAGTGGAGTTGGCTGCTGGAGGAACTGACCGCGGGGGATGCCCGGGTGATTTTTTTGGTGTCAGGCACCCAAATTTTACCCGATGAGCATCCTGGTGAGCATTGGGGTCAGTACCCGCGGGAGCGGGCGCGGTTGCTGGAGATGCTTACGTGGTCAGCGGCACCCGTTGTTATCCTGAGTGGTGATCGCCACTTGGCGGAGATCACTCAGGGGACATTGGCCGATGGGCGTCCCCTCTATGAGTTTACGTCCAGCGGCCTCACCCACTCCTCACCTCGCGAAAGCCCCAATAGCCGCCGCGTGGGGCCGTTGTATCGGGAGAAAAATTTCGGCGTGGTGGAGCTGGATTGGGATGAGTGGCCGCTGCAAGCCCGGCTTCAGATCTGGGGGACGGAGGGCGCCTTCATTCATGAGCAGACGATCTCGCTCGAAGGTTCATCTCACTAAAGCCGTAGCGATGGTGCTCCACGGGGGCACCATCCACGAAAAATGAGGAGCCCTCATCCACGGTGACCGTGCCCTTGTAGGTCAGAACGCCGTCATGGAGCTCGGGTACCAAGTCCAAGCTGAGGGCGAAGAGCCCCCATTGGTCGCTGTCCGTGGGGGAATGGAGGCGCAATCGTACCGCGGGCGAGATCTCCCGGCCGTTGCGGCGGGTTGTGATGATCTCCGCTTCTTCATCAAGATGGGGCGCGCCCGCCATGGCGTTCCAATCGCAGCGTATCGCGACGTGTCGTTCATCCCGGGCCTCACCGAAGGCACAGCCGGCCATGGATGTGAACTGCACGAGAAAGGCTGTCTCTTTGGTGGCGAGGCGACCTAGGATCGTGATGATTTCGCGGTGATTGCTCTCGATCTCGTCGGCGCGGTTTTGCGCCCGTAACAGAGAGAAGCGTGCGGCATCAGTAAAAAGGGTTTGCCATCGTGCGCTATCACCGCCGGCACGAAAGACCAGGATGATAAGATCATCGATGTCGCGCCCCACGAGGTCAGCAGCAGTGAGGCCCATGGCGGGGATCTCTGCCAGGGGGTGACCGCTGACGGGCACGGCCTGCGGTGCTTTGCCGCAGGCGGCGAAGAGAAGCGTTATGGCAATGAGTATGCATGATGACTTCACGGCGTTGAGATCCTCAGAAAAAAAGTGCCAATTGCAGCATATAGAGCGGATCCGCCACTGTGTTTTTACCAGCCAGCGGCCATGATGCCCCCACCGCTACCTGGGATGGAAAGAGAAAGTCTTTGTCCAAGAAGGCCTGCAACGTATTGAACTCCAGCACGGCGTAGGCATTGTCGAGGCGCTCCTCCGTCGCGTCAGCAAGCACGCCGTAGCGCGACCGATCATAGCGTGAACCCTTCACCGAACGTTTCAATGCGTGCTGGTGTTGCAGTCCCCCTCGCAGGGTCCAGGAGCGGGTCAGCGCCAGGCGATTTTCCAGCTGCGCGCCGTAATTGAGGCCGGGCCCGATGCTGAGGTTTGATTCCGTATCGCGCATGAGCTCATCCATGTTTTGCCGGGGCACTCGGCTATTGCGGCGATGGGGCAGCGCGGTTTGCGCATAGGTCGAGCCCACAAGCTCGAAGCGACGCCAGGCCTTCCACGACATGATGCCCTTGCAGCCCGGCGTCCAAGCGCCGCTGCCGCTGGAGATGCGGTAGAGATCGTCGGTGGCGGCAAGCCTGCCGGTGGGGATGGAGAGCATGGGTTGCAGGGCCCAGCGCACCCGATCGGCGGGTGCGGAAAGGGCCATGGGCATCACCACCTGGGCGTCGCCGATGAGGGTGCGGTTCTCGCTGCGATTGAAGCTATAGCCACGTTCCTTCATCTGATCATCAAAGCCATGATTAAGAGCCACGGCAAACTCCCGGCTTGCGCCCTGCATTTGGTTTGTGGCGAGGTTTTTTCCGAGGGTCTCAGCCGCGGGAGAAGCATTGTAGGCCATGCGGGCTTCGCCCTGGAAGTTCACGATGGGTACGACAACGAAGAGATTCACGCGATCCGTGATGCCGTAACCCACCACGGGCACGACGGTATGCAGCCGACCACGAAAGGTCCCGGTGAAGGAGCCAGCATCACCGGCAGGGTCCACGCCTTGGGAGCGCAGGAGCCCCTCAAGTTCCGCCGTGCGTGTGGGATCATCCTGGGTGATCTCACTCCAAGGTATGGCGCGGTTGAAATTATCGGCAAGGCTCTCCCGTGAGCATCGAGTTTGTAATGGTGATCCAGCGTGGAATAGAACTGAGTGGCGGACACCATGAAGCGATGACGGGGCAGGGTTTCCACGCGATCGCCGGTGAGGTTTGGCACTACCACGGCCTGGGCTTGGGCAGCGGTGAGGGCAAGGGCGAGACAGGCACCCCACGGGGTTTTCATCATGGGGCGAGCAGCACGCGGGCTTTCGCTACGTCTTCGAGAGTATCGATGACGCGGCTGGCGCCGAAGCGCTGGGGTTCAGTGGTGGCGGCGGTGATGAAGTCTTGCAGCAGCGGCACGGCTTCCTGAGCCCGCCCCGCTCTGCGGAGAGCGCGCGCGAGGTAGATGGTATTCAGGGAAAACCACGGGTCGCACGAGTACGTATCGCGCAAGGCTTGCACGGCAAGATCGGCACTGCCTGGGAAGAAAAACTCGGGGCGGGAGAGATGTATGATGCCTAGATTGCGGTAAGGCCCGCAGCCCAGATAGGTGCGATTGAGTTCGGCGGCTCTCATGAAGAGGCTACGGATGTGTTCGAGGGCCCCCATGGTGTTTGAGGGGTAGCGCAGCACGAAGCGTGGCTCTTCAGCGATGGGTAGCCCATCCCGCAGGGCGACATCGAAAGTGATGAAGGATGCGAGCCAAAACTTCGCGGCCCCGCGTTGTGGGTTGGTCAGGGCGGTTTCCCCATCGAGGGTGGTGGATACGGATAGACCATGGTTAGCCCAAGCACGTTGGGCGGCACCATTGTTGGCGCCGTTGTAGTGAGTGACCGCATAGGTCAGGGTGGAAAGCAGCGCTTCGTAATGGTTGAAACGCTGGGTTGGCGTCGCGGCGGCGAGCTGCGCGGCATCCACAGCGTGGTAACAGCGAATGGCTTCTTCCACGGCGGCGCGATCAGGGCGGCGTTCGTAGGAAGCGGCGCAAGTGAGCGCGTGATCGGGGAGGGCGGCGTGGGCTGAAGAAAAAAGCAGGGCCGCGATAGTGATGTTCGTTGTGATCCGCATGGACGGTCTCTATCGGAGTCCGTGCGGAGGGCCCAGGCCATTTTTTCATCAAAATGTGAAAAAATACCCCCCCTCCCCGGGGGGGATCGCCCTGTTTTTTCACATTTTGATGAAAAGACACACCGCGGGCGCGCTAACCCTCGATCATCACATCCAAAATCTTCGAGGCCGCATCGGGTCTGTGGAAGAGACTGATGTGTTCCCTCATGGATGCGAGCTGAGCAGGGTTGTCCCGCAGCTCCTCCAGCACCCGCGCCAGCTCATCCGGCGTTGCTTGCTGTTGCAGCACAACGCGGGCCCCGCCCACTTTCTCCACCGCCCGGGCATTGATCTCCTGGTGGTTGCCCGCGGCCTGCGGAAAAGGCACGAACACCGCCGGGCTCTTCGTCGCGCCCAACTCTGAAATGGTGGAGCTCCCCGCCCGGCACAACACCACGGAGGCGCGGTCGTAGCAGGCTTGCATGTCGTCAATGAAGCGATGGGCTTCCACGCCGTGTAAGCCCGCATATTCCCGCGTCACCCAGTCATAATCCCGTTCGCCAGTCTGGTGGATGATGTTGAGCTCCACGCCCCGAGCGCGCAAAACTTTCACGGCGCCAGTCAAAAGCTTATTGATGCCCGTCGCCCCCTGGGATCCGCCGAATGCGAAGACCGTAAAGGGCCCCGTGCCGTCGCGGCGAGCCGATCGCAGGCTGCCCCGGGTGGGGTTACCCGTGTACACGCATTTCTTCAGCGGAAAGCCGGGGGGCGGCTCGGGAAATGCGGTGAAGACGTGGTGCGCGAGCTTGGCGAGAATCTTATTTGTGAAGCCCGCGATGGAGTTCTGCTCCAAGACACCAGTGCGGATGCCGAGCAAACGGGCGGCCAACACGCAGGGCCCCGAGGCGAATCCTCCCACGCCCACCACCATGTCCGCCCGAAAGCGTCGCAGGATCCCCAGGGATCGCAACACGGCCAGTGGGATCTGAATCAACGTCTTAAGCTGGGCCCATCGTGATTGGCCCACAAGCCGTCCCACCCGCAACGTCTCTAGTCGCAAGCCCGCTTTTGGCACTAATCGAGTTTCAAGCCCATACTCCGAGCCTACGAACAAAACCTCGTTGCCCGGATCGCGCCTCAAAAACTCCTGGGCGATGGCGACTCCGCCGAAAATATGACCGCCGGTGCCGCCGCCGGCGATGACGAGTTTCAAGTACGGGCCCCACGCTCAGAGAGCTGGGTGAGGATCCCCAGCTGCAGCATGGTCACTACGAGGCTCGTGCCACCGTAGGACACCAGCGGAAGGGGCAGGCCCTTGGTGGGGAGCAGCCCCAAGACGACACCGATGTTGAAAAAAGCCTGGAGGCCGATCATCACCGAAATACCGAGGGCGAGGCCCCGCTCAAAGGTCGTGCGTGCGGCCACCGCGGCCTTCAGCCCCCGCAGGACGATGGTGAGGAAAATGCCGGTGAAAAAGAGGATGCCAAACACCCCGAGCTCTTCAGCCACCACGGCGAAGATGAAGTCGTTGTGGGCCTCAGGGAGATAAAACAGTTTCTCTTTAGAGTTGCCCAACCCCACGCCCAACCAGCTACCGGTATAAACCGCAACCAAACTCTGGATGACCTGGAAGCCCTTGCCAGCGGCGTCCTTCCAGGGGTCAAGAAACGCTTCCACCCGTGCACGGCGGTAGGGGCTCGAGAGGATGAGCAGCGCTCCGGCCATCACTGTGCCGCCCAACATCGTCGCGATATATTGCACACGGATCCCCGTGGCCAGCAGCACCAGGGTCGTGGTGGCAAGCAGCAGCACTGTGCTGCCGAAGTCTGGTTGCAGCAGCAGTAGAACGTAGGCGGGCAAGGCCGCCGCGAAATAGGCAAGGAACCCCGTGCGCCAGTTCTGCCGTTCGCCCTCTTTGCGTTCCAGCTGGGCGGCCACGAATAAAAGCACGGCGGCCTTGAGGAGCTCCGCGGGTTGCATGCCAAAGGGCCCCGCCACAAGCCAACGTGCAGCCCCCCCCGCCCGACGGCCCAGGCCTGGGATCAGTGTTGCCAACACCAACACTGTGCATACGCCCAGGAAGGGAAACGCCGCGCGTTTGAGCCAGGCCATGGGTACCTTGCACCCCGTCAAGAAGGCCGCGATGCCGACAACGCAAAAAACTACGTGGCGCTTGAAGAAATACAGCCCATCGTGGAAGCGCTCCTGGGCGTAGATGTAGCTTGCGCTGTAGACCATCACCAGGCCGGCGGCGAGCAACACAAAAACCGCAACCCAAAGGGTCCGGTCCCCAATATTAGAGTCAGATGTTTTCATAGATTGTCGAGAAAGGGTCAGATGCGAGGCGGAGGAGGAGCGGGCTGACCAAAGCGTACTTCCTGTACGCTGCGGGAAGCCGCGACGAACGACAACGAAGCAGATGACCCTTTATCGGCAATCTACTACTACAGTTGTGCCACCAGCTTTTTGAAGTACTCGCCCCGCTCTTCATAGCTCTTAAACATATCGTAGCTCGTGCAAGCGGGTGAGAACAAGACTACGTCGCCGTTGCGGCTCTTCTGGTAGGCTATCAATACCGCCTCTTCCATGGTGCCCACGAGGAAGGTCTCGCTGAAGTCGCCCAGGGCGCGGTTGATCTTTTCTTTGGATTCGCCCACCAGGATGAGGTTTTTCACCTTGCGCTTCACCAGCTCCATGAGGGGTGCGAAGTCCTCCTCTTTATCCCGGCCGCCGGCGATGAGGATAATGGGCTGAGTGAATGAGGCCAGGCTGCGCTGCACTGCGGCAACGCTTGTGGCCTTGGAGTCGTTGAAGATGGATACGCCGTCTTTGCGGCGGATGAGCTCCAGGCGGTGTTCCACGCCACGGAAGTCCAAGATCACTTTTTGGATGGCCTCATTGGAGCAGCCCACGGCGCGCACGGCATTGATGGCTGCCATGAAGTTCTCTTTATTGTGGTCGCCGGGAAGGCGGATCCCCAGGGTGCTGACTTTCTGCTCAGCACCCTTTGGCATTTTGGACACGAAATCCGGGCGCTTGAGGTAGGTGCCGTTGAATTTCTCGGGGATGGCGAGGGTCATGGGGTCCTGGCGGGTGAAGAACAGGGGTTTGGCCTTGATCCAGCCCTCTTTCCACCACTTCACGCTTTGGGGATTGTCCAGGTTGAGCACGATGGTGTCATCCGCCGTCATCTTGGCGAAGAGGGCTTTCTTGGCATTATAGTAACTCTCCACGCCGGCGGGGTAGCGGTCCAGGTGGTTGGGTTCAAGGTTGGTGAGCACAGCCACGTCGGGGCGGAACTCGGCGAGACGCTCGCACTGGAAGCTGGAAACCTCGAGCACCACGATATCTGCTTTGACGTCGTTGTTCACATAGTCCAGGGCCGGAGTGCCGATGTTACCGCCGGTGAACACTGTTTTGCCGTCAGCTTTGAGCATCAGCGTGATCATGGTGGCGGTTGTGGTCTTGCCATTGCTGCCGGTGACGGCGATCAGCGGTACCTTCACATGTTCTCGCACCAACTCGATGTCGTTGGTGAAGGGGACTTTAGCGGCGAGGGCGGCGGCCACTTCCGGCAGAGTGGGGGGGACGCCGGGGCTCAAGAAGATGAGGTCCGCGGAGGTGAAGGTCTTCTCATTGAACTTGCCCAGCTCCCAGATGGGCTTCAGGGGCTCCAAGTTCTTTACGGCTTCAGCGAGCTCTTGTTTCGTTTTTTCGTCGGTGACGGTGACTTTGGCGCCCTGGGCAGTGAGGTATTTCACCGCTGCCTCACCGGATTTGCCGAGACCAACAACGAGAACTTTTTTACCTTTAACCTTCATCGAGTAACTCCTCTGGCAGTGAAGGCCGGAGGTCTATCTCAACTTCAAGGTCGATAGGGCCATAATCGCAAAGAGAATGGAGATAATCCAAAATCTCACTATGACCTTGGGTTCCGGCCACCCCTTCAGCTCGAAGTGGTGGTGGATGGGAGCCATCCTGAAAACCCTTTTGCCCGTCGTCTTGAAAGAGATGACCTGAGCCATCACTGAAAGAGTTTCCAATACAAAAATTCCCCCGACCAATACAAGGAGAATCTCGTTTTTCGTAATGATTGCAACCGTTCCGATGGCAGCCCCCAGGGGCAAGGAGCCCACGTCCCCCATGAAAACCTGGGCCGGATAGGCATTATACCAAAGGAATCCCAGGCCTGCGGCTGCCATGGCCCCGCAGAAAATGGCCAGTTCGCCGGCCCCGGGGATGTGGGGAATCTGCAGATACTCGGAGAGTTTGGCGTGGCCCGCCAGGTACGCGAGCAGCATATAGGTTGCGGCGGTGATGATGACGGGGCCTATGGCCAAGCCATCGAGGCCGTCCGTCAGGTTGACGGCGTTGGATGCCCCCACGATCACAAGGACGACGAAGGGCACGTAGACCCACCCGAGGTTGATGGAAAGGTCCTTGAAAAATGGGAAACGCAGGGTGGTGTCCAGCTCCGGCGAGTAATAGATGGCCAGCGCCGCGCCGAGGGCAATGAGGCTCTGCCAGAAGAGCTTTTGTCGGGTGGACACGCCCTTGGAGTTCTTTTTGATGACCTTCAAGTAGTCGTCGGCCCAACCCACGATGCCCGTGAGCATGGTGACCATGAGGACGATCCAGACATTGGTGTTGGAGAGGTCGGCCCAGAGCATGGTGGAGATGAAGATGCAGGCCAGGATGATGGCGCCACCCATGGTGGGGGTGCCTTTTTTGGAAAGATGGCTTTGAGGGCCATCATCCCGCACGCTTTGGCCGATTTGCTTGCGCTGCATGTAGCTGATGAACCAGGGCCCCATGATCATGCTGAGGACGATGCCCGTGATGGCCGCGCCGAAGCTGCGGAAGGTGATGTACTTGAAGACGTTCAGCCCAGAGAAGTGAACGTGGAGGGGATAGAGCAGGTGATAGAGCATTGCGTTGAACCGCCTCTTCGGTTCTTAGATGGTAAAGATTTCCGGGACATATGGGAAGGTCCAAGAATTATGACGCGTCACAGTGAAGGTTAGACGAGATCCAGAACCTGTTTTAACAGAACAGATATCTGCTCGAGTTCTGAATCCTTCAATTTGCCGATTTTCTTTCTGAGGCGCTGAGCCCCATCGA
>CAYHWW010000147.1:0-8461 GCA_964360145.1 uncultured Oligoflexia bacterium | reverse complement strand
CCCCCCCCCCCCCCCCCCCCCCCCCCCCCCCCCCCCCCCCCCCCCCCCCCCCCACGATATGCGCGCAAGACTTACGGTGTTAGTGATGGTCTCTTTGATGTCCACTTCGGCTGCCGTCGCTCAGGCGCCCTCTCAAGACCCTCGCGAGCAAAACTTTATCTGTAAGGTCAGCGCATGTGGTTGGGTGGGTAGCACACGTGGTGTAAAATCTGAGGTCAATCTCTTCCACTCCCTGCGCGGCCGAGTGCCAGGTGGCAGACGGGTAGGCACAGTTCCAGGCTGCGCCCTGCAAGCTGTAGGTATGCATATCTCTAAGCACGGCGATCAGTCGGCGCAGCTTACAGTGTATGTGACCCGTCGTGGCGCTAGGATTGGTGCGGTCCCTATTATAAATATGATTTTTAATCATGAGCAACTTACCGGCACGGCTCCTGTGAGAGTTCCTTCCCGCCTCGAAGACGGTGCGATCAGGTTATCCTGTAATTATGTGAGGCCCTCACATGAGCCCGCCCGCGATGGGGCAGAGACGGCACCCGATAGTAGCGATGCTACGACGGTCGAGCCGGCAACTGAATAGCTTAGGCTCCGACAGCCACGGTGGCAGCTCTGCCCACGACTGAGCGCTCCCCTGCCTCCCGTGCTCCCTGGAACTTCCGCCAAGCGGAAGTTGGGCGCTCTGAGAAATTCTCAAGGCCGGTAACTTCCTCTAAACGGAAGTTACCGGCCGTCACTCTAAGGCTGTAGCTGCCTCTCAAAATCCCCATAAAATTTGGATTCCTGCAAGGCCTGCCGGTACTCACTAAGGAATTTATCCTTGCCCATGGTGCTTTTAGGCCAGGTCCGGTTCACAAGCTCCAACGCGGCCTCTTTGTTACCTGTGTAGAAGAGATCTGTGACCTTTTGAACGAAGTCCGGCGGTGGCCAGTCCGGGTTGTCATGTTTCTTGATTTCGGCGCGCCAGAGCGGGATCTTTTTGCTGAAAGAATTCAGTTTGGGCGCCGATTTTCTCATCAGGTCCGAGGATACTCGGTATGTATCCAGTGCTTTATCATACTTGAGGATGACTCTTCCAAACGCTGAGTAGGCGAAGCTGGAGAACTGTTCTTTCAGGCAGTTATCATCGAGAATTATTTCCGGCGCGCCATCATGGTCGATGTCAGAAAAGTCAAAACCGAAGTCCCCGCTATCAATGTGGGCTATCTCTTTGAAGTCTTTTCCAATTCTGAAAATATGGGCGATGAAGCAGCAGTGTGCTCCGCCGGTCCACTCAGATGCCAAAAAGTACAAGTCTTTGTCGGCGGTCAGGTGACTCAATGGTTTAATGTTCTTTTGATGCTTGGCGCCGAAGTAATAGTGGGTTCCGATCTCTTCGGCGTGGAAAAGGGTCTTGCCCCGACGCTTGATGTCCAGAGTGGCGCATGTGTAATCGCCGGCTTCAGAGATGATGAAGCTGTAATCTCGGTGTTTTATTCGTTCTAGGATGTGGGGGTGATCCCGACACCAGTCCTTGTCGAATTCATTTTTTTGTTCTGCGTAGGATGCAGTCAGGGAGAGGAGCAGTAAAGAGTAGATGGTTGTCTTTTTCACAGTGCGAGAATTTAGCGCCCATTCTTATTAAAGAAATGGGGGGCCACGATTTAATTTTCACGACGGGGCGCGCCTCAAGTTGCGCCCACACCCATATGCCCTGAACCCGCACTACGCCGGGTTCCGAATGGAGATTGCTCCTATCTCAGACGGCACCCCGACCGATTGCGGGTTGCCGTCACTAATGACGTGGTTGAGGCGTTCTCGCGAACTATCGACAAAAAGACCGGCGGCATTTCCATCACCTTTACAATCGGGTCAAAAAAAATACGTCTGGCAGTATCCGTCCTGGCCCCGGCTCCGTTGGGATGCCAAGCCCCTCTTCGATCTCCTCGCCCACGCCCGGCGGGAGCAGAGCCTGCTTCTCGCCCGCGCACGCGAGATGGGTCTTTCCGCTCAGTGCGGCTTTTTCGTGGATGAGGCCTTCACTACCGCCGCCATCGAAGGCGAGAAGCTCGATCGCGCTTCCATTCGCTCTTCCGTGGCCCGTCGCTTGGGCTTGGATACTGCGGGGCTGCCTGAGCCCCAGCGCCATACGGACGGTCTTGTGGAGATGCTCTTTGATGCTACCCTGAAATTTCGCGAGCCTCTGACGGCCAAGCGCCTGCAAGGCTGGCAGGCAGCACTTTTCCCAACGGGCTTTTCTGGCATGGGTCAGATCGCCGTCGGACGCTGGCGTTCCGGCACCGAGCCCATGCGCGTGGTGTCCGGCGCCCTCGGTCGTGAGAAAGTGCACTTCACAGCGCCTCCCAGCAAAGCGGTGCCTGGGGAGATGAAAGCGTTCCTGCAGTGGTGGCGACACCCCCCTCGGGGGCTCGATGGGCTCATCCGTGCCGGCATGGCGCACTTCTGGCTCGTCACCATCCACCCGTTTGAAGACGGCAATGGCCGCGTCGCCCGCGCTCTCACCGACATGGCGCTGGCGCAGGATGAAGGCACCGGCATGCGCCTCTACAGCCTTTCCGCGCAAATCTTGAAAGAACGGAAGCAGTATTACGGCACTCTCGAAAGCTGCCAAAAGAGCAATGGTGACATCACAGAATGGTTGGCCCTGTTTTTGGGCATGTACGCCCGCGCGCTGGTCGCATCCCAGGTTCAGGTTGATCGCTCGCTCGCCGCGTCTCGGTTCTGGCTTGCGCCCCGCACCCACGGCTTGAATGAGCGGCAGCGCAAGGTGCTGCAGCGCATGCTCGACACGGGCCCGGAGGGGCTTGCCAACTGCATGACGAACCGGATCTACGTGAGCCTCACCCGCGTGAGCCGCGAGTCCGCCAAGCGCGATCTCGCCGAGCTGGAGCACCTGGGCATACTGAAGCGCAATCCCGGTGCTGGTAGATCCGTGAGCTATGCGCTGCGGCTCGATGCCGCTGACGTTACGTAGCGGGCAGAGAATGCCCGGCGTGGTCAGATTTAAACTGAATCAGTTGTAATTCCGAGGGGGGGGTAGCATTGAGGCTGTGATTTTCCATGGAGGGAATGGCATGCGGATTCTAACTGTCTTGATGCTTTTATCGTCTTCGGTTCCATCGACAGCCCAAGCGGACGTGACGGACCCCAGCTGCCGCGTCAGTTGCGGCGGCGCTGCCTTGGTGATCACCAGTGCGGGCATGGACCTCGCAGACAGCCCCCGGTTTCGGAACTGCCTGGGTGCGCCTTTCATTGGAACGCTTGCTGTGACTTCATCGACGGGCGTTGAAGGCCGCCTCACAGTAGAGGCCCTCTTTTCCCCACTTCGTATTCGAGTTCCTGGTGGCACGGCAGATGCGCCCTCCCAGGTACAATACGTGAATTGCCGTCTCCAGCAGGTGGTGCCCGCTGAGGCTGGGGGTGTGAGTTTTGGTACCGCCTGGGCACTGGGTACCGGGGCTGCAGCAGCCGGGGAGCGAGAGGTGGCTGGTTATGACGCGTTCCGTGCCGCGTGCCGCCAGATCAGCATCGAGTGTGGTAGCAACGGTAGCTTCCGCCATGGAGCCCCGATCCATGAGCGCGCAGAGGACGAAGCTCCGAAGTCTGGCCGCAGGAAGTCCGCAGCCCGAGGCGCTCGCCGTAGAGTCGATCATGGCGCCACCCCAGCCGAAAGCTCCGGCTCATCCGAAGGCCACGGCGGCAGCGCCCACGACTGACGTCCAGCTACGAATTTCGCTCTGGCGGAAATTCGCTAATTCTCAGCTCTGTGAGTATCCTCGCAATGTTGCCCGAACCAAGAGACGCATCCTTTGGCTGTGCGAAGTTGGTCCCAAGTCCACGACCTATATTGAAAGGGGAGGGAGGGTCTGTCGAAGCGGTCTGTAGAGTCGCCGAGAAGACAGACGATTTTTTGTTCCCTCGCTACTTTTTGGAACTCCCAAATGAGATCTAGGCACCAAGGCATCGGCCAAGCGCGCCTGCCATGGTAGTCGTAGTCGCCGTCCTCTGAATTGACGGTAATCGAGATGTCGGCGTTGGGCAGTTTGGGGTCGTCGGATTTGTATTCTTCGCACTTGTAGTGAACGTATTTTTTTTCAAAGCACCGCCATCCATATGGACTTTCAACATTGCGCAGTTCCGGAGTCAGGAACGCGGGATAGGCGACAATGCCCATAAGGATGCGGATCGAGTTAGCGACTTTGTAAGTCTGCATAGTATTTTCTCAGGTCTCGCATGCCATCGGGATTAGGATCTCTGCCGTCAAGCATACGTTGGAGATAGGATTTGTATTCAGCCACGGCTTCAATCCAAGTGGCCGGTCTTTTAAGGCGCACTACGGAGGCGATCTTTTGCTTCTGGAATAGCCACCGGATGCCCGCGCAGATGGAGAGATTGGGGTCAAGCCTGTCATCCAGAGTCAGCGATACATAGTGGTTGCGTAACTCACCGCGCCCGTCCTTGAGGATGCGAACTGTCTTCTCAGTTAGTTGTATCAAGCCACGAACGGTCCCCTCGTTACGGAGGCTGAAGTGTCGTGGGTCGGTGTTGAAACCTGATTCGGTGGCGATCAGGGCTTTGACAAGATTCGGATCAAGGGGCCCTGGTATGGGTAGCAGCGGGGAATTGGTGCTACCTTCGAATCCCAAGAAAACTATGTTCCAATAGCTGGTCCAGCCGCCGATGAGTTTATCAAACTTATTGCCGTTTTCGAAGCCCAGAGCTTTAGGTGTGGGCATTGGCCGGATAGGGCCATCAAAATACCGCTCCGCGATGGCTTGGATTTCTACGGTGTAGAGCCAGTCTTTGCCGGAGGGCGCCCATTGGCACTGTGCTTTGGCAGAGGAGCCTTTCCAGACCCGTCCATTGGGGCAGATTCTCCAGGGGTACGGCCATCTCTGGCCGATGCGGTCATACAGGGGTTCCGGCGCGCTTTGCAGTCCGTCCAGGAAGTCTCTGACCTCGCCCCAGCTTTGGGTGAGTCTTTCAGCGCGCCGCGAGTCGTCGTAGGGTTCCGTAGCTTCGATGACCCTGGACCACGGAATCTGAGACATCTCGGCTTTGGCTTTCCGAGATAGGCTCCTGACGTAGGTGCCGACGGCGGCAATGTCTTGCGCTACGTCGGGCATGGATTTGAGCACAGAGCCGGTAGATCTGGAGCGGGAAGCGCGGCGCGTCCGTGCTCGGGCACGAAAGATGAGCTGCAGCATCTGCGTGACGACAAAGCCGTCATTTTCGTCCGTATTTTTCACGCCCACAGACCAGTATTGTCATGGCGCGACTCGGGAAAATCAACCACCGCCACCGACTTGTTCCGAATTTCCGCCGACCGGGGTATACCCACCCCATGTCCGATCAGAATCTTTACATCGTCCTCGGCATCGTCGGCGCCGTCCTCGCCGCCGCGCTGTTTTTCTTCCTGCGCCGCCGGCCTTCTTCCCCCGGAACGCACCAAAGCGTGCGTTCCGCCCCGACTTCCCCGGCATCTCCCTCCGCAACGCAACAATCCGTGCGTTCCGCGCCAGCAGCCCCCGCCCCCAAGCGCGATCTCACCGTCGGCCTCAGCAAGTCAGCGCAGTTCCTCCAGGGCGCCATCGACAAGCTCTTCTCCCACTCCGAAGGCGCAGCCTTCTTCAGTGACCTCGAAGAGACCCTGGTCACCGCAGATCTCGGCATCGAGTTCACCGAGCGCCTCGTCACGAGCCTCAGAAAAGATCTCGGCCTCAAAGTCCCCAGCCGCGAGGAACTCAAAGCCCGCCTCTCCCAAGCTCTCAACGTTGCATTCCCCGAACTCCCACTCCCCACCGCCCTCGACGGCGCCACGCTCCCACAAAAACCCTGGGTCATTATGATGGTGGGCGTCAACGGCGTGGGCAAAACCACGACGACGGGCAAGCTCTGCTCCCGATTTCGCGCGCAGAACCGCAAAGTCATCGTGGGCGCCGCGGACACGTTCCGCGCCGCCGCCTCCGAGCAGCTCCAAGCTTGGGTAGAGCGCACCGGCGCCGAGGGTGTTTTCCAAAAAGAAGGCGCCGACCCAGCGGCGGTGGCCTTCGATGCCGTCCAAGCTGCGCAGAATCGTGGAGCCGACGTCTGTATCGTGGACACCGCGGGCCGTCTGCACACCAAGCACAACCTCATGGATGAGCTTGCCAAGGTGAAACGGGTCATGGCGAAGGCCTCCACCACGGGGGCAGCTCCCGCACCCCACGAAGTGTGGCTCACCGTGGACGGCACCACGGGCCAAAACGCGCTGCATCAGGCCCGGGAATTCCATAAGGCGCTGACGCTGACAGGCATCGTGATTACCAAACTCGACGGCAGCGCTAGGGGCGGCATCGTCATCCCCATCGTTGAAGAGCTGAAAGTCCCCGTCGTCCTCGTCGGCGTGGGTGAGGGCGTCGACGATCTTCTCGTCTTTGATCGCACTCAGTTCCTCCAGGGCCTTCTTGCAGCCCTTTGAACCCCATGTTTCAATTGTGGTCATGGCACAGCCCCGCGACCCGCGTAAGAAAGTAGCCCTCGAAATCAACGGCCAGGTTATCCACCTGTGGACAGATTCATCGCCGGAGCGCATCGCAGCGGTGGCCAAGATGGTGAGCGATCTGGTCGAAGACATATCCTTGCAAACCAAGACTCCCTTGAGCCAGCGCACCGTGCTCATGGCCCTCATCAAGCTGGCGGATCGCCACCTGGACCTGGAAGCGCGCCATGAAGCTCTCCGCACGGAGTCCGCGGGGGCCGCCCGGGAGGCTGTGGCGGCGCTGGATGCGGCCCTTCAGGGCCATGCTTGAGTGCCGTGCCCTCGACGAAAGAGGAGTGGCGATATTGGTTTAGCGAGCGTCGCCGGTCCCATCCCCACATTCAGGCACAAAAGGACTCTGAAGAGGTTTGCCGTCGCCTCGTTGCTTTTGTTCGTAAGCGCCGCCCTATTCCCGTGCCTGTCTCCTTCTATTTAGCCATTCGCGCTGAAGTGGACGTGTCTCATGCGTCCCGTAGCCTGGAATCCATGGGCTACTTGTCTCTGCTGCCGAGGTTGACGCCGCGGGGGCTGGAGTTTGCCGCCGTCCGTGGCCCTGACGACCTCGTGGCGGGTCCCTTTGGCCTCACGGAACCCAAACAAGATTTGTTGGCCGTTCGCCCCGAGGTCGTGGTATTGCCCGGGCTCGGTTTCTCCCGGGATTTCCATCGGCTGGGCTATGGCAAAGGCCACTATGACAGGGCTTTGCGTTCACTGGCGGCCAGCTCACCCCTGACCGTTGGGGTGGGGTACAGCTTCCAGCTGGTGGATCGCCTGCCGGCGGAAGATCACGATGAGCCACTGGATGCCATCGTGACCCCTTCTGAGTCCTGGGAGCGAAAGTAGAAAGGCCTAAGCAGTGAAGTTCCTCTTTCTCGGTGACATCGTGGGTAGTCCTGGCCGCAGGGTCCTGCGTCGTTTCGTGCCCGAGCTCCGTGCCAAAGAGGGGTTGGACCTCATCATCGCCAATGGCGAGAACGCCGCCGCCGGCAAGGGGATGGACGAAAAGTGTTTGCGAGAAGTCTTTGAGGCCGGTGTGGATGTCATCACCGGTGGCAACCATTCTTGGGCCAAGAAAGAAGCCTTCGATCTCATTAAAAACGAGCCCTGCTTCCTGCGCCCTGCCAACTATCCCGCTTTGGACATTCCTGGCGTTGAGTGCGCGCCCGGTCGTGGCCATGTGGTGGTTCAGCTCCGGGGTCTGAAGCTCGCCGTCATCAACCTTTTAGGCCGCGTGCATATGGAGCCTGTGTTGGATTGCCCCTTCGAGTGCGCCCACCGCATCGTTTCCATGCTCCAGTCCGAGGGTATTCAGCACATTGTGGTGGATATGCATGCGGAGGCGACATCCGAGAAACAGGCCATGGCGCATTTTTTAGCCGGTCGGGTGAGTGCTGTATTGGGTAGCCATACCCATGTGCAGACCGCTGATGAGCGCATTTTGCGCAATTCCGGCCGGGATACTGCTTACATCACGGACGCGGGCATGACCGGGCCTTATGATTCCGTCGTGGGCATGACAAAAGAGCGTTCTTTAGCGCGATTCTTGTCGAAATTGCCCCAGCGCTACGAGGCCGCGGAGCATCAAGCGGGTCTTCATGGCGTGGTCGTGGAGCTTGACGACCTGACGGGGTCGGCCCGGACCATTCGCCGCGTGTCTCTTTTTGAGCCCTCCCTCTGAACTGAATCAGACTTTCTAAAAATTAGTGTTGACGCTCCTAGCGTGGCTGCCTATAACGCTCGCTACCTTCGGACGATAGCAAGCGTGAGCTTGCAACTAGCAGGTGTCTGCTGGGGGTGTAGCTCAGTTGGTAGAGCGCCAGCTTTGCAAGCTGGATGTCATCGGTTCGAACCCGTTCACCTCCACCAACATCGCTAAAAATCGCCCGAAAATTCTCAGCTCTTTGACAACTAAGTAGGGATAGGAAGTAATTAAGAAGCGCGTCAATT
>CAYHWW010000146.1:2300-8538 GCA_964360145.1 uncultured Oligoflexia bacterium | reverse complement strand
CTTCGGGGTCGGCTAAATCCCGTTGCACTGAGGGCAAGTCGCAGTTGTAGAAGCCAGCGGGGGCGAGGCTGCGGCATAAGGTGGTCTTGCCGAGGCGCCTGGGGCCTTGGAGCCAACAAAGGGATCGCTTCGCGAGGGATTCTTGAATGCGGTGCTGCCAGAAGCTTCGGAAAGGGGAGTTTGACATTAGTTATTGTATTTTACATTTAGTTTATCCAAATGTAAAATACGTTTACACAACAAATAATCAATGAGTTACAGCCACTTACCCATGGGTGCGCCCCTGCTGAATCACGTTTCCTTGCGGATGGTCACAAGTTTGAAGACCTTAAACCCTGCGGCGCCCGCGGTGAACATGATTTTTCGGAGCAGTTCATAGCGCACGGTTTTATCCGCCTGGATCACGACTACGCCTTGAAATTTGGGTTTTTCCACCTGGCCGGTTTGCGCGTTTTTCCACACAGCCTTACTCATCATGAGCTCGGCTTTTTCGCGAGAGCGCACCATGGCGTCATAGAGGGGCACGATGCGGTGGTTGGTGTCCGCCAGTTGGGATTTATCCACGGTGTAGCCGCTGCCTTGCACGCCCTCCTGGGGGAGGTCGGTGAAGTTGAGCACCTTTTCGCCGTCGAAGGTGATGGAGTCGGGCTCGATGACGACGTTGGGGCCGTCGCCGGGGATCTCTTCGGCGAGAGATTGGGGCAGCTGGATCTTGCTGGAGGCCGCGAAGTTCACCGCATTCGTTGCATAGGATTTGAGCAGGAAGACCAGGATGATGATGAGCATGTCCATCATGGAGGTCAGGGGCAGCTCGAAGGTCTTTTTGATCCGGGACCGCCTGCGGCGGTTCATGATGGAAGTTCTCATGAGAGGATGTTCCCGAAGATGACCTCAGGAAAGAGGTTGGTGTCCGGCTCGTCCACGCCGGTTTGGGGATTCTTTTTGAATATGGTCGGGTCGGTTTTCTCGAACTTCCGGGAGGTGTCCATGATCATCACCATGGTCTCGTAGTTCACGCCGGCGTCCGGCATGAGAATGAGCTTCTTTTCGTCGGGGAAGCGGTTCTTCACTTCGAGGAGCGCGGTGTGAAGGGTCACAAGGTCAGATTTACCTTCCGCCGTATTGGGGATGCGGCGGTTCACCAGGTTGCCGAAGCCGCCCTCCAGGTACATCTGGGATTCCTGGATGCGCAGCGTGAGGTTCAGCGGCGGCTTCTTCAGCTTCTCCATGATTTCTTTGGGGTCAGCGAGCAGTGGCGCTGGGGTGTCGATGACCGCAATGGCGAGGAAAGAAGCGGAGAAGAGCAGGAACGAGATCAGCGTCACCATGGCGTCCAAAATGGGTACCAGGTTGAGCTCGATTTGCTCTCCGTTTGCACCGCTTCTGCGGCTGGAGGGACGCCTGAGCATTAGACCCTCTCAGCGGTGTGCTTGTACTTGCGGGCGGAGAGGAGATCGATGAGTTTCACACCGAACTCATCCACTTCCTCGACGAGGTTGGTCGCTTTGGCGCCAAGAACGCTGTGGGCAACCATGGTCATCACCGCGGTGATGAGACCGAAGGCCGTACAGTTCATGGCTTCAGCGATGCCGGCGGAGAGGAGCGCCTGACGTTGGGAGGGATCGGCCAGGGCCACGGCATTGAAGCTGTGAATGAGCCCCGTGATGGTGCCGAGCAACCCCAGCAAGGTGGCGATGTTTGCGATGAGGGCGAGGTAGTTGAGGCGCCGCTCCAGCTTAGGGATGATTTCTAGGCTCGCTGCGTCAATGGCGTTCTGGATTTGCTGGTCATCTCTGCTGGCCCGGGAGAGCCCCGCTTTGATGACGCGGGGCAATGCCGCTTTGCCCGCCCCGTTACAAAGCCGGATGGCCCCGTCCACGTCGTTGCCCATGATGTGTTTCTGGACCTCGAACATGAAGGAAGAACCGTCGATATTGTACTGGAAGTAGAGCCTGTAAAAACGTTCAAGAATAAATGCCACCGCGATCCCGAAGGTCACAGCGATGAAATTCATGAACGGGCCACCCTTTTGGTAGCTCGCGATGGTCTCTTGGATGAATTGTTCCATGAAACTGCCTCCTTGCTACTCAAATTGTGCAGGTAGCGAGGAGAGGGGTCAACAACTCTTCTTGAGAAACTCCTCGATGGCTTTTTTGGGGTGGGCGCCCACAAGCTGGTCAACGGGCTGGCCGTTTTTGAAAAGGATGAGGGTGGGGATGCCGCGGATGCGATAGTTGCCAGGGGTGTTGGGGTTCTCATCCACATTGAGCTTCATGACTTTCACCCGGCCTTTGAACTCCGTGGCGAGCTCGTCGATGGTGGGGCCCAGGGCTTTGCAGGGGCCGCACCACTCAGCCCAAAAGTCGATGAGCACGGGCACGTTGGATTTGAGTACTTCACTATCGAAGTTGGTGTCCGTCGCTGAGGTCACGTCTTGGGATGCCATAGGTTTGTTTCTCCTTGTTTATTCCCTAACAGTCTTGATACGTTTTCTCAAATGGCTGGGAATACTGAAATTTTAAATTACATCCAACAAACCATCGACGCCAGCCTCAAGGCGAAACAAGAATTTTATCGCACCCATTCGCCTCAACTTGTGGATGCGGCCCGTATCATTGCCAATGCTTTCAAGGGGGGCGGCAAGCTCCTCATCTTCGGCAATGGCGGCTCCGCCGCTGACGCGCAGCATATGGCCGCTGAAATGGTGGGTCGCATGTTAAACGAGCGCAAGGTGCACCTGCCGGCCCTTGCCCTCACCACCGACAGCAGCAACATGACGGCCATCGCCAACGACTACACCTACGACGACATCTTCGACTTCCAAGTGAAGGCCTTCGGTCGCAGCGGCGACGTGGCCCTCGCCATTTCCACCAGCGGCAACTCGAAGAACGTCATCAAGGCGGTCCAGAGCGCCAAGGCCGCGGGCATGAAAGTGGTCAGCTTCACCGGTGGCAGCGGCGGGCGCCTGCGGGAGATGTCCGATATCAATCTCAACGTGGCCCAAGGCAAGCATGCCTCCATGATTCAAGAAACCCACATCACCATCATCCACTTGGTTGTGGATCTTATGGACCGATTCTTTTTGGGTGAGGACTACGTCGTCCTCAAAAAGTGACCATGGCGGGCAATGGCGTTCCTCTCCATCAGCGCTGTCTGGCCAAGTCCCTGGACGTCATCGTGATTTTTTTTCTGAGCCTGGCTCTCCCCCATCCCGTGGGGGTGTTCCTGGGTTTAGTCTATGTGCTTATCCATGATGGGTTTCCTGGCGGGCAGAGCCTGGGTAAAAAAGCTTTTGGGCTTCGTACTGTGATGTATGACGGCTCGGACGAGGGCGGACATGGCCTCGCCCAGCGCTGTGATTATGCCAAAAGCGCGCTGCGCAATGCTCCCCTGGGGGTGGCCACTTTTTTCGCCATCATCCCTTTTTGGGGTTGGCTCATCTCGATCTTGCTCGGCATACCCATGATTGCCATCGAACTTTATCTCATGATGACTCGCCCCCAAGGTGCGCGATTGGGTGATGTCATGGCGGACACCCGCGTGATACTACTGGTAGATCGTCGATAAAGGGCCATCTGCTTCGTTGTCGGGTCCTCGCGGCTCCACGCGGCGTACAGAAGTACGCCTTGGTCGCTCGCTGCGGCCCTCCGCCTCGCAGCTGGCCCTTTCTCAACGATCTAGCCAAGAGCTTGCTACCGGCATAATGTTTCAGAGTGACTTCCAAAAAACGCAGACTCTTTTTGATCGATGTGAGCGGGTTTATTTTCCGCGCCTTCTTTGCCATCCCCGGGTTGAGCACCTCCACGGGGCATCCCACCAATGCGACCTACGGCTTTCTCAGCATGGTTCTCAAGGTGCTCGAAACCCATAAGCCCGATGGCGTGATTTGCGTTTTTGATTCCAAAGAACCCTCGTTCCGGAAAGAGGAGTATGCCGAGTACAAAGCCAACCGAGGAGCGCCACCAGACCTGCTCATACCGCAGTTCGCTGATGTGGACCGGGCCGTGGATGTCTTGGGTTTGTGGAAGCTGCGCCTACCCGGTTTCGAGGCGGATGATCTCATTGCCGCCGCCGCCCGCCACTACGGCGATTGGCAGATCAATATCATTTCCAGCGACAAAGACTTGATGCAGCTCGTGGACGGTCGCGTGCACATGCTCGACACCATGAAGGACATCAACTATGGCCCCGCGGAGGTGGAGGCCAAGATGGGCGTGCCGCCCCGGTTGATCTCCGATTTTCTCGGCCTTGTTGGTGACAGCTCGGACAATATCCCGGGGGTGCCTGGGGTGGGGCCTAAGACCGCCGTGGAACTATTGAAAGAGCACGGGTCCTTGGAGGCAGTGTTGGAAGCCGCGCCTTCCATGAAGGGCAAGAGGGCGGAGACTTTATTGAAGCATGCCGAAGATGCTCGTCTCTCTAAGCGCCTCGCCACGGTGCGTGCGGACATTGATTTGAACGGCATGTTGCCCGAGGATGATGCAGCCCTCTGTCCACCGGATCCCGGTGCCATGCCCGAGGCCTTTGGCCAGCTCCTCATGCAGCTGGAGTTGAAGAGTCTGGCTAAGAAGCATGGTTTCGGTGAGGGCGCGAACCCGGGGGGTCATGCTGGCGGCCATGCCGCGGTGTCCACGGGGCTCTCCGTGGGGCAGGTTCATGCGGTCACCTCCGAGAAAGAATGGAAGCATTGTTTGGAGGCCCTTGCCTCCGCCAGTGAGTTTGGTTTTTGGTTGGAGCCCAGCGAAGGGGAAAGCCACCAGCGCAAAGCGGCGGCGGTGGCGGTGGCCTTGGCCTGCGGCGACGGGTTTTACCTCCCTCATCCCACGAACCATCACCTCGCGCCGCTCCTCGATCTCATCGAGACGAAGTCGGCGGTGACCCACGACATCAAAGACGCCTTTCGCTACTTCATGGCCCACGGGTTGAGTCCGGCGTTGCCCCGGGCGGGGGCCGCGCCCACGTGGCATGACGTGCGACTGGCCCAGTACCTCGTGGACCCCGAAGAAAAGCAGGAGCTGCACTCTATTTCTTTGCGGTGTTTGGAAGCGGCGCTGCCCGTGCGAGGGGAGCTCCTGGGTAAGGGGGGGCACTGGTCTGCCTTGGATTCCGCGGCGGCACCCCACGCGGCGGTGAGCTGGGCGCTGGCCTGCCTCCGCATCAAAAACCCATTGGAGCGGCGTATTCAAGACATGGGCAGCGGTGATCTTTATCGGAACACGGAACTACCCGTGTCCCTGGTGCTGGCACGCATGGAACATGCTGGCATCGCCGTGGACCCCGACGTGTTGGCGGAGCTTTCCGTGGAATACGCAGGCGAGATCAAGGGGCTGGAGGGGGAGATCTACAGACTCACCGGCGAGGAGTTCAACCTCAACTCACCCAAGCAGCT
This sequence comes from uncultured Oligoflexia bacterium, assembly GCA_964360145.1. Classification (GTDB taxonomy): domain Bacteria; phylum Bdellovibrionota; class UBA1018; order UBA1018; family CAYHWW01; genus CAYHWW01. The sequence goes on along the minus strand of CAYHWW010000146.1, from coordinate 3,149 downwards.
CGCCGTGGTGCTCTTCGACAAGCTGGGGTTGCCCACGGTGAAGAAAACAAAAACGGGTTTTTCCACCGACGTTGAAGTCCTGGAGAAACTCGCGCTGCTCCACGACGTGCCCGCCCGGATTTTGCGTTACCGTGAGCTTACGAAGCTCAAGTCCACCTACGTGGATGTGCTCCCAGGCCTCAGGGAGTCCGACGGCCGCGTGCATGCGCGCTTCAACCAGACCGTGACAGCCACGGGTCGGCTTTCCAGCTCTGATCCCAACTTGCAGAACATCCCGGTGAAGTCTGATTCCGGCCGACGTATTCGTCACGCCTTCGTCGCGGGCAGGGGCTGCAAGCTGGTGGGCGCCGATTATTCTCAGGTGGAGCTGCGCATTGTGGCCCACATGAGTGGCGACGAGGCGCTGCTGGAGGCCTTTCGCCAAGGGCAGGATGTGCATCGGGCCACGGCCGCGGAAATTTTCGGCATGGCGCCAGATCAGGTGGATGAGAGCCAGCGCAACATCGCAAAGGCCATCAACTTTGGCCTCATCTACGGAAAGACCGCCTTTGGTCTCGCTCAAGAGTTGGGCATTCCCCGTGCGGAGGCCCAGCAGTACATCGAGAACTATTTCAAGCGCTACAAAGCGGTGCGGACCTTCATGGATGGCTGCATGGAGCAGGCCCGCAGCACGGGCTATGCGCAGACCCTCTTCGGCCGGCGGCGCCCCATCCGCGATATGCTCTCAAAGAACGTGGCAGTGCGAAATAATGCGGAACGCATGGCCATGAACACCCCGGTGCAGGGCACCGCCGCTGACATCATGAAGATGGCCATGGTCTCCGTTGCCAGGGATGCGGAAAAAATCGA
>CAYHWW010000146.1:0-2200 GCA_964360145.1 uncultured Oligoflexia bacterium | reverse complement strand
CCAATCGTAAGGTGGCCCAAGAGGCCCCTGTCTCCATCGACCAATACAGGGATCAAGCAAAGCGCGCCGCTGAATCCCTCGAAGGGGTGGGCTACACCTTCACCAGCGGTGATGGCTCCATCCGTGGCATCGACGATCTCCTCGACCAAGGCAGCGAGAATATCAAGGTGGGCGTGCCCGCCTCCGCCGGAGTGCCCGCTTATGCAGTGGAGGCCCGCTCTGTCCAGAACGCCGGCGGCGTCCGAATCTCTCTTGCCGCGGTGGATGCCTCTGGCCATCGCATTGCCATGCGCTCTGTGACCCTGGATCATACCGGCGATTCCGCTGCCAATCGCCTGAAAGTCGAACAGGCGAGTAGCGGGCTGTCCCGGGAAGTTCGTAACCACTTCCGCCGTGGTCACGCTTCACTGGGTACTAAGATTTTAGATGCGCTCATTCCCAGTGCTGAAGCTCAGCATTCACTCACACCCGAAACTAGAGCCTTTTTTGGTGTATTCATGCTGGTTTTGGGCGTTGGTGTTTTTAGCGCCATAGTATTTAAAATCAAAACAATGGGTCTGGCGCGCGGTGAGTTGGCTGTGGTTGAGTTGTTATTGGCTGCTTTCGGCGCAGGTCTCACAGCAAGTGGCGCCATGACGCTCTATGGCTTCACCCAGGCCCCAGCAGCACCCAGCCGCCCTAGCCACTGATGCCGCGACCGGGGGGCAGTGCCCCCACGTAGCGCAGGTCCACGCTGTAAACAGAAATACTTTTGGCTGACGGAGTGAGGGCTGCCAGTGTGCGGGATACGAGGAGCCCTCCTTCATTCAGGAACTGCCCCTCAAGGGCAGCGTCGGTGCTTTCCAGCTCCACAAGGGTCGCCCTGCGGGAATACCCGTGGAGCTCCCAGCCCCGTTCCGCCGCGAAGGCGCACCGCGCCGCCATGAGGGGGTCCACCTTCACCCGGGGGTCCAGGGCGCGATGTTTCTGCTCCCACCCCTGCAGTGCCGTTGTATCCACGGCGCCCTGGGGGATGGTGGCACGGAGCAGGGCCAAGAGCTGCGCCCAATGGCCCTTTTCCGGGGCATCCATGAGCTTTTGCAAGTCATCAAGGGCTTGCGGCGGCAGCGTCCCCTGGCCTTCAGCGAGCGCCCTCAAGGCAATGAGGCACTGGTGCACCAGCGGCAGCGCAGGGTTGGTGCTGTCGGTCATCTCCAGGCCGCCCTTCAGCCCGTGGACGGCCTGATACAGGCGTTGGTAGAGGAGGATAGCAGGTAGGGCCTGGGCCCCCAGGTTCTCCGGCAGACCGCGCCTCCACGGAGGAAGCGCGCCATTCATTATTCAGGCCTCAGGATCTTGCCCGGGATCGTGGGCAGCGCGATGTGCTCCACGGGTTCGGGGGCGAACCCTTGTCGGCGGCTGGGCAGGTAGTCCTGCACGCTGCTTGTCCTGTTGAGAGGGGCGCGGTGGGACTTGTTGTATTCGTCGAGGAGCTGTTTGAACGTCGTGTTGTCGCGAAAAATCTGGCCCCTAGCTTTGGGGGGCGACTTACCGAGGAGGGGCGAGACCGCGGCGGGAGGCGGCGCGGACACTGGGCGCATCACTGGGGGAAGCTGCGCTTTCACGCTCCAGTCCAGGGAGTCGGCCTTGAGGCCCGGTTGATCATCGAGGAGGTTGAGAACGATTTTCTTACTGAGCCCAGACGATGTCGATGCCACCCAGTTCCCTCACGATGTCCCCGCGCTTGATACCGGTGAATGCCGAAGCTGAAACAGCGACGCGGGTTACCTTCAATTTTAGGAGCTGCTCCCTCACCCGTGCAAGGTGGGCTAACTTTACCGAGGGCAGATTCGAGTCGGATACCTTGCCATGGCCCAGGAAAATAAGGGTTTTGCGGCATTCTCCCCGCAACATGGGCACGAGCACGATCTCGCCGGCATCCCCGGTGATGTGGCCAGCCTTCAAAAAGCGCGAGACCATGCCCTTCAGGCGCCAGTCGAGCAGGCCTGCGGTGCCCTTGAGGGGGCGCTGATCCGAGGGCACTCCGAGCAGCACCGCTTGAACATCCTCACGCAGGAGCACCTGATCCGCTTCGAGATCGGTTTCCTCGGTCACGCTTTTTTCTCCAGCCGGTCCAGGATGCCGTTGATGAAGGCGCCAGACCCTTCGGAGCCGAAACGCTTGCCGAGCTCGATGGCTTCATTGATGGCGACGGTTTTTG
>CAYHWW010000145.1:0-8572 GCA_964360145.1 uncultured Oligoflexia bacterium | reverse complement strand
AAGGCGCACTCATGTGCGCCGCGTGGAGCGGGCGACGACGACAACGAAGCTAGCTGGCAAAAGACCGAGCCTACTACTAGTAGCCGCCGCTGAAGTCGTCATCTTCGCCGTAGTCCGTCCGCTTCGTCGGCGCGCCACCACCGGATTCGATGACGTCTTCGATAACCGCTTCCGCCTCGGCATCGTATTCCTCGGAGCCAAACTCCTGGATCTCAAGCTCCGCGATGACCTTGTCGAAATCTTTTTCGCTGGCCAAGTCCAGACGGATGGCTTCGATGTATTTCTCTGGATATTTTGAGACCAGCTCTTCGATGTACGAGTCGAGCTTCTTTTCGCTCAGGATGAGATCCTTGCGCTTGATCTTCTTCCAATTCTTCAAATAGTGCAGGCGACAGTATTTGGCGCTGGTGGCAATGAGTTCGCAAGCCACCTCACGACACATATTGCTGCGCATTATTTCTTTCGCAGCTGCCCTGGCCTGGGCCTTGGTCAGCTTCACAGGCTTGACCGCCGCCACAACGGGCGCCGGCGCTTGCACGGCTGCGGGTTTGGCTACAACCTTGGCTGCGGCCTTGCCGCCCTTGGCCACCGGCGCGGTTTTGGCAACTGCGGGGGCGCTGGCTGCCTTGGCGGGAGCCGCGGCTTTCTTCGCCGGAGCCTTTGCGTGAGCGCGGGTGACAGCTTTTTTAGCCGTGGTTTTGGTGGCGGATTTGCCGCGAACTTTGCTAGCCATTTCCATAATCCTTTTCAGCAAGGTGGTGCCTCTCAAGTTGCGATTCTCATTGGATGTACAATTCATGTGCGGTAAGGTCAAGAATTGAATGACTAGGGGATCAAGAGACTGTTTCAAAATGACAACCGTCAATGAGACTGAGCGAAAAATCAGCTGGCGACGCCGCAGGGTAAAAAGGAGCGGAAGCGTGCCAGTAGGCCCGCTGAGCACCTTTTTTTGCCCGAGAAGGAAGCTAGCTGATTTTGCAGCCAGTCGTAATAGGTTGTCATTTTGAAACAGTCTCTAAGTAAGGGAATTTGGGATTTGCACATTCACGGCGTGGGGGGCATCGACTTTCAAAATGCCACGCCGACGGAAATGAGCACGGCATGCCAGCACTTGGCTCGCCTCGGCATCAGCGTATTTTGCCCCACCCTCCTCACAGACACCACGGAAGCCCTCCTCGAAGCCTGTGCCCGCTGGGGGGCCTTCATCAGCCACTGGAACGGGAAAGGGGCCCTGCCACTGGGCCTCCACCTGGAGGGGCCCTTCTTAAACCCTAAAGTGGCTGGCGCCCACCCCCCCCGCCTCTGCCGCAAACCCTCCATTTCCCTCATGAAACGCCTGGTAAAATCCTCGAGGGACACCATCGCCATCGTCACGCTGGCCCCGGAGCTCCCAGGGGCCATCCCTCTCATCCGGGCCCTGGACCACATGGGTATCCGGGCCCAGATGGGCCATTCAGCGGCCACGGTGGAAGAGGCCCTCGCGGGCCTCAAGGCCGGCGCGGATGGCATCACGCACCTCTTCAATGCCATGCACTTCCATCACCGGGACCCCGGGCTTTTAGGGGGACTCCTGCGCAGCCCGGCCCTCACCGCCGAGATTATCACTGATGGCATTCATGTCTCCTGGGACGTGGTGGCCTGGGCGGCCAGGAGCTTGCCGGGCCAGCTCTACGCGGTCAGCGACGGTTGCAGCGCGCTGGGAGCAACAGCCGCCCAGGGTCGGCGCGGCCTGACCTTAGGCCCCGTGAAATTGCGGAAACAAGGCCCTGTGGCCGTAGTGGCCTCCTCTGGGGTGCTTGCCGGAGGCGCCATCCCACTGCCTCGCCACCCCAAGCTCCTGGCGGCTGGCCTGAGGGCCGCGGGCATTGAATTACCTCCGGAGATTCAACACAGACTGTTTACTCCTCCGGACTGTCCCAAATTAAAGACCCGCCTCATGCGGGTGTGGTCGGAATCCGGTTGATTCACGAAGGCCGGATGCGATAGTAGCGATCCTCCCCTATGAAGATTTTAACTAAAGGCATCACCGACGAGCTTGAGACGCTGGAGTTCAGTTCATCTGACCCCTGGCTGGAACAGGCGGTGCTCGCCGTAGATGAAGCGGCCGAGGCGGGCAAAAGCCATGATGCCCACTTGAAGCTCGATCTCTACCGCGCCGGCGACCTCATCATCATGAAGGCTTCCTTCCGGGGCGGATTGCGCCTTCTGTGTTCCCGCTGCGCCGACCCCTTCCACCACGACGCCCGCATCCAGTTCAAATGCCTCTTCACCGAAGACAAAGAGGTCATGGACGCCACGGAAGCCGCCTCCCCCGTGGTCAAAGTGGACAAAGAAGATGAAAACGAAGAGGACGTGGATATCGAGTTTCTGGACAAGGAGTACATCGAGCTGGGCGCAGTGATGAGAGAGCAGCTTTACCTGCGCCTCCCCCTCCAACCCCTCTGTAAAGAGGATTGCAAAGGCCTCTGTGCCAGTTGTGGTCAGAACCAGAACACCCACCCCTGCCAGTGCCACCGTCTCCAGACGGGCACCATGGCCCGCCAACTCGCAAAATTGGGGCTAGCCCGCAGCCCACAAGGGTGATAACTCCGTTCGAGAGGAGTTTCTCACATGGCTGTTCCTAAGAAAAAAGTGTCCCCGAGCCGCCGCGATATGCGCCGCCAATTCTACGCGCTGAAGCCCGTGGGTTACGTGACTTGCCCCAACTGCCTGGAAACCAAGCGCCCTCACCGGGTATGCTCCGCCTGCGGCCACTACGATGGCCGTCAAGCTGTGAAGCGCATGGAATCCACGGCTGAATCCGCCAAGGCCTAAGTCGTTTTTATTTAATGGGCCACGTCGCTCTGATGTTTCCTGGCCAGGGCGCCCAAGTCGTGGGCATGGCCAAGGACTTCCATGAGAACTTCACGGAAAGCCGCCTCCTCTTCGAAGAGGCTTCCGATTCTATTGGCGTCAACATAGCCCGTCTCTGCTTTGACGGCCCCCTCCAAGAGCTCACTCTCACCGAGAATCTGCAGCCCGCGCTGCTCACTGCGGAAATCGCCATGCTCGCTGGCTTGCGCGTGGATCGTGAATTGAAGGTGGCGGCCTACTTGGGCCATAGTCTCGGCGAATATTCCGCCCATGTGGCTGCCGGCAGCTTGAAGTTCGCTGATGCGGTGAGGCTCACGCGCCTCCGTGGCAAGGCCATGCAAGAGGCCGTGCCCCCGGGCACTGGCGCCATGGCCGCCATACTCGGTTTAGACGCTGAGGCCGTGGCGGCCCTCTGCCGTGAAGCCCAGAAGAACTCCCGCCAAGTGGTGGAAGCAGCCAACTTCAATGCCCCAGGGCAAATCGTCATCTCTGGTGGCACCCTCGCGGTGGCGGAAGTGGAACGCTTGGTCGCTGCCAACCCAGAATTCAAGAGAGTGAAACTCATCCCTCTGCAAGTAAGCGCCCCCTTCCACTGCGCCCTCATGGAACCGGCACGCCTTGCCATGAAGGGGCCCCTGTATCAAACGAAGTTTTCCGCTCCCAGTGCACCGATAGTGGCAAATCTCACGGCGCGCCCCACGGATAATGAAGCCGAGTTTGCCGCGTTGCTCGCGGACCAAATCGTGGGATCCGTGCGCTGGCAGCAGTCCGTCGAGGCACTCCCTGCTCTCCTCATAAGTGAATGCGTCGAGGTAGGCCCAGGCTCCGTGCTCACGGGGCTTCTGAAGCGCATCAATAGTCAGCTCACCGGCCGTGCCATCAGCACGGTGAAAGCCCTGAAAGGTTGGACAGGATGAGATCAGTGGCCTTTGTGACCGGTGGCACCCGCGGCATTGGACGTGCCGTGTGTTTGAAGCTCGCGGAAGATGGTTTTGATATTCGATTCACCTACCGCACTGACCCCATGGCGGCGGAAGCCCTCGTCCAGGAGTTGCACGCCCGGGGCGCGGACGCCCGAGGCATTCAAGTGGATATGGCGGATGCAACAGCGCTTGTCGCCGCACTGGAAAAAATCACCGTTGAAAGCCCGGGCATTGAGGTGTTCGTCAGCAATGCAGGCGTCTCCAAAGACGGCCTCGCATTGCGTTACTCCCAGGCAGATTGGGATGTCACCATGAACACCAACCTCAGAGCCGCGTTTCTCTGTGCTCAGGCGCTGCTGCGGCCCATGATGAAGGCCCGCAAAGGCTCCATGGTCTTCATCAGCAGCGTCATCGGCCAAACCGGCAATGGGGGGCAAGTGGCCTACAGCGCCTCCAAGGGCGCCATCAATGCCATGGTGAAAAGCCTGGCTAAAGAAGTCGGATCCCGGAACATTCGAGTGAACGCCATCGCGCCTGGTTTCATCAAAACCGATATGACGGAAGCCTTGCCCACTGCAACCAAAGAGGCTATTCTCGCGCAAATTCCACTGGGTACATTCGGTGATCCAGCCGATGTGGCTGAAACCGTTGCCTTCCTGGCAAGCCCCCGGTCCCGTTACATCACGGGCCAGGTGCTGGGGGTCAACGGCGGCATGTACATGTAATCACGGAGCTCTCATGACCATCGAAGAAAAAGTTAGGAACATCATTTGCGACCAACTGGCCGTGGAACCTGAAAAGGTTACCTTGACCGCCAGTTTCATCGACGACCTGGGCGCTGACAGCTTGGACATCGTCGAGCTTGTGATGACCATGGAAGAAGAATTCGACCTCGAAATCCCCGATGAAGAGGCCGAGAAACTGCGGGTTGTGGGCGATGTGGTGAAGTACATCACGACAAAGAATCCCACGGTCCCCAACAACCGCTAAAGCGATCTACCCCTGAGGAGTCTCCCATGAGCAGCAGGCGAAGGAACATCGCCCAGCGCCGTGTGGTGGTAACGGGCATGGGCGCAGTGACGCCTTTAGGCCTGGACTTGCCTTCCACGTGGGCAGGCTTGATTGAAGGACGTTCCGGGGTTGGGACCATCACGCGCTTTGATGCGTCGAAGATTTCCACCCGCATCGCCGCTGAAGTGAAGGGCTTCCAAGTGGAGCGCTACCTCTCTTCCAAGGACGCCCGGAAAATGGGGCTCTTCGTGCACTACGCCATCGCGGCAGCCTACGAGGCCATGGCAGCCGCCGGCCTTCCCCGGGATCTCAAAGCAGCCGCCGATCTCAACTTGGCCCGGGTGGGTATTTCTATTTCATCAGGCATGGGCGGTCTTCCAGAAATCTCCCACTGGGATCGAGAGCTGCACGCCAAAGAAAAGAAAGTCGTCACCCCGTTCTTCGTCCCCATGATCATCCCCAACATGGCGAGCGGCTATTTGAGCATCCTCTGCGGCGCTCGGGGCCCCAACACTTGTATCGTTACAGCCTGCGCCAGTTCCGCCCATGCTTTGGGCGAAAGCGCCCGCATGATCCGCGACGGTACCGCGGACCTGATGATCACCGGTGGGACCGAGGCCGTGATTTCTGAATTGGGCATTGTAGGTTTTGCCTCCATGAAGGCGCTGTCCACCCGCAATGACGACCCCGCCGGCGCCTCTCGCCCCTATAGCGCCGACCGCGACGGTTTCGTCATGGGTGAAGGCTCCGCTATTTTGATTCTCGAAGAGCTGGAGCATGCACAAAAGCGCGGTGCTCCCATCCTGGCGGAGCTCGCTGGCTACGGCCTTGGTGCCGACGCCTATCACATGACCCATCCTTCCGAAGATGGCACTGGCGCGGAAGCTTGTATGCGCATGTGCTTGGAAGACGGTGCCCTCACCCCTGACGATGTGGATTACGTAAACACCCACGGCACCTCCACCCCCGCGGGGGACGCCATCGAGGCCCAAGCCGTCGGCCGCATCTTCGGTGCCAACAAAGCCAAGATCAATGTTTCTTCCACGAAAAGCATGACGGGACACATGCTGGGTGCCGCAGGCGCCATGGAAGCCCTGGTGTGCGTGCAAGCCATCCGTGAAGGCGTCGTGCCCCCCACCATCAACCTCACCAATGCGGATGCCGCCTCCGCGGCCACGGGGCTCGACTTCACGCCGCTCAAAGCGGTGCGCAGACCCGTGCGGGCAGCGTTGAGCAACTCCTTCGGCTTTGGTGGCACCAATGGTTCATTAGTATTTCAGAGGTTTCAGTCATGAAAATAGCGATCGGCGCTGATCACGCGGGCTTTGATCTCAAACAACAACTCATCGCCGAGCTTCCCGACGTGGAATGGCTGGACCTCGGCCCCTCCAGCGCCGACCGGGTGGACTACCCCGACTACGCCGCCGCCGTATGCGAAGCCATCTTGGATGGCCGTGCCACCTCAGGCGTCCTCGTCTGCGGCTCCGGCATCGGCATGTCCATTGCCGCCAACAAGTTCCGTGGCATCCGCGCCGCCCACGCGGAATCCGAAGCCGCGGCGCGACTTGCGCGCCAGCACAACAATGCCAACGTGCTCTGCATCGGCGCCCGCCTCTCCGCGCCGGAATACGCCCGCTCCATCGTCACATCATGGATGGGAGCCCGCTTCGAAGGGGGCCGCCACGAAGACCGCATCAAGAAGATCACCGCACTGGAGGCCTCATGCCGCTGAAAGACCGCGATCCATCCCTGTACAAGAGCATCGAATCTGAAGCCCTCCGCCAACGCGAGGGCCTTGAACTCATCGCCTCCGAGAATTACGTGTCGCCGGAAGTGTTGGAAGCACAGGGCAGCATCCTCACCAATAAGTACGCTGAAGGCTACCCTGGCAAGCGCTACTACGGCGGTTGCGCATTCGTCGATGAAGTGGAAAAGCTCGCCATCGACCGCGTGTGCCAGCTCTTCGGGGCCCAGGCAGCCAACGTGCAGCCCCATAGCGGGTCCCAAGCCAACATGGCGGCCTATCTCTCCTTCATGAAGCCCGGCGATAAAATCCTGGGCATGAACCTGTCCCACGGCGGGCACTTGACCCACGGCAGCCCCGTGAACTTCTCCGGGCGCCTTTTTCAAATCGCCGCCTATGGCGTGCGAAAGGATACGGGGCTCATCGACTATGACGAGCTCCGCGACGTGGCCCTGCGGGAAACACCCCGCGCCATCATCGCTGGCGCCAGCGCCTACCCCCGCATCATTGATTTCCAGCGCTTCCGCGCCATCGCCGACGAAGTGGGCGCAAAGCTCGTCGTGGACATGGCCCATATCGCGGGCTTGGTCGCCACAGGCCATCACCCCACTCCCGTGGGTCATGCCCACATCGTGACGAGCACCACCCACAAGACGCTCCGCGGCCCCCGGGGCGGCCTCATCCTGTGCAACACGGAAGACCTCAAAGGCATCAATAGCCAGATCTTCCCTGGCATCCAGGGTGGGCCCTTGATGCACGTCATCGCAGGCAAAGCAGTGGCCTTCGGCGAGGCCTTGAAGCCGTCCTTCAAGGACTACTCCGGCCAAGTGATCCGCAACGCCAAAGTGCTCGCTGAAGCACTCATGGGCAGGGGCTACCACCTTGTGTCAGGGGGCACCGACAACCATCTCGTATTGGTGGACCTCACCAATAAGGGCCTCACCGGCAAGCTTGCCGAAGAAACCCTCGATCACGCTGGCATCACCGTGAATAAGAACGCCGTGCCCTTCGACACCCAAAGCCCCTTCGTCACCAGTGGCATTCGCATCGGCGTGCCCGCCATCACCACCCGGGGCCTGAAAGAAGAGCAAACCCGGCAGGTGGCCCTCTGGATCGACGAAGCCCTCACCAACCATGGCAGCCCCGATAAGCTGGAGCGCATCCGCGGCCAGGTGCGGGAGCTGTGCTCCTCCTACCCCTTGTATTCAGGACTCTAACTTGAAGTGCACTCGCTGCGGCGCCGCCGAAACCAAAGTCATTGAATCCCGCATGAACCAGCTCGGCGACTCCATCCGGCGGAGGCGGGAGTGCATCTCCTGCGAGAATCGTTTCACCACCCACGAGCGCATCGAAGTGGCCATGCCCATGATCATCAAAAAGGATGGCAGGCGTGAGCCCTACTCCCGGGAGAAGATCCTGAGCGGCGTCACCAAGGCTTGCCAGAAGCGCCCCATCACCACGGAGCAAATCGAACGCCTGGTGGAAGACATGGAAAAAAAGGTGGCCTCCCTCAACACCAAAGAGGTGCCCTCCCGCACCATTGGCCATTTGGTCATGGCGGCCCTTCATGCCCTGGATAAAGTGGCCTACGTGCGCTTTGCCAGCGTATACCGGGAGTTCCGGGACGTGGATGAATTCGTATCCGAGCTCCGGGAATGGCCCCAAGAGCAGGATGAGGCCATTGATCAAGAGAAACTGGGCTTCGAGTAGCCGGATTCCGTGTAGGATGTTTTCATGACAACGCAGCAACAAGCCACCTCCCGCCGCCTCTCCCGAGAAATCGCATTTCAATTTCTCTTCAGCCGCATTGAGCTATCCAAGCCCCCCGCCCTCGAGGACTTCAATCACTTCTGCGCGAGTTTCGGCGTGGAAGCGGTGGACTACGCCTGGGAAGTCGTCACGGGCGTGTTGGAAAAACGCGAAGAGCTGGATGCCCTCATCACATCCCACTCCAAGAACTGGCGCCTGGAGCGCATGCCCCGGGTGGACCTCTCCATACTGCGGTTGGCTGCCTACGAAATCATATTCCGCACTGACATCC
>CAYHWW010000144.1:1840-8594 GCA_964360145.1 uncultured Oligoflexia bacterium | reverse complement strand
TTGCGGCGGCAGACCTGCGCCCAGGCGCCCTTGCTGCGCCTCACGCTTCTGTGACTGTCGAGATCATCCATGACCATGGCGCAGCACCACGCCGACGGCAGGTGCTGTTCTCGGTGGGCGGTACCCGCTACCGTGCAAAGCTTGAGATCGCGGCGCCCCCTGGCCCGGCGCCAGAGCCGCGCATTCTCGTGCACGGCGAGTGGCAAGAAGAGGCCATGGGCTGGCGCGCCGGCGCACGGCACTTGCGATCCACGGCGCACGCCGTGGACGAAGCCGCAGGCGCGCACCTCGCGGCGCCAGAGCGCGAGCGTTGGGCCGCAGCTACACGTCTTGCGCTGCCCCTTGAGCACAACCGCACGGTGCCTGCCGCGGGCCGGGCGGCCCTTGCAGAAGTGCAAGACACGGTGACTACGGTCTCTGACCCCGAGAACAGCGCACGCATCCGCCAGGTGCTGCCAGAGGGCGCTTTCATCAGGGCCATTGTGGAAACGCCCTCTCCACGGACGCAGGAAATTCTGGTCACAGTGGGGGACCGGCACTATCGCTTAAGTCGTGAGCTCCCGGGCACGGGCGAAGGCCCGCGGACATGGCACACTCCCCTCACGGAGGCTGCGGCCACATGGGCCCTGGGCGGCCGGCGCTACGAGGCTTTGACGCCAGAGATCCGCGGCTACCTCTATAGCCCCGCTGCAGTGGGCGAGACTGTGGTCATGCCCACGGGGGCGCGTTTTGCGCGGGTGAGTGACCCTGCCTTTGATGCCCTTGGCCCTGCGTGGCGTGATGAGAGCACGGGCCTCATCTGGAGCGAGCGGTTACCCAGTAAACAAATTAACCATGAAGAGGCTACGGCCTTTTGTCGAGGCCACGGGGCGCGATTGCCGACGAGGACAGAGTTTGAAGCTTGGGGGCGGGCATTGGGTATCAGCAGAGCGGTCCGTAATCATCTCTTTCCAGGCGTGCAAGCTGGCAACTTTTTGTCTTCGTCGGTTAGCCCCTACGACTCCAATCTCGCCTTCGGATTCGACGGCGAGTATGGCCACATCATCTACGAGTACTACGAGCGCAGCTACAGCAGCGCCTACTATGCGGTGCGCTGCGTGCGGTAGGCGCGGTCCCGCCAGCGTGGAAAGCATTTTCGATGATTCAATCATTGCCCGGGACGCTTGAAGCGTCCCGGCGCTCTTCAGTGCTGAGCTGACATTGCCCATCGGCATCGTAAGATCTGCGCATGCGCAGAAATTGCCGATGTAGCCTTGGTGCAGCTCAGCCGAATGGTACGGGTGAGAGGGATCATATGCACCATTCCAGAACTGTCATTGCCATCGTCGTGGGTATCATTTTTGGGGCCAGCACGGGCCTGGGGCTACACCACGCCAAGGCCGATAACACGGTCCCCGCCCCTGCGGCGATTCCCAGCGGTGAGATCCTCGCGGGTCGCATGACGGGGACCTTGCCCGGTTGGGCGGAACGCCCCATCGAGCAGTGCGTGATCTCTACGAATTACAGCACCCATGGGCCATGCTTGGTGCGCTTGGCTGATCGCTTCAGCGCGGCGGCGCTCAGACGCTGGGGCCAGTATTGGCAGGCATTGCCCGACAACATCCGGGCTCCACTCCTCGGCGCCTGCGGTACGGGACAGCTGAACAGCTATCAAAGATATCAGTGTCTGCTCAATGCCACGGAAACACTCACTCACAGCGGCATCGCTGATGTGAAAACCGCTGCCCGTCGCGCACTGCCCCACGCTCGGGCGATGTTTCAAAATTATGCGGCGGCCATGCAGGCCTCAGGTCAGTGCTTGGTTTCCGCCGCTGGTGGAGACGAAGAGAAAGCCGCCCAGATCCCCCATCCCGAGGCATGCCGCCCCCCCGGGGATTTATTCGCGCAGTACAACCCGTCAAATATTCGTTACGTCGCGGCGTCCTCTGCCGCGGCAGGCACCGGTAAAGCAGCTGAAGCGGGAGCAAAGCCGCCAGGTCCAGCGCCAGCAGAGGCACCCTCCACTGCTCCGGCAGTGGCGGCGAAGGCCCCCGCCCCCGCTCCTGCTGCTGTGGCAAAAGCCCCGGCGACGCCGCCGGCATCCACGGGACGTCCTGATGGCACCGGCCCCTCGCTTAACCCCGAGGATCGCGGCAGCGCGGCAAAGAGCGACCCCCGCGGTGGCTCTGAACACGGCTCCAAAGTGGCCGACCACCGTGGTGAAGGGGGACATGGGGGCACCGGCGCTCGCACGGCTCCCCGCAACGGATCTGATACCAATCACGCCCTGAGTTTCGGCGCGCTCTTCGAGAGCACCGCACGGGATCGTCGCACTGCCATTGCGGGATGCCCCGCATATGTGGCCTCCGCGGCGGACGCTGCCGCTGCTGCTTGCACGGTGCCCACTGACGGTACACCCCTGGGCGGCGATCTTGCCGCTGCTTTGGGTGCTGTAGGAGAAGAGGCCACGGCCCGTGAGAATGCCCCTGACGGCGGCGATGGGGACTTTTCCAATGCTCGCTTTTTCAGCTCCATGGTGCGCTTGCGTCTCGAACGGGAGTTCAAGGGCTATCGGGCCTTGGCGGAACGCCCTAGTCCCGCAGGCAGCAATGTGGAAGCCCTCGTTCGCGGCTTGAGTGCGCGATGCGGCGGCAATCCCGCGTTGAGAGATTTCATTTCAAGCCTCACTGACCGCTCTTTAGCGGGAATCAATCGCCCAGCACCTACAGCGGAAGGCGGAAATTTTGGAACCGGCATGGCCCGTGCGGCGGCAATCCTGCGTCAGATCGACGAAGACAACGCCGTGCTCATGCGGGATTTCTACGACGAGTCCAAGCCCGCCAGCGAAAACTTAGACAATATGAGCCGCTTCTTCACGGAAGGATGGGGTCAGGCCATCCCCTGCCAGTCCATCATTCGCGGTGGGTTGTTCATCGCAAGTTCGATCAATAATGCCGTGGCCTCGTCGGCCTACACCGGTGCCTGCCGCTTAGTGACAGGCACCCGGGGGCGCCGGGCCGAAGCCAACACTGGGAGTTCGCGCCCCACCGGACCAGTTCATGTGACGTGTTCCGCCGCGGGCCGCCCTGCAGCCGAATGTCGCAGCAGCTGTCGTCGTGCCGATGGTGCCGCTCTCACTGAGGCGGAGCGCGTGCTCATGTGCGCAACCCTGCCCGTGGTCGGCGAAAATGGTGAGCCCCTGCGGGATCAGTACGGCTTGCCCGTTTACCCTGGGAACGCCACTGACGTGAGCCGCGCACCCACTACGGCGTTGGTGCAGGATGTCACCTCTGCCTCTGATCGCTGCTCCGCGAACATGACTCTCCTGGAGGCCAACCTCGCCCGCAGAGCGACTATCCTCGGATCGCAGGTTGAGTTGGGCAACGTGATGACACCAGGAGGCAAGCCCCTCTATTCCCGCCTCGCGGGGGTTAGTGACGCGGACACCTCAGCTGTGAGAAGTGAGGTCGCCAGCTCCGATCGTGAAATGTTTGGCACCGATGCCTTAGGTCGTCAGATCAGCAGCTGGTGCGAAAATCCTCGGGCCTTCGCCGACGAGGCCATGGGTGACCCCGCTCAAATGGCGGAGCTGCTCTCTTGTGGTGGTCGGGCGTCAGTGCCCGTGCCCAATGGCCCCGATGCTGCTTTGAATGATCGCAGCCTGCCGGAATATTGCCGCTACGTGCGTCGCCACGTGAGGCGCATGTGCCCCTACCTGAATACTGCGTCCTATCGCCATGCCATGGAACATTCCCCCGCGCGCATTGCCCCGGGGGAAATGGTGGGAACTCTCATCGATATCGGCACGGCACCCTTGGACATCTTAGCTTGTGTCTCCATTGTGGGCGGTGTGGTCGAGAATCTTGCATTGGCGCCGGCGCGAGCCGCTGCCAACGCACTGCGCACCGGCGTGGTGCGTGCCGCAGTCACCAGTATGGAGCAGGAGCTGCGCACCGGCATGGTGCGTGCCGTAGTCACCGGTGTGGAGCTGGGGCGCGTCGCCACTCCCGCTGAAGTCGCCTACGCCGCAGGGCGAGCAGCGGTCGGGGGTGTTGGGCGCATGCTGGCAGCCCCCGTCGTAGGCGTCGCCTCGACCACGGCGCGAGAGCTTGCCGTGATGGGCGCGTTCACCGCCTTTGGTGCGGGCATGGGTGCTTATTCCACCCACGCGGTTCGTGAGGAATATGCCAATCGCACGGCCCGCTGTTTGGGCGGCGATCATTCCTCCTGTGATGGCCTCGCTGAAACCCGGGCCGCCATGGAGGCCACAGAAACGGCCACCGCCCTGGCGCCCGCCATCGGCTACGCCATCCTGGGCCTCGTCGTGCCCACTCGTATTCCTGCAACCTTCAATGAAGTCAGTGCTGCCCTACGGGGCATCACCGGGCGCTACCACACCGCACGCACTGCCCTCACCACGGCAGAAGAGGCATTCCGCGCAAATAAAACGCCGGGTAATCGCCGCGCTGTGACTGATGCGCTCAGCACCTTCCGTCGGATGGAGGGCGAGCTCAGCAGGGAAGGCGTGCGAGCCCGGGGCGACGTCACCCGCTGGCTTGATCAGGAACAAAATACGCGTATGAAAGAGGCCGGCCTTTCCACCAGAGAGAGAATCCGCCGCCGCGGCTTCGTACTCGATGAGCGCAATGAACCGGTGATTCACAACGGTCGGCCCCTGCGGCTCCGTGACATGACGCCGGAGATGGCCCGCAGCATCGTGGACAGCGCTGCATCCCAAGCCATGGCCCGTCGCGTGGCCACCGCCATGGGTCGCACAGAAGTGACTCCTGAACTGGGTGCCTTCATCAATGATATGGAAGCTAACTTCACCGGCAGCCATATCCCGCTAGAAGTCCGCATCAGCCGGGACGATGTGGTGGGTACGCTGGCTGCGATCAACCGCGGCGAGTTGCCCGCCTGGGCCCGGCACTTGGAGGAGGGGGACATGACCGCCAGCGGCCGCTCCCGGGCCCGAGACGCCGCCGTGCTTGAGATCGCCGCCCTAGAAACATTACGCCGCAAACGCGGCCTCAGCGACGCCGACATCGAGGCCCGCGTACGCCGGGCGACGGAAGAAGGAGCGCCTTGCCGGACGGGGGGGTAAGGGGTCGCGCATCAGCACCTGATGCTGAATTGACATAAGTAGTATAAATATTTGCATTAATAGATACAAATATTTATACTACTTATGTGCCCCACCAACACGCTCGCCATGCTTTAAGTCATCTGAAGAAGCTCGGGTCCTTTTGGCCCGTGGTGGGGGTTCTTGGGCTCAGGCAGTGCGGTAAAACAACACTGCTTTGCCAACAGTTCAAGATTCCCCATCAGGTGAGCCTCGATGACGAAGAGGTGCGGGAAGACGCCCTGGCCTCGGCTAAGAATCTGCTTTCTAAGCTCGAAACGCCTGTGGTCATTGATGAGGTACAGAAGGCGCCCAACCTTTTTGATGCCATCAAGTTGCGGGTCGATCGCGACAAGCGGCCCGGCACGTATTTCCTCACGGGCTCAACCAGCTTTAGTGCGCGATTGGGCATCAGGGAGTCCCTTACGGGGCGCATTGGTCTGATGAGGCTCTTCCCATTCACCATGGCGGAAGCTCATGAAAAAGAATGGCAGCCACGGCGTGCCGCTTTGTTGCACAGCGAAAAGGCCCGTTTCTCCACGGAAGAGGTGATCAAGTCATTGGCGGGTGGGGGATTGCCAGTTCCAGCATTCATCCGTGACTCGAAGCAACGGAGCTCGTATTTTCAAAACTGGCTGGAGACCGCGATGATTCGCGACGTATCCCGGGTTTTCGGCAAGAACTACGACCCTGACGTGGCCTGGTCCCTGTTGCGACAGATGGCGGTGCTCATGAGAAATGGTGATCTTCCCGTGTTGCGTGCTTTTAAACAAGGATCGAGAACGGTGCGACGTTATTTAGCGGCCATGGAAGACGTATTTCTCCTCACAAAAGTTCCCATTCATGAAGAGGGCGTGGGTGATGACGCTTGGGTTTTGAGCGACAGCGGGCTTGCTAAATACCTCATGGGATCCGAGTTTGGCGAAGGGGCAACGCTATCTTTGGCGCGTGCGTTTCTGCTCAAGGAAATCCAGGCTCAGCACGAGTACGCGGGTACGCCGCTGCGCCCGGTTTATTACAAGAGCACTCACGGGAGCCCCGTCGACTTAATTCATGAACGCACGGCCATCAAGATTACTGCGGCTACTGGTGCCACGCTTAGCTACGAAGAACGTGCATTGGCCGGTGCCATGAAAACCCTGAGGCTCAAGCACGGCATCCTTGCTGCGCCAACTGATCGACCAGGACCCTTGTCAAAGAGCATCAGCGTGGTCCCTTGGGGCCATTGGAGCTGATCCTCTACAACCGAGGCAACACCACGCCATGCTGCCCTTGGTACTTGCCCTTCTTGTCGGCGTAGGACACTTCACATTCCTCGTCGCTTTCAAAGAACAGCACCTGGGCGATGCCTTCATTGGCGTAAATCTTGGCGGGCAGCGGCGTCGTATTGCTGATCTCAAGGGTCACGATGCCTTCCCACTCTGGCTCGAAGGGTGTGACATTGACGATGATGCCGCAACGCGCATAGGTGCTCTTGCCCAAGCAAATGGTGAGCACGTTGCGCGGGATGCGGAAGTATTCGACGGTGCGCGCCAAAGCGAAGGAATTGGGCGGCACGATGCAGACGTCACTCTTCACCGTGACGAAGGAATTAGGGTCGAAATGCTTGGGATCCACCACGGTATTATTGATGTTTGTGAATACCTTGAACTC
>CAYHWW010000144.1:0-1830 GCA_964360145.1 uncultured Oligoflexia bacterium | reverse complement strand
GCGACACGCACGTCATAGCCGTAGGATGACACGCCGTAGCTAATGACGCCCTTGCGCACTTGTCGAGGCTCAAAGGGCTCGATCATCTTCTTCTCGAGTGCCATTCTTGTGATCCACCGATCTGATTTGATCGACATGTTTGCCTCCCCGCGTAAATTAAGTTTGTAAAATATTTTTGTTGGATCTGGTTGACTTGCAAGCCAATGCCTACAAAAATTGAAGCAACAACATATTCAACTGCGCATGGAAGCGCAAGGCACGGTTCAAGGAGGACCCATGAGGAACGGATTCCGTAACGTTAGGCCACTGGCCTTATTAGCATCGGTGGTATTGTTGGCCTTTGCGGGGTTCCGCGCCGAAGCGGCTCCCGCACCCAAGGGCGGTTTCGCCGAGCATCGCGCTGGCGAGTTTGTCGTGAAGTTCAAGAGCGGTATCCAGGCCAAGGGGCTTGTGCGCAGTTTTGGCACTCTCTCCACCCGGGTCACCAGCTTTAAAACCGACGATCGCTTCGCAAAAGTGATCGTGCGCACGAAAATGACGACAAAAGAGGCGCTCCGCCAGCTGGAATCCTCCGCTGACGTGGAATACGCCGAACCCAACTATATTTACCGCACGAACGTCGAACCTCCCAGCCGCGGCGTCGCTAAGGACGATTGGTGGGGCGGCAACCCCGGTTGGGGCGGAAGCCCTGGTTGGGGCAACAACCCCGTGTGGGGCGACCCTGGCAGCGATTGGAACAACGGCGGGGGCCGTACTCCCAATGACAGCGATTTCGGCAATCTTTGGGGCATGCTGAACACCGGCCAAAGCGACTCCAGCGGTCAGGCGGGCACCACCGGCGTGGACATCGGCGCCACCGCGGCTTGGGGCGTCGGCACCGGCTCCCGTGAGATCATCGTCGCTGTCATCGACACCGGCATTGATCTGACCCACGAGGACTTGGCCGCCAATGCCTATACCAACCACGGTGAAGTGGCTGGAAACGGCGTGGATGACGACGGCAACGGTTTCATCGACGACGTTCAGGGCTGGAACTTCGAGGCGAACACCAACAATGCCATGGACGACAACCGCCACGGCACCCATTGCTCCGGCACCATCGGCGGCGTGGGCGACAACGGCAAGGGCGTTGCTGGCGTGAGCTGGCAGGTGTCCTTGATGCCCATCAAGTTCCTGTCTGCCCAAGGCAGCGGGTCCCTGACGGCTGCGGTGGAGTCCATCAAGTACGCGACGAAGATGCACGCCAACGTGATGTCCAACTCCTGGGGCGGCGGTGGTTACTCCAAGGCCATGGAAGACGCCATTAAAGAAGCCCGTGACGCGGGCATCCTCTTTGTGGCGGCTGCTGGCAACGAGAGCAATAATAACGACGCTCGGCCCACTTACCCTGCGGGGTATCAAGTGGAGAACGTTCTGGCCGTTGCGGCCATCGACAACAAGGATGCTCTGGCGAGTTTCTCCAACTACGGAGCCCGCTTGGTGCACATCGGCGCCCCCGGCGTGCGTATTTGGAGTTCCGTGCCTGGTAACAGCTATGAGTCCCTGTCTGGGACCTCCATGGCTTGCCCCCACGTGGCAGGTGCTTCGGCGCTGCTGTGGTCCCTCAACCGCGGCATGAGCTATGCCGACATCAAGGCCCGCCTCATCGCAACCGCTGAGCCCACCCGGGCTCTGCAGCGGAAGACGGTGGCTGGTGGTCGCTTGAACATCGCCAACGCCATTGCCAACCGTACGCCCACGCGTCCGGGTCCCAGCGACAGCGAGTGGGTGGCGATGAGCAGCGACGTGCAGAGCGAGCACAACTATGCGGATAATGCGGTGCAGAGCTAC
>CAYHWW010000143.1:0-8799 GCA_964360145.1 uncultured Oligoflexia bacterium | reverse complement strand
TGGCGGCTGGCCGTTTGTCGATGGCCGTGGCGTATCACTCTGTGGCGCACCACTCTATAAATACTATTAGTTTATATTCGACAATGTGGTATACCCCCACCCATGCGGCCCCTCCCTCGCCTGCCCCTCGTAGCCATCCTTGCGCTATCCTGCCTTGCCTCAGCTGTGGCGGGCCCCCTTCCCACCGTGGGTTACCCGCTCCCTGACCTGGGCCCCTATCTGGTCCCCAATGAGCTCTATCCACGCTACACCCTGGACGGCCTCCGCCGGGCGGACGCCACCCCTGGGGCCGTGGTGTCCGTGGGCACGGAACGGGGATTCATGACCTTCGGCGTGATGACCCAGGCCACAGAGCTGCTTCTCGTGGATTACGACCCCCGAGCCGTCCTCTATAATCAGGTAAACATCGCCCTGCTGGCGGTAAGTTCAAGCCTTGAAGACTATCTCTCCCTCCGAAATGCCACCTCCAAGGAGCAGTGGCTCAGCGCCCCCGGCAGCGAGGCCTACCCCGTACTCCGGAATGATGCTGCTTTCGCCCCCTGGCATGACGTGCATGAGTACCCCGCGATGATGCCGTTCTTTCTCAACGCACGCCCCAGACATGAGGGCAACCCATTCCACGGATTCCACTACCCCACCTCCGTCCCCCAATACGAGCGCCTGGCCACCGCCGCCCGCACGGGACGCATCACCGTGGGCAACTTGAGCTTTGCTGATCACGGGAACCTCGAGCTTCTCCGAGGTTACTTTGAGGATGGGGGCACCTCCATCGCCGTCTTAGACTTGAGCAACGCCGCCAGCGTCTGGGATTTGAGGAAGATGCGCTTCGACGGCCGCAACGGTGCGGAGCAGCTCCGCCATATCGTGGAACAGCTGGTGCCCGTAATGAACAGCAACGCGGTACTCATCACCACGGAGTTCAACGACGGTGACAGAACCCTCGGCAATTGGGAATATACCGTCACTCCTTGTCGGCAGAGCCTCGAACCCAGCGGGGGCTAGCCCGCATGTCGGGTTGGGTTGGATAGAAACCGCTGAGGATCTGACAGAAACTCTTCAAGGCTGCAGGCCGCGGATTTCTCCCGCTGCCGTCCAGTGGACTTCGTCACCAGCAGACCACAACCGAAGCCACGCTCCATGGATTGGAAATCCCAGTCCGAGATGGACTCCTGGTACTTCACCTCCACGGGAAAGCGGGTTTTTACGGAGCGGTCCGCCCACAGAAAATCGAGTTCGCTTCCAGCCTTGCTCTTCCATGTGAAAAGCTGACGGGGAGCGCTGAGCCCTTCCCAAAGTTGACGTTCCACCACGCGTAAAAGCGCAGCCCCCACCACTGCCTCGGCCTGGGCCTCGGGGCTAGGCCCGCGCCCCACTCCCAACCACGAGGCGAGGTGGGCCAGACTGGGGTCAATCCAATGGAATTTGCGATCCTTGCGAGGGGCTGGGCGGCCCCGCCCCGTATCAAAGCTTGAGAGGGTCATCAGGAGATAGGCATCACCCAAAGCATCTAAGTATTTTCGCGCCGTTTCGCGACTCACGGAAAGACTTTTGGAAAAAGCCTCGTAGCTGATGGCATGGGGTTGGGTCTCCGCCAAACGACCCAGGACCTCAAGAGCGATGGATCGATCGAGTTTGCGACGATTGAACTCATAGGCAATGATGTCATCGAAGACCTGGGTTGTTTGGGCCAGGGTGGTAGCGGCGCCTTGCTGCCGCAGATACTCCTCCACTCGAAAGGGAAACCCGCCGACAATGAAGTAATCCTCAATACGGGCTGACACCCCTCGACCCTCGACTTGAGTTTTCCACTGCGCGAACCCCATGGGGAGCAGCGTCCGATCGGGCGAAGCATAGGTACCCCGACGTCCCGCCATGCGCTCCGCCCCTTTTTTGAGATCATAGGCAGAGCTGCCCGTCAGTATGAGCGTTGTGTTGCCGAAGCGACCTCCATCCACGGCTTTCTTGATGACCCGCTGCCATCCCAGAACTGACGTGACTTCATCGAAAACCAAGAGCCGTGGGCTTTGATCTTTCATCAAAGCATCGAGGTGAGCCTCGAACGCCCCCATGTTTTTTGTAGTCTCAAGATTGCTCCACAAAATTTGCCGCGGATCCCAGCCCTCATCCTCAATGAGGCTCGCGACAAAGAGTTTTAAGCTCACGGTCTTGCCCGCACGCCGAGGGCCACGAAGCGTATAAACTGTCGCGGGCAGACAGTCCGCAGCTGTGAAAACCTGGGGTCGATAGACCAATGGTGAATTTTTCACCCGAGAAAGATCACGATCCTGCCAAAGCCCCCCAGTATTCCACCAAGGATTATAGTCACTTAGGTCCATCTTGGTAATTATGACATCTGACTTACGAAAATGATATATCATTTTCGTAAGTCGGGCGCTATTATGAGACCAGACCTACTGACACCCTGGCTACACCTCGTCCGTGGCCCCACCCCGCGCCCACTGCCCCGTGAGCGAGCACCGCAGGAATGCCTTGATGTAAGGCATCAGCTCGCCGTCCAAGACCTTGGCCGCCTGGCTCGTGACCTCGCCGGTGCGATGGTCTTTGACCATCTGATACGGGTGCAGGACGTAAGACCGGATCTGGCTGCCCCAGGCGATGTCCTTTTTAGTCTCTTCAATGGCGGCCATCTTTTTCTTCTCTTCTTCGAGATGGCGTTCATACAAACGCGCCCGCAACACCTTCATGGCTAACGCGCGGTTCTTGATCTGACTGCGCTCTTGTTGGCAGACTACGACGATCCCTGAGGGATTGTGGGTGATGCGCACTGCGGAGTCCGTGGTGTTCACGCCCTGCCCGCCCTTGCCGCCGGAGCGGTACACGTCGATGCGGAGATCGGCGTCTTTGATCTCGATTTCCACATCGTCGTCCACCTCTGGGTATACGAAGACAGAGGCAAAAGACGTGTGGCGCCGGGCGTTGCTGTCGAAGGGCGAGATGCGCACCAGGCGGTGCACGCCGCTTTCGGCCTTCAAATAGCCATAGGCATTGGGGCCACTGACCTGGATGGTGGCGCTCTTCAACCCCGCCTCTTCACCGTCTTGCACGTCCATGACTTCCGCCTTGTAGCCACTCTGCTGCAAAAAGCGCGTATACATGCGAAAGAGCATGTAGGCCCAATCCTGCGACTCAGTGCCGCCGGCCCCCGCATTGATGGTGAGGTAGGCGTTCAAGCCGTCGTGTTCGCCGGAGAGCATTTTCGCCAATTCCAGGTCATCCACATGGGATTGGAGGCTGGGCAGCAGGGCCGAGACTTCGGCAAACAACTTCTCTTGCTCCGCGGGGGTCTCTTCTTGAGCCAGCTCAAAGAGGGCATTGAGGTCCTCGTACTCACCGGAGTATTTTTTAAAATTCCCCAGCTCCAGCTCGAGGCGGGCCTTCTCTTTCAACATGGCCTGGGCCTTGCGATTATCCGTCCAGAAGTCCGGCTTGCCCTGCTCGTACTCGAATTCGCTTAAGCGCCGCTCTTTTGCAGGGATGTCAAAGTGAGCTCCGGAGGAAGAGGAGTTTCTCGGCGATGCTGGACAGGCTGGCTTTGAGCTCAGAGGCTTGAATGATGGCGGACATGAATCAGAATTAACCCGCGTGCGCTTTCGAAGCTAGGGGATTCTACTTCGATGAGGTCCGGCTGATGAGGCCTGCGGCGGTGCCTTTGAACCCCATGGCGTCCAAGAGCTTACGCTCCGCCCGAGCCTGAAGGAGGGTCGCCCCCCTGCTCCGCTCATGGTCATAGCCCAAGAGATGCAAAAAACCGTGGACCAGAAGCACCGCAAGCTCGTGGCGAGCGCGGTGGCCCTGCGCACGCGCCTGGCCTTCGAGCACGGGGATGCAAATGACCATGTCACCCAGAATCAGGGGCGTCCCGCTAATCTGCGACTCGGCTACCTCGAAACTCAATACGTCCGTGGGTGTGGCTTTGCCGCGGTAGCGCTTGTTGAGCTTTGTCATCTCGGCGGCGCTGACGAAACTTACGGATAACGCTAGCGGCACACCGCCGGGGACCAATTTCTGGGCCTGGGCTTCCTTCAACAGGCGCTTGACTAGGGCCCGCGCGGGCCAACCTGCGGGAGTGCCGGTGATGGTAAGGAGATCAGTGAGTTTCTTTGATGTCCGTCGGGTCATGTCCCGCCAATCTACCAAAAACTAGTCCCTATCGACTACTTTCTAGTAGATGCACGCAGCTCATCCATGCGTCATTAACCTAAATAATAGGTAGTGATACCTATTATTTAGGTTATAATACTCAGTATGTTCGATAACCTCTTCGGCAACAGCAGCGCTGAGAAAGTCCTCCTCTATTTAGCCGCCTTTGAGGAGGGGTATGCACAGTCCATAGCTAAAAACTTCAATATCCCCGTAAATATGGTGCAGAAACAGCTGCAGAAACTGGAACGTGCGGGAATCTTGGTCAGCCAACTCAAGGGCCGCACTCGCCTTTATCTTTGGAACCCCCGCTACCCTTTCCGCCAAGAGCTGCGGGCGCTATTAAAAAAGGGTCTCGAGTACCTGCCTGACTCAGAGCGCAAAGCATACTTCATGGAACGGAAACGCCCCCGTCGCGCCGGCAAACCTCTATGAGCGCCATCTAACCCCCAGATCCCCACTCGACGTTTGAGCCAAGCCCAAGCTAGAACCAGGGCCATGGACCTCAAACAGACCCTCTTCCCCAGCGACACCCCGCCAGCCCTCCAAGACCGCTTCCGCGCCTTGGACGATATGTTGGAACAAACCCGCTACGCCCTGGCGCTTGTTGCGCGGTTGCGAGGCCCCAAGGGCTGTCCCTGGGATCGGGAACAAAATCACCTGACTCTCCGCCCCTATCTCATGGAAGAAGCCTGCGAAGTGCTCGAAGTGCTGGACCGCTACCAGAGCACCCGGGACCCCAAGGCCGTGGCCAAAGCCGCCTCACTGGAATCTGAAGTGCCCGCCGACGGCGCCTTCACGCCGGAAGACCAAATCCACCTCAAAGAAGAACTGGGTGATTTGCTGTTGCAGGTCGTGCTCCACAGCCAGCTCTGCTGGGAGCGTGGTGAGTTTCACTTCGGTGACGTGGCGGAATTCATGGCCCGCAAGCTCGTCTCCCGCCACCCCCATGTCTTCGGCGAAATCACTGTGTCGGGTTCTGACCAGGTGCTCAGCAACTGGGAGCAGATCAAAAAGAAAGAAAAAGAAAAAAAGGGTGCCGCGGCCACCCCAGGTCTGGGAGTGCCAAAAAACTTGCCCTCCCTGCAGCGCGGGGAGCGCGTATCAGACAAAGCCGGCCGCTTAGGTTTTGACTGGAAGCGCAAAGAAGACGTCCTCTTGAAGCTCGACGAAGAGATCCGGGAACTCAAAGAGGCCATTGCGAGCGGCGACCCCAAAGCCCTGGAACACGAGCTGGGCGACGTCATTTTCTCCCTTTGCAACGTGGCGCGCTGGAACAAGGTGCACCCTGAAGATGCCCACCGCAAGGCCGTGGCTCGTTTTGAGGCGCGCTTCGATAAAGTGGAAGAATGGTTCCGGGAGCGTGGCGTCTCCATGGTGGATGCCTCAGAACTGCTGCTGGATGAGGCCTGGAACTGGGCCAAGACCCAAATGAAGGGGCAGGAGTGAGCACCCCACCCGTCATCATCGGGATCACCGGCAATGTCGCCTGCGGCAAATCCACGCTCTCTACTTACTTCCGTAAGCTGGGGTTCCCCGTCATAGATGCCGATGAAGTGAGCCGCCAAGTGGTGGAGCCTGGACAACCGGCGCTGGCCGCCATCAAAAAAGAATTCGGCGCCGCGGTCATCCAAAAAGACGACCATCTTGACCGGGCAGCCCTGAAGGAACTTATCTTCTCTGACCCCGCCCGCCGCAAGCGCCTAGAGGAAATCCTCCACCCTGCCATCGCCACGGAAAGCCGCCGCCAATGGAAAGAATGCCATGACCGCGGCCACCGCGTCGTCTTTTATGATGCGGCCCTCCTCGTGGAGGCCCACCGCATTGAGGAGTTAGACGCAGTCATCTGCGTGACCGCCCCCGCCGCTCAGCAGAAACAGCGCCTGCTGCAACGGCCTGGATTGACAGAGGATCTCGCCACGCGGATGATGGCGGCGCAACTTCCGCAGGAACGCAAGGCCGAGGCCTGCCGCTGGGTGCTCGACAACAAAGGCACCACCAGCGATCTTGAAGCCCAAGCTGCTGTGATACTGCGGGAGATTCTAGGGGGACATTTCTGATGCAGACCGCGACACTGCGTAAGCTTCCACTGATTTTACTCTTCACCATGGGCTGCAATATGTACGGCGCCATCGACGACTCTGACGATCGTCTCGATGCCATTGAGAAGGCCCGCTACGATGCGGATGGCGGTGATTGCGTCACCGCCAGGGACCGCCTGGCCAATATTACGCCCCAGGATGATAACCAACGCTTCACCTTGGGTTGGGCGCACCTCTGTGTTGCCGGCGCCACCCTCGAAAATATCGGCGCAACGGTGGCAGGCTACACCACGAGCTCTGGAAGCGACTTTAGCCTGGTGGGCCGCCTGGCCCGCCGTCTCCTGCCCTACAGCCTGTCTAAATATACACAGATCACCCAAGGTGCTGACACATTCCGCAACATCGCGACGTCTAACCGCCGTGCTTATGCCTCCCTTGTGGGCAACATCACAAAACTTGCCATCATCGCCGCAAGGGCTGCTGGCGACCGTACCAACCTGGTGCGTAATGACATCTCGCTGGAAGCCAGCTGCACCTCCGTGGCTGCCTGCACCGCCGCGGGCATGAGCGACGCCGATGCCACGGAGTTCAAAAACACTGTGATCATCATGGCGGGCGATGCATCCAGCATCAACCTGCCCGGCTTGAAAGACTTGGCGGCGTCCCTCAACAGCACCTTCGCGGGGCTGGCCTCGGCCGACGCCGTGCGCTACTACGTGCGCAACAACGTGGTTCCAGCCAATTGAGAACGCCCATGTTTTTCACGCGTCGCTCCATCCTCATCCTATGCTTGGCATTGGCGGCCCCTGCCGCGGAGGCGAACAATGAGATCATCCACACCTATCGCAGCTTAAGGTCCTACTCCCTGGGCGGCACCTGGGTGACCACCGGCGAGTATGCTGACGCGCTGTTCGGCAACCCCGCCCGCCACGCAGCTGTGGAAGAAGGCAAATTCTCCCTCATCGACCTCACATTGGCTTTCAACCCCAGGCTCATCACCAGCATCGGTGACGTGACGAAAGTGAAAGGCTCCGGCGCGGAGGTCGTCTCCACCATCGCCCCTCTCGTGGGCGAAAACCTCCATGGTCGCGTCAGCCTTCTCATCGCCGGCTACAGCGCGGAGTTTTTCAGCGAGAGATTAGCCTTCGCCGCGGGCTTTTTATTCAATACCCAAATCAACGTCCTCCCCCACTTCGACACCTCGGTGGATTCCCAAACCTATGTGGACGCAGGCCCCCATGCGGGCATCGCCTACCGCATGCTGGATGGCGCCTTGAGCGTGGGTGTTAACTTGCACCTCTCTTACCGCGTGGCGGTGGATCGCCGCGTCGTGGCCCTCGATCTCATTTCCAGCGGCAATAAACTGGGCCTGAAAACCCTGGGCACCGAAGGCATCGGCGCCGATGGGGACATCGGCGCCTTCTACAAAATACCGTGGGAGCTCTCCTACGCTCGGTTCTCAGCGGGGCTTTCCCTAAATAATCTGGCCCAATCCACGTACACTTTGGTGCAAACAAAACTCATTGCCAAAGACGCCGGCGAACACCCGCCGCGGAATTCCCGCACTGCCAACATGGGCGTCCGCGCGGACTTCCCTGACGTGTGGATCATGAAGAACAATTTCTTCGCCGTGGAATTCACCGACCTGGGCAGCCACCCCTACCGTTCCTCCCTCGGAAAAAAAGTGCACTTCGGCGGCGAAACCCAGCTGCGTAAATGGCTCCATGTGCGCGCCGGCGTGCACCAAGGCTACCCCGGCGGCGGCTTTGGCTTCGTGTTCCCCGTATTCCGGGCGGACATCGCCACCTGGGGCGAGGAGCTGGGCACCACCGCGGGCATGCACCAAGATCGACGCGTGGGGCTGCGGCTAGCCGCGGAGATTTGACATAGTCCCAGAATAGACGCGATCCTTTGCCAGCAAGCGCGACGGCAAAACAAACTCTACGAGTAGGCGAAGGGCTTTTGCCGGGGAGCGAGGCGCGACGACGAGTGAGCGACCAAGACGGGCTCATGCCCGTCGCGTGGAGCCACGAGGGTTTTTGGGCACGAGCCCAAAAACCGGTCAGCGCAGCTGTCGCGGAGCAGGATGCGTAGCGAACGCCAGCAACGAAGCTCCCCGGCAAAAGACCGAGCCTACGCTAAGCGGTGCCTCATCACACCGGGGCCAGGGCCTTGGAAAAGAACTCATGGCCCATGCCATGGATCTGGCGCGAGCTGAGGGTTGTGGGCTTGTGCAGCTAACAACGAACCCGTGGCGCGAAAATGCCATAGGTTTCTACAAAGGCTTGGGTTTCGAACAAACCCATGTGGGCTTGCGCCGGAGTCTCTGAAGGCGCTCAGCCTACGCGCCTCACGCCCTGGGCTCCGATTTCGAAGACCTGACCTTGCTCTTTCATAGAGCGAGTCCAAGCGCGTGCTTTCGCCTCCATTGCTATGAGCTCAGTGTGGATGATGTCGCGGGCCCAATGGCCCAGACGAGATTCTTGAGCATTAATGTGGATGTAGCGCTCCATAATACGCTGGTCTTTGCCCCAAGTGATAATGCGGGTGAAGGCTAGTTTTTCCCAGAACTGGCCTTTGGCTTTGCCTTTCTTGG
>CAYHWW010000142.1:0-8837 GCA_964360145.1 uncultured Oligoflexia bacterium | reverse complement strand
CGCCAAGTTTCTTGGCAGAGATTGTGTTTGAGGAAAGGGGCGGCACCATCTTCGGTGCGAGCAACGAGGTGATAGGCGGGGTAAATTTTTTTATCCATGGCGCCCATGCGTAGCAAAATCAGAGCCAGCGCTCAGAGCGCAAAACCCCGTCGCATTCGACGTCAGCGTAAGGCAACGAATGTTGCCTTACGGAGGCTCATTGACCTGCAATGGCTGCCGGGAAGGCAACATTGGTTGCCTTCGTCACGTTGTTGAGCGCGGTTCAACGCAAGGCAACCAATGTTGCCTTGCGGGGGCTCATTGACCTGTAACGACTACTGGGAAGGCAACATTGGTTGCCTTCCGACGGGCGGGGGCGACTCATCATCCCTGTGACCAAACACCAAACGCGAGGCCGTGTATTGGAACGGATCTGGGTCCTCAACCGTGAGCAGGTCCTGACCGAAGCCATAGGTTGCAAGGAAACGCAGGTACTCCGCGGAGAAGTCGTCCAGGGCCCGCACGCCCAAGCCCCCCACGGGTTCCGCACGAAGGCGGCAAGTGGTGGTCCATGAGCCATTTCCGCTCCGCACGTCTTTTCGGATGAGGGTCAACATCGCCTCGGTGGCATCGATGAAACTCACCCGGGCCTGGGACTCCTGGGCATAGCGATAGGCCGCTGGTGCCCACAAATATGAGCGGGCCCCCAGGCGCGACTCCACGTCGGCACGAGCGGACCAATCCCAGCGGGAGAGAAACTCGTGCACGCGGTTGGCGTAAAAGCGAAAGCGCGGATCAGGCCTGCGGGGAGGAGCACTGTCCCACTCCGCCATGACTTCAAAAAAACGGATCGTGTCTTCCAAAAGGGAATCCACCGGGCCACGATCCAGCTTTTCGCGATGGACATCGTGCTCCTCCATCCACACGTACAAACCATGGGCCTCTTTAGCCGCACGGCTCGTCTGAAAAGACGTCTCCCAATTGAGTTCTTGCTCTGACCACGTGAGTCCCATGCGCACGGGAGCATCGAGGTACTTGAGCACGAAGCCATTGCCATCAAAGGCGTCGTACTCGTAATCATAGTAGACCTGCTCTGGTGGCAATTCAGTGCCGAAAACAGTACGCAGTGCCCAAGCGCAGCCCTGAGGATTGAGCCATGCTTCAGCGAGGGCCTCCGCCACACGCTCCCGGCGGACTTGGGCGTGGAGTGCCTGGGGGGCCATGGCCATGATGAGTAAGATCAGAACGGCTCGCCACGATTTTTTGCACATGTGCACGAGTGTCCGCCGCCAGCCACAAAGGCTCAAGGCGCGGCGCCCTAAAACCTAAAATGCCCAAAATGCGCCAAAACTACCCGTGAAGGCCATGACGGTCAACGTGCCCGTGGCAGTGCCCCCCTGGCCGTAGGAGCCCAGCAGCTGCGCATTGAGCCCCCATCGATCGCCGAGGGAGAAGTCCGTGCCTCCGCCCACCACGGCATCGAAATATTGGCTGTTCGTGGTCACAGTGAGAGTGGAGAAAGCTGCGGCGCTGGCCTTCACCACCAGGGTGGAATAGCCAAGGCCAGCGGTGACGTAGGGATACCACTGGGATCGCACGGTCACGCTGTTGTCCGCGTCGCCGCTCACCATGATCGAGTTGTATGTCATCGGATAATATTTATAGAGAAAGTGCAGTTGGCTGAAAGAGATCAGCTTATCCGCCAGACTCATGCCGATGAGAAGGTCAAACCCCAAGGATGACGCCTGGCCAAAACTCATGTCGGTGGACACGCCGATGGCGGGGGCCGTGACGGAACCCGAACTGAATGGCGCCGTGTAATTGAAGCTTCCGTACCCCGTCTTGGCGATCACCTTGTAGCGCACCGCATGAGCAGGCGGCGCCAGCACCATGAGAACAAAGCCCAAAAGAAGCAGATGGCCCCTGATCAACCGCATATTATTCTTTACCCATCTGGATGCGGCCCTTGAGGAGATGAATCATGCGGCTGGCCTCTGAATCCCGTGAGTTGAGCTTGGCTGCCGTTTCCCAGCTTTTCAGGGATTTACGATAGTCTTTCATGAGAAAATAAATGCTGCCCAAAAGAGTGTAGGCCTTGTGAAAACCCCCGGTTTTTTTGATGGCGGTGTTCACCTTGGTCACCGCGGGCTCGTAGTTCTTCCCCATGGCGAGCTTCTGCGCATCAAACAACAGCTCGATGGCGTCGTTCCAAACCGCGGCGTCGATGTTCTGCGGCCCCTCGAAGGGCCCTTTTTTCAAACTAATATCGAGTTTCACGTCAGCGCCCGAGCGGAAGGGCAACACGTCGGGCACGAGGATGCGCCGCTCCTCAAAACCTTCTTTGGTCACCACCAAGGCGAAGAACGGCGAGGAACCCGAGTTGATGTCTTTGTATTTCATCTCAAGGGGGGTCTGGCCCAGGAATCGGTGTTCCTTGGTATCCGTATTTTCATAGAACACCTTGGCGCCATCGGGATCGGTCTTCACCGTGAACTTGGACGAGGCGCAGCCTGCCAGCAGCACCAGCGCGAGAAGCCCTAATCTACGCGGCTTCGCGCTGGTCATCATCGGCCCCCATTGATGTTACGGATGCCACGTCATCGGCCTCCATGAAGAGCTGGAGCAGGGATATTTCACCGCCCACGTCCAGGGCCTTCACGGCCTGTTCGAAACGGACTTTGAGGCGCGTACCTTCCAACTTATAGCGACGGCCCGCGCCGGGACGCGCTGCTGCTTGACGGTGAGCACCGGCTTCGTCCACCACGATCTCCTGCACTTGCTTGGGCAGGGTTTCGAGAATGCGCTTCAGGAGTGGGGAGCCATCCTCCAAGGAAGCGCAAAGGAGCGCCAATTCCGCGGGCTTGAAGCCCTGGAGCACCAGGAGAAGAATTTCGCCGGGCAACACCGCGGCGTCGCCGAAGCAGAAGAGACTTGCCTGCACCTGGGCACGACGAGCAGGCGATGTCCCCGCGATGAGGGTGCCGCGATCGCCCTCGCTCATCCGAGGGCCCACGTTGGTGATCCAGTCCGCCGCATCGGGGATGGCGGTGACGGGTTTCTGGGCAAACACGACGGCTCGCTCTTTCATCCGCGCCCGAGCAGGCTCCGTGTCATCGGCATTGCGGGACTCGAGCTCGAAAAGGGTGGCGATGACCGCCCCCTTCTCCTCCTCGCCCAAAATGCCATAGACTTGGGACGCACGGGTTGCCGGAAGGTGGAAGAGCACGAGGGCCTTGCCCTCCACGTCCTCTTCTTGAACGAGTTCTTTGATGTCTTCATCCGCCAACGTACCGAGAAAATCCCAACGCTCCGCGGAGGGAGAAAGCTCCTGGGCCAAGACGGCGGCCTGCATGCGGGCCAGGGCATCCGCCACGTCCGCCGCCGACGCGCTCCCCTCACGGTCTCCGATGCCGTTGACAAGCTGCGTGGCCTCTCGGGGGCTCATGTGGGAAACCACGGCCTTGGCGGCATCCAAGGGCAGCTCTTGGAGGAACTGCACCACGGCCTGCCTTGCGGCGGGGCTGGTGAGGAAGCCGCGCACCACGGAGGCTGCATGCTGGGGCTGCTCCTGCGCCACTTTGTGAATCTGTGCGTTGGCGCCCTTGGCGGATACCGCGGGGCCGCTCAGTGCGGGCAAAACCGTAGGTGAGGCCTCAGGCCTGAGGGCGCCGAACTCCGGGGCCGCGGTGGACGCAGCGGTGGGGGCTGTAGCGTGGCCATCGGAAGTCCCAACGGGGCGACGGGCCACCTGGCGGCCCAACGTCCACATGCCCATCATGAGAAAAAAACCGAGGGCAAAGACTGCGAGCAGATTCTGGTGGGCGCTGAAGAGGCGATACCATTGCAAACGGGGGTCGTCGGACGCCAGCGACAATGGTGCCGCGTCCGGCTTCACACCGGGCTGGATCTGCGCCCGCTCCACCATCAGGGTGTCCTTGCGTTTGCCCTCGGGGTCCACCGCTTCTTGAATGGTGCGCGCAAGAATTTCCTTGGCCTTCTCGCCGTAGGATTCATCGATGGTCAGGCGCACCGTGATGCTTTCCACGTACTGATCGAGCTCAGAAGTGGAAAGAGTGTCCGTGATGAGCTTGCCGTACTCCTTGGCATTGAACGCAATGGGCAAGTCGGGGAGACGGGCCTCCTCCGCGTCGGCGCTGGCGGCATTTACCACGGACTTGGCGCTCTCGATTTTCTGGGCATCGAGCTTCACCTTCACGGTCAAAAGATAGGCATCATTGCGGAAATAAGTCGAAACCGCCCGACGGATGAGCTCTTCGTAGCGCTCCGTGGTCTTGACCTGAATGGCATGAACATTCAGGGAATCCGCCGCGAAGAGCATCGGCGTGCCCACGAGCAGCAGAGCAGTAAAGATGAAGGACAGAGGGGATCGGCGCATCAGGTACCCTCCTCCGCCGCGATGATGCGCAGGACCACCCTGCGGTTCCTCTTCTGGTTCTCGGGGACGGCGCTGCCCTTCTCGTCGAAGTTGGGGGCCACCGGCCTGGTGTCCGCGAAGCCCTTGGCCACGAGCTGCTGGGGTTTCACGCCATGGTCGAGGAAATAGCGCACCACTTGGGTGGCCCGGGCGCTGGAAAGCTCCCAGTTCGTGGGGTAAACGCGACGATTCATGATGATGGGGCGGTTGTCGGTGTGGCCCTCCACCTCCACGACAAAAGGTGTTTTGATGGCGCCCAAGGCCAGGGCGATTTTCTTCAAGAACGGCTTTGCCTGGGGCGAGAACTCGGCGGCACCGGAGGAGAAGAAGATGCCCTCAGGAAAGGAAATAGTGGCGGCGTTCTTGGCACTGGTGATGTGCACCTGCTCGGCGAGGCCCTGGCCCTCGATGACGTCTTTGAGCGCGGTCATGATGACGGTCATGTTGACGAGGTCTTTGGGAATTTCCTGGGTGACCTCTTTTTCACCCTTCCCTGCCTCGGTGACCACGGTGGGCTGAGAGGGCGCCGCCTGCTGCGGCACAACCCGCAGATTGCGGGGCACTTGAGCGGGCACGTATTTCACGCCGATGGTGCCGGCCAGGGATTCCTGCACTTTTTTGTATTTTTCGGGGTCCGGCACGGAGACCGAGGACACAATGATGAAAAACGCCAGGAGCAGCGTCACCAAATCTGAATACGTGAAAATCCAGTTGGCGTTATCATCCTCGCCACCCTTGGATTTTCGGCTCAGGCGAATACCGCCGGAGAACCCCAAGGGGTCGTACATATCACTGGTGCGGCGGCGCTGATTGGTGTCGTCCCAGAACATCAGCTCGTCCCCCCCGCTCCCATGCGCGGCCCCTCGGCGGGGCGAGCTCCGCCGATACGGGTGGCGGGCGTGGCGACACGGATTTTTTCAGCGATGCTGAGATAGCCTTTGAGGCGCTCCCGAATGAGGATCACCGGAGTTTTCTCAATGATCATGAGAATGCCGGAGGCCACGATTTGACGGGTTTTCGACTCCGCGTCCGCGGATTTTTCCGCGGATTCCGCGATGGGGATGAGAAACATGTTGGCGACCATGATGCCGTAGAACGTCGCGATCAAAGCGACGGACATGTGGGGGCCCAGGTTGCTCAGCATATCCGCGCCGTTGCCCATGCTTTGCAACATGGCGATGAGGCCAATGAGGGTGCCCATGAGGCCGAAGGCCGGGGGATACTTACTGACCACGCGGAACAGGCCGACGTCAGCCATGTCCCGCTCATATTCTTCAGTGACCATCTGCCGTAGAATGGAGCGCACTTCCTCGGGAGGCAGGCCTTCCACGACCAATTGCACCGACTGCCGCGTGAAGGGATGCAATATGGCGTCCGCGGTTTTGCGGAAATGATCAGAGTCGGCGCGCATGCCAGCGGCCAGACTCAAAACCTCATTGATGGCATCCGTCCGGCCCATGGCGGGTTTCATGAAGGCCCGCACAAAGGTGCGACCGAAGCTCCGGGCCTCGGATAAAGAAAAAGTGATGATCGCCGCGGACAAGGTGCCACCCACCACCAGCATGATGCCCAGGGCATTGAGGTACATCATGTGGTTTTCCGTGGTGGAAACCACGGAGAGCCACAGAATGGCGAAGGCGATGATGATGCCGAAAATAGAGCTCGATGGCTTCTGGCGCACGAGTAGGGTCCTCAGCCCACTCTTCGGTGTGTACAGCCCGGGGCTTCACCGGCACTTCGCCAATGGTTTCAATTAAATAGGAACTATTTAACCTCCCGGCGATTTCTTCCGATATGTTGACTGCAATGATATACTAATGGGTGGGCCACCATGACCCATAGGGGTTAGTAGTCATTTACAAATAATTTCGAGGGGTTACGTGTACGCTTCAGGGTTATATCCGAAGATTCGCGCCTTTATGGGGGGGCCTGGGGCCCGCCGGGGGGCCTTTGCGTCTCTTGCGTGCATATTCGCCCTGTCCATGGGGGGCTGCCCGATCAACGCCATCCCTGAAGATCTGCTTTCAGGCACGGTAACCGCAGCCACAGGCACAAAGGCCTCGGGGGGCTCCGGTAGCGTGAGTTCCACCGTCCTCGGCTCTGACGGCACCACAGCGACCCTCGACGGCGTTGGTAACAGCTTGCTCAGTAGCAACAACGTGACCTCACTCTATTATTATGACCGCGCCAATGATTCATCGGCCGCCAACCAACTGGCCACGGGCATCGATCCCAACTGGTACAACGGCGTGACGCGCCAGCGCAGCGCTTACAACTTCGGAGGGCTCGGTACGAGCACCATTATGTTCCCTGTCGTCGGCGCCCAAAGTGCCCTTGGCACCATGACGACCCTAACGGCCGAGGCCTGGATTCGCGCAGGAGTAGCCTGGTCAGCCACCCACGCTGTGCTTGCCGTGCAGCACCCTGCTGCATCGCAATACCCCGTCTATATGGCGATAAGCGCTACGGGCAAACTTGCGGCCACTCTGTATTGGACTGACGGCACATGGACGAGCATCACCGGTGGAACCACGCTCTCCGCGCGCAAATGGTATCACGTGGCTGTCACCTATGACGGAGCGAACATCAACGCCTGGGTGGACGGCACCGCTGACGCTGTACCTGTCGCCATTGCGAAAACACTGTCGAAGGCATACTCGGCTGGTGATTATGTGAATATTGGCACGAGAAACGGCGGCAGTGACCCCTTTAATGGCGAAATCGTCGAGGCGCGGCTGTCGAATACAGCGCGCTATACGGCAAGCTTCACGCCCAGCAAGCGCTTCGTTACTGATGTGAACACGGTCTTGCTGGCCCATGGTGACGAGGGCCCTGGCTCGACGCGGGCCTATAACTCCGCGGTGGACACTGTGAACAGCCAGCAGGGGATGCTTGCTAATTCGGGGTACGGCACTGGCGGTTATCTCACTGTGCCACACAGCGCCTCATTGGCTGGAAACGGCACGGCATTAACCCTCGAGTTTTGGCTGTGGACACCAAAATGGCCCGGGGCCAGCGGCAATTACCTGCTCTACAAAGGGGCAAACTACTCGATGTATATCAACTCTACGGGCTTTGTTGCTCTGACCCTGCAAGGCGGCACACCCAGTGGAACTGCGTACTCAACAGCGACCGTGCCCCTTGCTCAATGGGTGCATCTTGCTGCTGTCTATAACGGAACAAACGCCACCTTCTACATCAACGGAGTCGCCAGTGGATCGCCGGCAATCACCGGCTGGAACCCGAGCGGTGTACAGAATGTTCTCGTCAGTTGGAACGCCCTCACCATTGGCACTCCAGACATGATGGATGAGGTTCGTATCTCTACCGTGGCTCGCTACACCACGAACTTCACACCTCCGCGCCGTCTGCTCGACGAAGCGAATACGGCGCTCATGCTTCACTTCGATGAAATGAGCGGTGTCACCGCCGCAGACAGCAGCGGCAATGGCAACACCGGCACCCTGACGGGCGGCGTGAATAACCATATTCAAATCACCCAAGGCTCACACACGAGCGGCGGCGGCGTGCCCCCCAGCTCTGCGTTTCAAAACCAAACCACGGGCTACATCACCGCCGCGCACTCGGCTTCGCTATCATCGGCGGCGCGCGCAAACATGACCCTAGAGGCTTGGATTCACCCTCTTGCGTCGGGCGTAGCCATGAGCGTGGTGCGCAAATCAGGCGCCTATGAGTTGAGCGTGAGCGCCACCGGTGTGCTCGAAATCACCCTTGACGGTGTAACTGCACTCACGACTTGTGGCGGTGCCGCGTCTGTGTTGCCCAATGCATGGAGCCACGTAGCCGCTGTTTACAAAGGCGCTGCCGGCACGATCAAGCTCTGTTCCATTCTCGGCATCTTCATTGCCTTCGGCATCATTGTACTCGCCGTGATTTCCACCACGGAAAATCACATGAAGTACCTCAATGCTTTGGGCATCATGCTGGTGGTCGGCGGCACGCTCGCGGCCGCGATTCTCACGTTCTCTCTGTCTGAGGCCGGTCGCTTCGGCAGCACCTTTGTGCGCGCCTTCATGAAGCCGGTGATGACTCGCACTGACGCGATCAATGAAGTTTTGAGTTTGGCCGCGGGCATGCGCGCTGACCCCGAGCATTTCCGTAAATCAGCGAATGCCATTCTTCATCCGTTTACACGGCAATCCGTGCAGCTGATCGTCGAGGGCCTCCCCGTCGAAGAGGTGCGCTCGATCATGCGGCAGATGGTGACAGAAGAATACGAACGCGACATGTCTGATGCCACGCTCTTTCGCGTCGTGAGCAAATACCCGCCGGCCTTCGGCCTCATGGGCACCCTGATCGGTCTCATTGCCATGTTGCAAAGCATGGGCAACGGCGCGGATATGCTGAATAGTCTTGGTCCCCATATGTCCGTCGCCTTGATCGCCACCTTCTACGGCATCAT
>CAYHWW010000141.1:0-8889 GCA_964360145.1 uncultured Oligoflexia bacterium | reverse complement strand
TTGAAAATCCTTCTGATCGATGACGAACTAGAGAGCTGCGAATTTCTCCAAAATGAGCTGAGCCAGAGGGGCTTTGAGGTGACATGCGCGGATCATCTTGATGGGGCCCTCCTTCATTTGGAGAGGATAGTTTTTGATGGCGTGATCCTGGACGTGGAACTATCCCGTGCTCAGCGGGGTCGTCTTATGGGAGCGTTAGTGGATAAGCAGCCACAGCGTCCGCCGCTCTTAGTCCTTGCTTCACCCTCCGTGCTCAGTCGTGAAGAGGCCTATAGCTGGGGCGCTTCCGCGGTGATGAGCAAACCCGTCAATATCGATGGTATCATCCGCCGCATTGCCGAGCTCGCTGTGCCCATCTCCCAGCGCCGTCCCAGCGGCGCGGCTCTCGCTGTTTCAGTGGGGCGCATCATCAAAAGCCGTGTGCCTCAGCAGTTTTTGGGCCGGGGCGGTGCCGTGGTCCCCACGGATGGCGTGGAGGGAGTAGCTAATCTCCTGGAAGGCTCTGAGGTGCGATTTGAACTTACGGTACAAGGCGCGGATGAAACCCCCCTCTGTGGCAACGGGGTTGTACGTTATGTCTCCGTGGATACCGCTGCTGGCGTGCCGCGGGCCTGGGGCATTGAGTTCAGCTCCTTTGACGCGGATGGTGCCTCGGAAGAATCAGCGCCACTATCGCTGAAGACGGCGGCGCTTGCCACGTCCTATATCCCGCGGATCATGCATTAACTGAGGTTTCCATGCTGGAGTTGCTGCGCAAAATTTTGTTTGTCATTCAGCGCAGGCCCGTTCAGATTTTTGGGTTAATGGGGCAGTATTGGCGTTTTTTTCGCACGCGCTGGATTCACCGTCTTCTGCCTGTCACACGAGCCGGGGTCACCATGGGCCGCAATGTGCGGGTCCAGGCCGTTTCCTGTTTGTCCGCGGAGCGCCCGAAGGCCTCCGTCAGCCTGGGTGAAGACAGTGTCATCTATGAATTCGCGCGCATCGAGGCCTATGGAAATGGCATCATTTGCATAGGCGACGGCTGTATTCTCGGTGATGTCCGCATCAGCAGCCGTTCCGCGATCACCCTCGGCAATCGCGTGGTTACGAGCTGGAACGTGTTTATCCAGGATTTTGATCCCCACCCCGTGGACCCGGTTTTACGCGGCATACAGATGACACGCATGACGACCCAGTTTCGCCCCTACTATGGGCATGCCAGGCCTGCCCCGGATCTCGTCTGGGATTTCCCCGCAGATCCCATCGTCATCGGCAACGATGTGTGGCTCGGCGCCAATGTCACCATTCTGAAGGGGGCCCGCATCGGCGCGGGTTCCATCGTAGCCACTGGCGCCGTGGTTCCCGCCGGGGAGTACCCTCCGCGCAGCATCATTGCCGGGGTTCCCGCAAAGGTAATCAAGACAATTTAGAAGACCGGCCGCTGTAGAGCCCCATGTAAGTGCCGGCCATGGCGGCACCACTATGGCGTGCACGAATGTCAGCAGCCATTGCGCTGAGGCGCGACGCTGTCTTGCCGGTTTCCAGGGCCTTCAGTTCCTCTTCAAGGAGGCGTGCGCCTTGGGCGGGGTCAGCATAGGGAAAGAAGCGGGCTTGGCCCGATAAGATCTGGTGGCCTTGGATGTCAGAGAGGATCATGGGAAGGCCTGCGCCTCCAGCTTCGATGGGCGCCAGCGGCATGCCCTCGTATTCCGAGGCGGAGAGGAAGATGTCGCTGGCCTGAAGCCAGCGCGTGGGAGTGCGACTGCGGCCAAGGAACAGCACCCGGCGGCTGTCGGGGCCGGTGGCGGCCAGGGCTTCCAGTTTTTTGCGGGTTCCGGGGGATGTTTCCGGCCCAAGCAGCAAAAGAACGGAGTGGGCCCGCGTTTCGGGAGCCAGTTGGCCCCAGAGGTGAATGAGGTGATCTTGCCCCTTTTGCGGGTGGAGCCGGGCAAGAGAAATGAACCAGCGTGAGTCCAGTGCTTCTTCGAGGTGTAGCGCGGCCGCCTTCTGGTCTTGATCCCCCGCGGCGAGCTCCGCCACGAGCTCTTTCCGGAGCGTGGGGCGGGCGGCGGGGGCCAAGGCGTGTTGAGGAAACTCCACACCGTTGGGCACGAGCAGCACACGGCCTTCAGGTACGCCAAGGGAGGCGTACTCGTCGCGTACCTGGGAGGAAACCACCGTGAGCCGTGTGGAGAGCCATTGAAATAACCGGTCATAGTGGCGGATAAAGGGGCGGTAACGGAGGTGGATGAAGCTATGTTGGGTGTGGATGAGCTTCATGGGGCGCAGAGACAGGATGCGGGCAATGCTCCCATAAATAAGGGGCGCCGATTCATGGGTGTGGATGACATCGATGTGGTTTTTGCGAATGAAGGACACAAGACGTTTCACCAGGGCCCATGAGAAGCCACGGCCCTTGGGCCAGTAGTGGCAGTGGACCCCGTGAGCTTCCAGTCTTTCGCGCAGGATGGGGTCATCGATGGAGTCGAAGGCAACAAGGTGCACCTCGCAGCCATGGCCTTTGGCTAGTTCCTCGCCTAGGAGGTGGACCATCCGCTCCAGGCCGCCGCCGACCAAGTATTGGCTGATCAATAAGACGCGCATGTGGTGGATCCTAGCGGTTTCTCTCGAGGCGGCCGGAGATGTCCGTGGGACGCGCTGAGATCGTGAAGCTCAGGGCTTCCAATACATTTTGTCGGCCCGTCACAAGGTTTTCAGAAACAGCCTGCGCCAATTCGCCCATTTCAGTGGGACTGGCCGCTGCTAAGTTGTTCTCATGGAGGTCAAAGCCGAAAACGTAGTTACGAGGGGAGCTGGAGGAGCCGCCCAGGGGGCAGCTCACGCGCAGGAGGCCCTTGCCGAAATCAGGGCGTACTCCGTTGACCACGCAGGAGAAAGGGCGGAGGCCGGTAGCCGTGAACTCTTCGATGGTGACATTGAGGCCCAGCTGGTCACGATACGCGAGGAGCTCTCCTTCGCGGTGAGCGGCGACGATCACGGCATGGGCTGGTGCATCGCTCACTTCCAGGCGGACGGAAACGATCACTTGGCTACCGAGGCGGGCGCTATAATCCCCTTCGTAGCTGCCAGCGATGCCTTCGAATACGCGCAGACGGTTGCGATACTCGTCCCGCGCCGCGCTGACACGTTTGTCATCATCCTGCACCGCTCTGACGCGCGCATCGTCAGTCCGTTGGTCGGCCTCTTGACGGGCCCGCTCCTCGCGGCGGTCCTTTGGGCTTTTGCAGCCCGCGAATGCGAGGCAGAAAACAAGTGCGGCGAGTGCGAGGCTGGAAAGCTTGGGGGAGCGATTCATGGTCGGAGGTGAATATAACGAGAAACTATTGAATTCAACCAGAAACCAGGTGCAGCCCGGCCTTTCTAGCGCCTAAGGTCAGCCTGGCCCTGGTCCCCCCGGACCAGGTCAAAAGACTGCCGACAACGCTGAACCCGAGGCCTTCGAAGGAGCGCCGGGAAACCATGTTGCTGGCCTCGACCAAGGCGAAGACGCGGCGGCCCTTCGCTTGCTCCAGGGCCATGAGTTCCCTACAACAGACCCTATTGAGACCCAGCCCCCTGTGCTCCTTCCGGACATAGGCCTTGTAGATGTAGGCCCCGTCGGCAGGCAGCTCAATGGACCAGCGCTGGTCTATGGCTGTCGTCCCGAGGGAAAGGAAGGCGTAAGCCATGGGTGGGGCCATGTCGTCGGAGGCGGCATAGGCCGCAACGACGAAGTCCCGGCCTGGCTGGAGGCTCGATACGAAGTCCTCAGGCACATCCAAGTCGGGGCAGTTTGCCCAGAAACGCACCTCGTCGAAGCGAGCGGGGCGTACGGTTATGCCAGGGGGTGGAAAATGGGAGTCCGCCGACACGGAGTTTCTTGCATAGCAGGCGTAGCGCAGGTATCCCAGGCGTCGAGCGAGCGCGGCGCCTAGTAAATGCGAAGCAGCCATTGTGCCGAAGAGCTTGCGCCGGTGATTGTGGGTCTCTGATGGGCTCATCTTCATGAGCCCATAACCTAAACCCCCCCCTCAAGTCTTATTGATTATGAAGAGCAATGTTGACGAACATACATCGCAGGCGAGCCACTGGCCCCTCACCATCACCGGTGGGGCAGTGTCTTTGCTCAACATGTTTTTGCCTTTGGTGCTGGTGCGGGTCCTCGATCGCTCCGCCATGGGGGTGTACAAAGCCTACTTCCTGTACATGGCCCTCATTCCCTGGATTTTTCTGACCGCGGGAATTGGCAATGGGCTGAGTCATTGGGCTGGCTACGATGACAAGCGCCGACAGGAAGCCACTCGCGCGTCCTGGACCGCGCTTTTAGTGCTTGCGGGCATTTACCTCGTTGTTGCTTTATCCTTGCAGCAGCAAATGGCGGATTTCCTCGGTTGGAGCTTGCTGCAGTTCCAGCTGCTCTTGGCGGGGGCTTTGATGCTCATGCTCGGAGGTTTTTTTGAAGAAGCCGCCGTGGCATGGGGGGCAGTGAGGCGTGGGGCATGGTTTTCTTCTGGCTTTGATTTGGTCCGCACCATTTCAATGGCTTTTGCGGCGTGGCATTTTCGAAGCATTGAGGCGGTATTTGTTGCTCACATCGCTATTTTATCCATCAAGATCTCCGTGGGGGTGGTTTGGGGCCACCGCCTTGGGTTCCAAAGGATTCTGTTCCGGAAAAGCGTGCTTTT
Organism: uncultured Oligoflexia bacterium; assembly: GCA_964360145.1. Taxonomy (GTDB): domain Bacteria; phylum Bdellovibrionota; class UBA1018; order UBA1018; family CAYHWW01; genus CAYHWW01. Next base: position 4,222 of record CAYHWW010000141.1, on the reverse strand, counting down.
GCCCGTGTTGAAGTACGCCATGCCTGTGTCGCTCGCTGCTGCGGTATCCGTAGCTACGGGTTATTCAGACCAGATTCTTCTCTCCCGCTGGATGGGCCCCGGGGATTTCGCGCTGTATTCATTCGGTTGCCTGCTGGTGCCCCCGCTGATGATATTCGAGCAGTCCGTGAACAAGGTCCTCATTCCGGAGCTTTCACGGGCCTTTGTGGATGGGCATATCAATGAGGCCAGAAACAAATACAAAAAAGCCACATCAGAGCTGGCCTGGCTCCATATCCCCGCCGCGGTGGGTTTGGCCCTCTTCGCCGACCCGGTGGTGGAGTTGCTCTACACCAATCAGTACGAGGGATCGGCCGTCTTTCTGAGGCTTTATGCGTTGAACTATTTTTTCAACCATCTGCCAATGACGCTTTTGATCGGGCTCGGGGTAGGGGGGGCTCCATTTTGGCCCGACTCTCGTTTTTCGCCTTCATTACCCCGGTCCTCGTTTATGTCTTGTTGAAAGCCCATGGCCCAGTTGGCGCCATGTTGGGCGCGGTGATTGGCAACGCCATGATGCGTTGGAGCTCCGTGCTCACCAACGCCCGCGTGGAAGGCTGGTCTCCGCTGTCCTTTCTGCCTTTGAAGGCTTGGCTGGGGTATGGCGCGGCCGCGGCCATTTCCACTGGTGCGGCGCTTCTTGTGAGAGAGGGGCTGGGTGGGGGGCGCCTGTGGCTCTTGTGCGGTGGGCTAGTCTTTTTCTGCGTCTACATGGGCCTCACCCTGATCAACAAAAAGAACAAATATCATTTGTTGATCAAAGAGCCTCTGCTATAGAGAGCGTTCTATTTTATGGGTGACGCCACAATCTTAAAAAATGCACTCGTGACGGGCGGAGCTGGCTTCATCGGCACCTACCTTTGCCGCCATTTGGTCAATGAGGGGTTGCGGGTTATTTCCCTGGATCTTCGCGCCCCCGCCGCGGCGGTGCAGGGCGTCGAGTATGTGCGGGGCGATATACGGGATGGCGCCCTCATCGGTCGGCTGGCAGCCAGCGCGGATGTGGTTTACCATCTTGCGGCCACCGTGAGCATCCCCCTGTGCCAGGAAAACCCCGTCGAAAGCTATTCCAACAACGTCAATGGGACGATCTCCGTCTTGGAGGCTTGTCGCCAGGCGCCAGGTCGGCGCAAGCCGTTTTTTGCCATGGCAAGCACAGCGGCTATTTACGGCTGCCTCGGTGACGACGGCCGCGCCTTGAATGAAGAGATGTTGCCGTCAAAGTTTCTCTCATACTATGCGGCACAGAAGCACGCCGGTGAAAAAGCGGCCCAGCTGTATTGCGATCACCACGGTGTTCCCTCCCTCATATTCCGTTTCTTCAACGTGTTTGGCAGGGGCCAGGATCCAACCTCTCCCTATTCAGGCGTCATAACTGTTTTTATTGACCGTGCCCGCAAAGGGCAGGCCATGAGGATCAATGGTGATGGCTTGCAAACCAGGGACTTTGTCCATGTTGAGGATTTGGTCACCGCTTGTACCGCGGCTTTGCGGCGCCCGTCATCCCAATGGGATGGGCGGGTCATCAATCTCGGCACGGGCCGCGCAATCACGGTGAATGATTTGGCCACCGCGGTGAAGCGCGTCTTCCCTCAGGCGGGGGAGATTCAGCACGCTGAGGGCAGGATCGGCGACGTGCGCCACTCCAAGGCTGACAACGGGATGGCGCGAGAGTTTTTAAATGCCCGATTCGACGGCGATGTCACCCGCCAATTGGCTGAAATTTAATAAGGGGTCCTAGGACCCCTCAGAGGAACATCATAATATGTGCGGCATCATTGGATACGTTGGCGATAGAAAAGTTACTGAAGTCCTGATCAAGGGCCTGAAGCGCCTCGAATACAGAGGTTATGACTCCAGCGGCATCGCGGTTTTCACCAATGACCGCATCGAAGTGACCAAGGCTGCGGGTAAGATTGCCGAAATGGAAACCCGCGTGGCGGGTTTTGACATGGCGGGCACCCACGGGGGCATTGGCCATACCCGTTGGGCGACCCACGGCGCCCCCAATACCACCAATGCCCATCCCCATCGCGTCGGCGACATCGTGCTGGTTCACAACGGCATCATTGAAAATTTCCGCGAAATTCAGGAAGAGGTATTTCGCCGAGGCTTTAAACCCCAGTCTGAAACAGACAGCGAGATGTTTGCGTTCCTTGTGCACTTTGAGATGGAGCGCGGAACTGAGTTTGTCGAAGCCGTGCGGAAAAGCTTCCTCAAGGTCCAAGGTGCCTCCAGCATTGTCGTCATGCATGAGAAATTCCCAGGCCTCATCGTCGGTGTCCGCAACGGCTCGCCCTTGGTTGTGGGATGTGATGGTGAGTTGGGTGGTGTCGCCATGGCGAGCGATGTGCAACCCCTGTTGGATTACACGGACCGCGTGGCCTTCCTTGAAAATGGCGACATGGCTATCTGCACGGCGAAGGGCATTGAGTTTCTGGACGCCGCCAGCGGTCGTCGCATCGAGCGGCCCTTCGCGAAAATCGAGTGGTCTGCCGATCGGCTGGATAAAAACGGCTATCCCCACTACATGCTGAAAGAGATCCACGAGCAGTCTCGTACCATCATTGATACGTTGGCTGCGGCCATAGGGCCCTCCTCGGGCAGCTTGCCTTTCGAGATGGTGAATGAAGACGGCATCCGCGCCATCATCGATGCGGACCGCGTGAGCATGGTGGCATGTGGCACTTCGTGGCATGCATCTCTCCTCGGGAAATATTGGTTTGAGCGTTTTGCCGGCATTTCCACTGATTCTGAGCTGGCGAGCGAGTTTCGCTACCGTTCCCCGGTATTGAGCAAGAGGCACCTCGTCATGGGGGTGTCCCAGTCCGGTGAGACCGCGGACACTCTCGCCGTGCTTCAACAGATGAAGGAACGCGGCGTGGAGACAATGGCTGTGACCAACGTCAAAGGCAGCTCCATCGCTCGCGTCGTGGATTACCCGTATTTCATGTGTTGCGGGCCTGAGATTGGCGTTGCTTCCACCAAGGCCTTCACGGGCCAGATGCTGATGCTCTACATCATGGCAAATCGTCTCCAACGGGGCGCCGCGATGTCTGATCCCACAGGCGCGTTGATGGATGCCCTGGTGAAGCGCCATCGTCAGACCTATGAGCTGCCTCATCACCTTTCTCGCGTCCTCGATGACGGGGGCGCCACGATGTGCGCACTGGAGAAGGCCGTGCAGGACGTCCAACACTCCAAGGGCTTTTTCTTCATGGGGCGCGGGTACTCCTGGCCCCTGGCCCTGGAAGGCGCATTGAAGCTGAAAGAGATCGCTTACGTCCACGCGGAAGGCTACGCCGCGGGCGAGCTGAAGCACGGACCCATCGCGATGCTGGAGCCTGCCATCACCGTGGTGGTCGTGGCTCCCAGGGACCAGTGGTACGAAAAGACGATTTCCAACCTGCAGGAAGTGAAGGCCCGCGGTGCCCGCATCGTGGCCTTGGGCCACGCCGGGGACGAGAAGCTTGCCGCCATGGCCGATCACTTCGTGCCCTTGCCCCTGGCGGAGGAGCAACTCGATGAGAGCCTCTTGCCGTTCCTCATCGCCCCGGTGCTGCAGCTCTTCGCTTACCGCATCGCGGTTTTGAAGGGCACCGACGTGGATCAGCCCAGGAATCTCGCGAAATCCGTCACCGTCGAATAGCAAGGGCTTGATAGCCGAAAACCGGTTCTGAATTTTTAGATTCGCGCTAATTATTTTTCACGCTGATGCCGTGCGTGGCAAAATTTTCCTCGTGGGTTTGGGGCATTTTTGCGCAATGCGCAGTATGCGCTCGCTCCTCTTTCGCAAGCAGTCCTAAGCTTAGGGTTACTGACTGTTTGCTAAGGAGGGCATCATGATTCGTATTACTACTTTTATCGCTGCACTATTCGTTACTGCGGCATCGGCCCAGGCAGGGCCTCCTGTGAGACTTTGGTTCACCAGTGATTCCCAGACCTTATCGGTTTACAGCTGCTCTCTGCCCGTGAGTGTCACGCGCTATGACGCAGACGGTGTGCCATCAGCCCATACGGCGGCCACCGCGGTGACGCTTTTTAGCGATACCGTGACTTTCCATTCTGGCAGCACCTGTGGTGCAGCCATCAGTTCGGTTTCCATTCCGATCGGCGCCATCAGTGCCACGGTTTATGTGAAGCCTAAAAAAGTTGGCTACATGCCATTTACCGCCACGGCCTC
>CAYHWW010000140.1:0-8904 GCA_964360145.1 uncultured Oligoflexia bacterium | reverse complement strand
CCAGGACTGGTCGAAACTCAGTCTGTGGACCATCCAGGCCCAAGCCGACGGCGTCACCCACGCGCAAGAGCTGCTGGGCCGCCGCTCCCCCGCCCACAAAGGCGAATCGTTCTCTAAACTTCCTCAGTTTATATATGACACCGTGAAAGCCCGCCTCCCCAGCCGCTTCAAAAAAGACGCGGGCAAGCTCACCAACGCCATCCTGATGGAATCCCGCAAATACGGTTTCGACCCCCTCTTCCTGCTGGCCGTGATGCAGACCGAGAGCGGTTTCGAGCCCCACATTGTCGGCTCTTTCGGCGAGATCGGCCTCATGCAAGTGAAGCCAGACACCGCCGAGTGGATCGCGAAAAAATCCCACATCCGTTGGAAGGGCGCGGAGTCCCTGAAGGACGTCGCCACCAACGTGAAAATCGGCAGCGCTTATTTCGCCTTCCTGCGGGACCGCTTCAGCAAGGAAAGCCGCCACTACATCACCGCCTACAACATGGGCCCCGGCAACATGAATAAGGCCATGCGCCAGAACCGCACCCCGGTGGAATACCTCACCCGCATCATGGGCAACTACAATAAGCTCGTGGCCGCACTCCCCAGCCACTTCTCCCCACGCTCCATCGAGCTGGCTCGCGACATCAAGATCCTCGCCTCTTCAGCGATCCTGAAGAGCCGGAGCCAATAAGGCATCCACGGCGCGGCGCTCGTCAAAGACGAAGCAGGTGCCGTCGTAATGGGCCCCACCCGCCTCTTCGAAGTATTTGAGGATGCCGCCATCGAGTTGATAGACTTGCGGTAGCCCCAGCTCTTGGGCGTAAGCCGCGGCCTTTTCGCAGCGGATGCCGCCGGTGCAGAACATGACCACGGGTTTCGCCGCCATTTCCGCGCGCAGCGCACGAGAGGCGTTTCCGAAGGCCCGTGGGAAATCACGAAAATGATTGAGGCCCAGGGTCTTCGCGCCGCGGAAGGGGCCGTCGGCCACCTCATAATCATTGCGGGTGTCCAGCAGCACCACGTCCCGGCCTTCGTCGAGCCAGCGCTTCAGCTCCAGGGCGCTGAGCCGAGGAGCGGTCCCGCGATGGGGGTCGATGCCTTCGCCGAAGGGGATGATCTCTTGTTTCAGCTTCACCAGGAGTTTGCCGAAGGGCTGGCTCTCGGAATAGCTCTCTTTTGCCTCCAGGCCCTGAAAAGAAGGTGTTTCCCGCAACCAGTCAAGGAAGCCCCGCAGCTCGCCATCGACGCCGGCCAAAAAGCCGTTGATGCCCTCGGGGCTCAGGATCACGGTGCCCTTGAGGCCCGCCGCCGCCGCTCGTTCCTTCACGGAGGGGCGGAGCGTGGCGAGGTCTTTGAGCGGGCAGAAGCGGTAGAAAGAGACATTGAGCATGGGGTCATCCTGCGGTGAAAAGCGCCAGGGCTTGGGCCTTGCGCGTGGCGTGATGTACCACAGGGGCGGGGTAGCCGCATCCGCGTCGTGTGGCTTCATCGGGGTTATGGATGTCCCTCCAGCCCACGTCTTTCAGTTCTGGCACGTGGTTGCGGATGTAGGCCCCCTCTTTGTCGAATTCCTCGCTCTGCAGCGCGGGGTTGATGAGGCGGAAGTGGGGCTGGGACTCGCAGCTCGTGGAGGCCGCCCACTGCCAACCGCCGTTGTTGGCGGCGAGGTCCCCATCCAGCAGCTGTTCCATGAAGTGCTTTTCACCCCAGCGCCAATCGATGAGGAGATCCTTGACGAGGAAGAGGGCCGTGATCATGCGCACGCGGTTGTGCATCCAGCCCGTGGTGGCCAGTTCCCGCATGCCCGCGTCCACGATGGGGTAGCCCGTGCGGCCCTCCCGCCAGGCGTCGAAGAGCGCGGGGTTGTTCTCCCATTGGAGGTCTTTGTATTTCTCAAGGAAGGCCTCGCGTTCCACCCGCGGGCAGTGCCAGAGAATGGAGTGGTAGAACTCCCGCCACATGAATTGCTGGAGGAATATGCCGTGTTTCAGGCCCATGAGGGCGATGAGCTGGCTGGTGGTGAGGGAGCCATTGGCGAGGTAAATAGAAAGCTTTGAGGTGGCGACTGCCGCGGGATGGTCCCGGTTCACGGGGTAGCTCGGCAGTTTCCAGGCGAAGTTCCGTGCGCGCTTGTAGGCGGCAAGGCTGCCCGCCTCGGGCAGCGGAACGGTGACCAGCGGTGCATTTTTCTTTTGAAGTCCGTCGCAGGCATCAGGGAATGTTTTCGCCCTGGTGCCTAGCACCCCTTTCCAGCCCAGGCAGAAGAGGGGCTCTTGGGGTTTTACGCCTGCCAGGCGCTCCTCCAGATACGCAAGCCCCTCCCGCTGGGCGTCGATGCGGGTTTGAAACTCCGCGGTCATGGAGCGTTGCAGCCAGCGCTTGGCATAGGGCGTGTAAACTTTGTAGTAGTCGTCCGCTCCGCCGTCCTTGGTGATCTCCCAGGGCTCAAAGACCAGGTGGTCCCGCTCGGTGTGCACGGGCACCCCCAGTTCCTCGGTGAGTAGCGCGCTCACCCGGGCGTCGCGGGCGCGAGCGCGGGGTTCGTAGTCGCCACTGAAGCTCACCGCGCCGGGCCGCGCCGCGGCCGCGAGGCGGCGCAAGGCTTCAGTGGGTTGGCAATCGAGCACAAGAAGATCGGAGCCTGCATCGCGCAGCTCCTCCCGCAGGGCTTGCAGGGTTTTGAGAAAAAACCCAAAGCGATTAGCGGAGAAGCCCGACCCCACGAGCATCGTGGCGTCGCAGCAGAAAAGCCCCACCACGCGGCCGCCGTGCTTTTGCCGGTTCCAGTGGAGGGCGGCGTTGCCCGCCACCCGCAGATCCCGGCGAAACCAGTGGATGCCGTAGGGTTGCACCTTCATGTGAGTTGCTCCTTGAAGAACGGTGAGTGCTGCGCGAGCTGCTCCATGTATCCTCGCACGTCCGAGGCTTTCTCGGCGGGTAGCTCACGATACGGCACGATGTGTTTTTCAGGCACGTAACGAAAAGTGAAGTTCACCCGTCGGGATTCAAACCCCGGGATGGCGGGCGGGAAGATTTCACCGCGCTTTTTCTCAACTCGCTGCACGCGGTGGAAGAGCTTGTCTTTGAAGTACGCGCCGCCGAAGAGCTGAAAAGACCCGTCTTCAAGCCACTCTTGCAAGACCACGCCCTCCCGGGTGCCGCGGCCGCGGCTTGCCACGAATTGAAAGAGCGCGCGATCGCCCAAAGAGAGGGAGCCCACGGGGCCGGGCTCGTAGTCACGGTGTTCGCCCACCCGGGCGGTGTCCACCCGCTTGCCCTCTGCCGTGATGCGGGAGCCATAGAAATTGATGAGGCAGGTGTTCAGCCTCCAGCCCTCGGGGATGTCGGTGCCGTGGTAGACCTCCCGGGCCCGGGCTTCGATGCGGGCCACGATGCGCTGGAGCACCGGCGGGTAGGGCTCCGCGCCAACGCAGCGGTGCAGTATGCCCTTGGGCGGGTGATAATAATCCAGGCAGGCGAACTGCCAGTTGCCCAGCCAATACACGGGGCGCAGGAGCAGGCGCTGCTCTTCGCCCTGGGGCGGCGGGTTGTGGGCGGAGAAGCGGTTTTCCCAGATGGGGCGCAGGGTGGAGAGGTATTTTAGAATTTCCGTGCGCTCGCCGGTGCGCAAAAATCCCCGTTGATAGAGGGCGCCCCGCAGCGAAGGGCGAGGGCGCTGGTTAGGGGGCCGACGCCTCACAACCACCTCTTGTGCTTGAACCACCCCCAGATGGCGATGACCACCGCGAGCATGAGGAGCCAGACCCCCGGGTATCCCCAGGGATGGTGGAGTTCGGGCATGGCGGCGAAGTTCATGCCGTAGATGCCCACGATGAAGGTGAGTGGCATGAAAAAGGCCGAGAAGATGGTGAGCACCCGCATGGTGTCGTTGTTCCGCTGTGCGGCCAGGCCTAGTTCCAGGTTGAGAAGGCTCGTGGCCTCTTCAACCAGCTCATCAGCGAAAAAAAGAAGACCGTCGGTGGTCTCTCTCAAATCTTGAGCGGCGGGCTTGAGGGCCTTTTCATCCAGGGGCAACCGTTGGATGACCGAGGCCAGATGCCAGAGCATGCGCTTGACGGTGAAAAGCCGACGGCGGGTTTCGTGGAGGCGGAGGAGGCCGGTCTCAGAAGTGCGGCGGTGATGGAGCTCTTCATCCACGGCTTCAAGGATGAGTTCCGCGTCTTCCAAGGCCCGGTCGTAGGTGAGGGTGCTGTTTTTTGTCAGCAGGATGAGGCCCTTGGCGGGGGACGCGGTTTTGGCGAGGCGCACCTGGTCGGTGGTGGTTTTGAGAAACGGCAGCTCCGCACGATGGATGGTGACCAATGTTTTTCCGCGCCAGAACACCGCGACTTTGCGGGTGAGCTCACGGATGGTGGCCGCATCGCTGCCGCAGTCGTGGTCGAAGGCCCGCAAAATCACGAAGAGGCCGCCATCGCCGGTGTCTTCGACTTTGGGCAGATGCTCGGGGTCCAGGCAATCTTGCACCAAGTGGTGGGAGAGCCCCCACTCTTCGCTGACCTGCTTCAACTCCTCGGGGGTGGGCGCCTCCATGTCGATCCACACGAGGCCCTCGGTGCGCATGATCTCGCTGATCATGGTTTGCCTCGCGCTTTTCGCACGCGCAGATTCAGGAGCTCCACGCCCAGGGAGAAGGCCATGGCAAAATAGATGTAGCCCTTATCCACGTGGGTGCCGGTGCTCTCCGCCACCAGCATGACGCCGATGAGCAACAGGAAGGAGAGCGCTAAAACTTTTACCGTGGGGTGCTTCTCGACGAAGTCGCTCACCGCGCCGCTGAACGCCATCATGACCGCGACTGCGGCGGTCATGGCGATGATCATGATGGGGACGTTGCTCGTCATGCCCACGGCGGTGATGACGGAGTCCAGCGAGAACACGATGTCCAGCAGCGCGATCTGGATGAGCATGAAGGCCATGGCCGGCGCTTTGCGTGCCGAAGGGAGAGCGTCCTCGGGGTTTTCGTCTTCGAGTCTGTGATGGATCTCGAAGGTGGACTTGGCGATGAGGAAGAGGCCGCCGACGAGGAGGATGAGGTCACGGCCGCTGATCTCCCGGCCCAAGGCGTGAAGCAGGGGCTTTGTGAGGCCCATGACCCGGCTGATGGAGAAGAGGAGGAGGATGCGGGTGATGAGGGCCAGCGCCAAACCGAAGCGGCGGGTGAGCCCTTGCTTGGCCCGGGGCATGCGGCCCGCAAGGATAGCGATGAAGATGATGTTGTCGATGCCCAGCACGATTTCCATGGCGGTGAGACTCACCAGTGCCGCGAGAGTATCCACGGTGAAGAAAGTGCTGAGGTGCATTACTGCGTGGCCTCTGTGTTCAGGTGTTTAGCGGCGGGGGGCGTGGGCCTCTTGGGTTCGCGCTTCTGCAGCTCTTTGCTCACTTCGACGATGGCGCCCAGCACGGGTTTGAACTTCAGGCCAAGGAGGGTCAGGGAATACTCCACCGTGGGTGGTGAGGTGGGCATGACTTTGCGGTTCACGACGCCCAGTTCCTCGAGTTCGCGGAGGCGGGTGGTGAGGACTTTGGCTGACACGGTGCCCAGGTCTCGCTTCAGATCGCCGAAGCGGCGGGGCTCCACGCTTAAATAGTAGAGGATTTGGTGGGTCCAGGCGCCAGCGAGGAATTTGAGGCCGTGGGCCAGGGGGCATTCGCCGGGGATGGGGCCTGCTTTGTTGGGGCGGTGGCGGATCATAGGCACTTCCCGTTACCGATGGGTAACTTTAAACTGACGGTTGTCGCGGGGTCCGCACTTTCCAATTGTAAGTAAGTAGCCATAAATTAGTACATATCCATTACATACTGAAGAGGAGATCAACATGAAGTTCAATAAATTTATTCTCGCCCCCGTGATTGCCGCCGCCCTCACGGTGGTGAGCGCCCAGGCCGCCCACTATGAAGTGGACGCCGGCCACTCCCAGGTGGGGTTCCGCATCCGTCACCTCGTGACCAAACTCCCCGGGGAGTTCAAGGAATTCGAGGGTAAATTTGATTTTGATGAGAAGAAACCCCAGGACGCCAAGGTCACCTTCAAAGTGAAGACCGCCAGCATCAACACCAACAATGAGAAGCGCGACGAGCATTTGAGGGGCGATGAGTTCTTCGATGCCGAGAAGCACCCTGAGCTGACTTTTGTCAGCAAAAAGGTGAAGCCCGCCGGCAAGGGTAAATACAAGATCGAAGGGGATCTCACGCTGCACGGTGTGACGAAGCCCGTCACCTTCGACGCGGAGTTCGGCGGCATCGCCAAAGACCCCTGGGGCAACACCAAGGCGGGCTTTAACGCCACCGCGAAGATCAACCGCAAGGATTTCGGCATCAGCTGGAACAAGGCGTTGGACGCGGGGGGCTTTGTTATTGGGGATGAGGTTGAGCTAAACATCGCCGTAGAAGCCGCTCAAAAGTAGGCTCGGTCTTTTGCCTAATCCATGATTTTGGTGATTTAGCGAACTATGGAGGTGTCGTGATGATCACGTTGCGCAAAGCTGGGGATAGAGGCCACTTTGATCACGGTTGGCTCAATACCTATCACACGTTTTCTTTCGCTGATTACCGTGACCCGAAGCATGTGCACTACAGCGTGCTTCGGGTCATCAACGACGATCGCGTGGCTCCCGGTGAGGGCTTTGGCACCCATGGCCACGAGGACATGGAAATCGTGACCTATGTGATGGAGGGGGAGCTCGCCCACAAAGACAGCATGGGCAATGGCTCCACCATCCGCCCCGGGGACGTGCAGCGCATGAGCGCGGGTACTGGCGTGGAGCATAGCGAGTTCAACCACTCGGCCAAGGAGTGGGTGCACCTGCTGCAAATCTGGATCTTTCCTGAGAGGAAGGGCCTGACGCCGAGCTATGAACAAAAAGTGTTCAGTCGCGCGGAGAAGCTGAATGGGTTGCGGGTCGTCGCCTCTCGCCAGGGCCGCGAGGGCTCGGTGGTCATCCACCAAGACGCGCGGATTTTGGCTGGCGTGCTGGAGCCGGGGCGGGCCGTGGTTTACGAGCCCGGCGCCGGGCGCAAGACCTGGGTGCATGTGGCCCGCGGCGCGGTGGTGCTGGAGGCTGGCGCGGTGCGCCATGCGCTGCATGCCGGCGACGGCGTGGCGGTGGAGGTCGAGGACGCGGTGCGGTTTACCGGCGCGGGCGCTGTGGGCGCGGGCGGCGGCGAGATCTTGATTTTTGATTTGCCCTAGGGCTCAGAAGAGGTGCTTCTTTGCTTGGCAAGGAGCTGGTCCACGAAGGCAATGGCGTCTTCACGGGTGGTGGTGGCAAGGCTCTGTTTTTGGCGAGCTTCTTCCTTTTCCATCCAGGCCTTCATCTCAGGGTTATTTTCATCGAACTCAGGGAGATCTTTGAGGTCATCGGCCATGGCGGGCTCGATAGTATTGTCGTGAGACGGCTTTGCCGAGCCATGCCCTTTTTCGTTTCTCTTCTGTTTTGAGTCTCGAATAGTATCCATCTTTAACGACCTTTTTGTAGACTTCGCTGACTAGACTTACCTCTTGTGGATACAAAGAAACAGTCCCCTCTTGCAGTCCGCGGAAAAGAAATGCGGCGTGGCGAAAGAGAGCCCGGAGGTTGATTCTTAGCATGATGATTCATGAACAGCTGTTGTTGTTGTGTGCAACATCATTATTTCTATTGTCCATTCAATACTTGGTAAAGAATTTTTACCGAAAACTCCGTCGGCGCAATCTGCCGGTGTGCATCTGAAGAGGCAAGACCTGCACCCCTCGGCAGCGATGCTGTGCCGCGTGGTTGTGGAGGGAGGTGGTAAATTAGTATTATTTGTAAAGGCACCACCCATTCCCAGGAGGGAACCATGCTGAAGCACTTTGCCGTCTATTCCATCATGTTCACGATGATCACGGGCCAGGCGGCCCTTGCCGCGGAGACGGCCCGGGGCGGTGCTCAGCGCTCGCCGGCGCAGGTGGCTGATGAGGCCATTGGCAGCATCGATATCGATGCGCAGAAAGACCAATTGGCTAATATGGGTAGAAGCCTGGAGGCGGTGGGCATCACATTCGGTACAGTGCCCGCGGCCGGGGGAGCCAGCGAAGGCACCCACATCGCGGACCTTTTGAGTCACGGCCAAAGCAGTTTTCGCATGAATGTCCCAGCCCACGCTGGCGTAGGCGCCTATGGCCTCGAAGTGCGGGTCACCGGCGTGGACAGCGGTGGCAGTCGTGCCAGCATCGCGGCCTATAACGCGGACTTTTCGCGGCGCCTCGGCATGCGCTCCGTGGAGTTTCGCGCCGGAGACAGCAGCGATGACGTACGTTTAAACTTTGAGCGGGCCGCCCAGGCCCTCGCTCGGGATGCGCGTCGCGGGGTGGGCCACACGAGCGTGATGCAGAAAGTTTACGATGCCCTGGTGCCTAGCGCCCAAGCCAAAAGCAGCGCGGGGCTCTTCATCTTTCATAGTATCTGCTTCCTCGCCCACACCGCAGCTGCTGGGTACTTCCTGGTCAGGCTTTTTGGTCCCAACGAGAGTAGGGACATAATGGGTCGTCCGTTTAGTACGTTTTTTTTGATTATTAACGTCGGGTTTGCGGGGTTGAGGTATGCCGACATGATGAGAGATTTGCGTACCGCGGATTAAGCAACGCCCCGGCAACCTCTGCCCAGTGCCCACCGCCCGGAACCCACGGATTGTTGTGTTCCCGGCGAAGATAGCGCGTATCTCGGCCCGGAACCCGACATTCCGTGGGTTCCCGACGGGCGTGGACCCGCGGGCACACGCAGGCCCCGCTTCCGCTCAATCAAAGCGCGGATCAGGACGATACGCGGAGCATGGCAACCCACGACCCCGCACTGTCCGCGAAGTCTCGAAAATGTGACTTCCGGGCATGGGTGAAGGGGGGTGGTGCCACCGGAAGTCACATTTTGGAGACTT
>CAYHWW010000139.1:0-8961 GCA_964360145.1 uncultured Oligoflexia bacterium | reverse complement strand
GGTGGGGCGAAGCTCCGCAGTGATCACGTCACCGTCGCTGCGTGCGGTGACCAGTGGATCAAAACGCACTTGCACGCCCCTTTCCTCGCACCAGCGAAGCATGTCGCGCCAGCCGCCGATGTTGAGGCGAGTGAGCAGGCAGTTCACGCCCACGGCGATTCCTCGGTCCCTCATCCGTTGCAGGGCGGCGGTGGTCCTGCGCCAAGACCCAGGGACTCCGGTCATGGCGTCGTGGATTTCGGGGGTGGATGAGTAAATGCTCAGCGTTACGCCTTGGATTCCCAGGGACCGCAGGCGATCGGCGCTGGCCTCATCAAGGAGGAGGCCATTGGTGATGAGGGTGGTGGCGAAGCCCCGCTGGCTTGCCCCCTCCGCGACAGTCCAAAAATCAGGATGCATCATGGCTTCCCCGCCGATGAGAACCAAAAAAAGCGTGCCCGCCTCTTGAAGCTCATCAAGGATGGAGAGCCACTGCGGCCCGCGGAGGGGTTTGCGGCTTTTGTCGGTGTCTTGATGGGACGGGAGATAACAGTGTCCGCAGCGCTCGTTGCAGCGCCACGTGAGTTCCAACGTGGCCTGGGCGGGGACCAGTGACTCGCTGCAATGCTTCAAATACCCGTTGATGATGGTTTCAGTCATGGAGAAGTGGGTTCGCTGCCGTGTACAAGCCCCAGGTTCTCCAGGTCCTTGATGAGGGTGGAGGCATCTGCTTGGGCTGAGGCGGCGTCGACGTCGAACTGGTTCACAAGCCAGGAGGCCATGAGCTCGATGGGCGCGGGTGCATCCATCTGGCGCCAGATTTCCGAAGCGGTTTCATTGAGCTCGCTCACCTCGCCCCGGCCGCCATGGATGATCACAACTCGTCCACCCACGTTTCGCCACGCCAACGGTTTTGCTCGACTGTAAGTGCGGTGACTCATGGCTAATTTCATCACAATTATTGACGTCAATCCATCCACGGGGAAAGATAGTGCGATGAATGGGATTTCTCCCTCGCTCCATGCGAGCATCGCCGGCGTCAGCATCGCGTTTTCCAGCGTGGAAGCTGATATTATCAGCTGGATCCGGGGATTCTATCGCGAATATTTGACGGGCCCCGTCTCTTGCCCCGATCTCCGACTCGTCCTCAGTCGTAGTGCCACACTGCTGGGGGATGAAGAGGATGCGGAGTTTTACAAAGGCCAAAGTGGCGTGGCGCGTCAGAGAGACTTTATCTCCTTCCCGTTGCCGGGGCAGCCCTTGGCTTTCGCAGCTGAGCTTTCTCCAGAGACCGAAGATGCGGTGTGCAACCTGCTTCGCTGGCTATTGCCTCCGTTGCTTGTGCGTCGTGGGGCATTGCTCCTGCACTCCGCCGCGGTGGTGCGGGACGGGTGGGGTTACGCATTTTTCGGCAAAAGCGGTGCGGGCAAAAGTACGGCAACCGAGCTCATCCGACGGAGGGACCCTGCAGCCCTGGCCGTGGGTGATGATGCTGCCATCATCGCTTGGGAAGAAGGGCGGCCTTGGCTGCTTTCCGCCCCCTTGGGTTGCGGCTATGCCCATGTGCCCCCTCCGCCGCGACGGGTGCCACTGCGAGGCTTGTTCTCCCTCCACCAAGGACAGAGTCACGGGCTCAGCCGCTGCCCTCCGTCCGAAGGCCTCATGCGCCTCATCGCCAACAGCATGGTGGCGGATGGCTCCCATGATGACGGGGCCTTGGAGGCCGCTCTGCGATTTGTCGATGCTTCACCAGGAGTGCATGCGCTGGAGTTTCGCAAGGATGGTGATTTTTGGGATATGATCCTCAGAGAGGGGGAGCGCCATGGAAAAGAAGCCAAGCCCACCGCGGAAGCCCTATGAAAAGCCCGCGGTGAAAACAGAGACCCTCACCGCGGTGGCGGCACTCTGCAACGGAACGCTTACCGGAGGGCGTAAAAGCAGCACGGGAGCTCCCAACTTTTGCAGTGCCGCGCGTTTGAAGTCGTGACTCAGCGGGCTCGCATCCCTATCGAGGGTCGCAGCATGGCGCCCCTCATCCGCCCCGGGGACAGGCTGGTTGTACGATGGATGGAAACCGCCACCGCGCCCCGGGCGGGGGACGTCGTCGTACGCCGCTGCGACGATGGTCTCTTCGTTGCCCACCGCGTGTTGCGTGCCGCTCCCTGTCAGGTGGTGAGCAAGGGGGATGCAAGTATCTACGAAGAAAAATGGGACTTTCAAGAACTCTGGGGAGTGGCCCAAGGTCTTGAGACGGCCTCCGGCCGCAGCATTGATCTAGGGGGAGCATTGCAGCGCACTGTCTTCCGGGTGCTTTCCTTGGCCCACGGAGTATTGCCTCCGTTATTGCGGAAATTTCCCCGGGCGCTGATGTGGGCAGCCGCTTGCGTGGTGCGAGGACGTCAATGAGAGGGGTGCCATCGCGGCGAGACACTCTCCGCTGGACCCTCGGGGTCCTGCGGGGGGATGGCTTTCATCGCGGACCATCATTGCCCGAGAGTGCGCTCTTTCTGGCGAATGCCCGGGCTCTCGCCGCGTGCCTGGGTGCTCAAGACCTTTTTGACGTGCGCTTGTCCATGGCTGCGGGGCCGTGGCCCCACGGGGAACTCTGGCGCCTTTGTGATGAGGGAGCCTCCCGCAGCCGCATGCAGACGGCGCTTCTCCATGCTTGTGGTGACGAAGTGCTTGGTGATTTGCGGGGCGAGGGCCTGGCCGTGATGCCCATCAAGGGTTTTCATTTGGGGAAAAGTCTCTATGCTGACGTCGCTCTCAGGCCTTTGGGTGACGTGGATCTGTTGGTACGGGAAGGGGACTACGGGCGGGCTCAGCTGCTGTTGGAGAGGCGCGGCTTTCAGCGCCTCGACCCCGGGCGGAGCGCCTTTCGCGGCAAATTCCTCAACCCAGCGAACGGAGTCATCATCGATCTCCACAGTCGGTTGTTGGCGCGGTGGGGTGGCGGAAGTTGCTGTTTCGAGAGAAGCATTGATGGTGTTCTCACCGTTGAGGACTCCCTCGTGTATTCCATCCGCCACGGCGCTATTCAGCATCGTTTGGAGAACATTGCCTGGGTCAACGACGTGTATTTCCTCTTGATCCGCGGTGGCGCGATGCTGCGTTGGGATCGCGTCATGGAGGGATTGAAAGGCGGAGCGGAAGCCGCGGCTCTGCTCATGTTCGCGCTGGTTTCAGATGGGGAGGGCGTCGTCCTTCCCCCCGCTGTGATGGCGGAACTGGCATTGAGAGCGGGTGTGGCACGGGCCTGGGTGGCGCGACGCCTGGCATCCATGGAATTTTTGTACGGGGGCGCGTTGCGGAGCTGGGGTGGCGTAGCGGTGCTACGGGCTACGTTGCGCCCCATGCTCCTCGGTTCTCGGCGCGCCGCCGCGCCTGTTCCAGTAAAAATGGCCCCAGCCCCAGCGCCAAAACGGTGAGCGTGAGCCAGCGCAGTGCGAGCCCGCCGCTGAAGCCGTCGTGGGACAGCGCCTTTCTGCTCAGCTCCACGTGGAGATTGAAGGGGCTCAGGAGATCAAGCCCCTCCTTCAGCGCCGCGGGTAGCTGACTCGTGGGGAAGTAGACCCCGGCTCCCACCACTGCCGCGGTGCAAAGCCAATAGGGTATGGCTCCACCACGGCCCGTTGCCAGGTGGAGAGCGGCACAGGCGCAGCCCAGTGACAAGAAAAGGGGAATGGCCGCGGCTTGTGCCGCGAGCCACGGTACTGCGGCAAAATCCCGCTCGATGCCGCCGAGCACAAAGGCGCCCACCAACATTAGGATCACGCGCAGCGCTTCCCGTGCTATTTGCGCGAAACTCAACGTCACGGCTGCCCTGGCTAGGGGTGAGGGCGCCGATGCCAGCACCTCAAGCACGCCGAGGGCGCGGGTTTCTTGCAGTGCTTCCAGTGGCGCTCGCAGACAAACCAGTGGAAGGGCAATGCTGCACTCGCCGGCGACGATGAAGGAAAAGTAGCCTTCTCCGCCACCCATGGCGAGGGTGGCGCTGCGATAAAGAAATAACGTCAGCGTCACAGCGAGCCCCTCGAGCAGCAGGGTCAGCGGCAGGTTCGTGGTGGGGCCGTGGCGATGTCCCAGCATGGCGCGGAGGAGAGACCACAGGATCAAGGGGATATCTCCTCTGGCCGCACGGAGCATGATGGAGGCGTCAGGTTCCAGCGCTTCGTAGCGCATCGAACGCCCCTCTCATCATGGGTTGCGGTAATCACGGTGTGGGAACGTGCGTATTCACCGAGCAGTGCCCAGCAGCGGGCGCTGAAGTCGCCATCCATGCTGCGAGTGGGCTCGTCGAGGAGGAGCAACGAAGGGAAGCCGATGAGGGCGCGGCAGAGGCTGACCCGCGCCCGTTGGCCCGTGGACAGGGAGCCGCACGGCTTGCCGAGCAAAGGGGTTAGTTGCAGCGTTCCGTCGCAGAACGCGATGGCGTCGTCCACGGCGCACCGGGGTTTATTCAGCAGCGCTCCCAGGAGCCTGAGGTTTGTGAGAGCGGTATCGCGGGGAAAGAGGCCGCCTTCCCCGTTCCCCGCCCATGCGATTCTTCGTCTCAGCGTGCGGGCTTCCTTCAGCAATGACATACCATCAAGGAGGGCGTCGCCTCCTTGGGGCGTGAGCACCGTGGCAAGGAGGCGCAGCAGCGTGGATTTGCCGCTGCCGTTAGCCCCCGTGAGGGCGATGAGGTCGCCTCCACGCTCTCCGCCACTCAACTCGTTGTAACTGAGATGCGGCCCCCCCATGAAGTGGCGCCGTAGGTTTTGGATCTGCACGTGCATGGAATCAGTTTAACATAGCAGAGGGCAAGGAGTGCGGCCAAGAGGGCGAACTCCGCCATGGCCGTGCCGTTACCAAAGGGGTCCGATGGGCTCCCTCCTTCGGGTTTGATCCAGCCACAGCCCATGAGGCTTTTTTTCTTGGCCTCCGGGCTTGCCTCCGCGGTGGGCACGACCGGCGTGGGCGGTGCGATGTCCGCGGGCAGGGTGGTTGCGGGGTCGCCGATGAAAGCCGAGCTCATGAGCATATTTTGCTCAAGCTCGTTGGTGCCCATGGACTTCAGTGCTGTGAGCCAGAGGTCTCCCCAGCGTTTCCTCGCCGCGTTGTCCGTCGCTGCGCGAGCAAGTTCCGCCGCGAATACCTGGGCCAGTTTTCCTTGGGCATAGGGGGAGGTCATGGCCGTGGATCCGAGGAAGGCCACGGCGCCTGCCCGTGGGTTGAGCACCAATGCTTCCGCGAGCGAAATCATGGAGGGGTCCGGGTTGGCAAATGATGCACTGAGGCAATTGAGGGCAAGCACCACCGGGAGTCTGTTGCCATCGAGGGTGGTGGCCATTTCCGCATTCAAGACCGATGAAGATGACCAGATGTCTTCAGCACCATGGCCCACGAGAGCCAAGAGCAGAGGGCCGTCAGAGAATGATTGTTGAAGGGCGGAAGAGAAGGCTGCGTCAGTGCCCGATCCTGCCCAGGTCCGCACGGACGATGTGAGGCGGTCGCCGACGGAGGCGGCCTCGGCGAAGTCCTCTGACATCTTGCGGAAGCCCTCGCCCTGGAGTTCGCGGTCGCTGAAAAGAGCGATGCTTTCCGCCATGGCATCCCGGGGGCTGCGTTCGCCGCGCTCATAGCCGAGGAGTTTTTCCACGAAAATCTCCACCTGGGTAATGGTGCGAGCGGGGAGGCGTCCTACGGTGGCGCCACTGAGCGGCGTCACAAGCCAGGGGTCAGAGCTGATGTTGTCGAAGAGCCCGGGCACAAGCACGGAGGGGAGAGTGGGATTGCCATCGGAGAGGGCTAGATCATTTCTGGGGTCCAAGGTGCCATCGCCTACCATGAACACGTAGCGCTTCAGCCCTTGGCTTTGGGTTAGAACCTCGTCGAGAAATGCTTTCAGCGCGGCTCTGGTGGCATTGCCACCGCCGTAGGTGCCAGTGATTTCTTCCCAAGAAACAGAAAGTGCTGACAGGCCCTGGCTTTGGCGATGGACCACGAGACGGTCGAGGGTAGGAATGAAGGTCTGGGGAGCGATGACGAGGTAGCGGGCGTTGGCGGCACTTCTCCTCGCCTCTTCGGACAGCAAGGGTTGCAGTGCCATGGTGCGTGCCTTCAACCAGTGGCCCCTGTGGGCGGCGGTGATCTTGCGCCCTCCGCCGGGGTTGAAGAGCCATGCGCCGCAAGGTGCGCTCCCACCGCAGTGTAAGGGGTCTTCAGCGATGGACTCTACGTTGAGGAGTCTCGTCGGCTCATCGATGGAGGTGACGTCGTAGAGCTCAATGGCGGCGGCATCCGACAGATCCAGCAGCGCCATATTCTCCCCGTTCTGTTGGAGGGAGGAGAGGGAGCGGGCCAGGACCCGGTGATTCTCAGGGCTCAGGAGGGGCATGGCTTCGAACATGATTTCCGCTTTGTCCACGATGACCATATCCCAGTCGCCGGGGGCGGCGCCATTGCCCGTCACTTGCAGCTTGATGCTGTTCATTCCAGGAAGGAACAGCTCGTGGGGCAGCGATGCCTGCAACGAGGCCGCGCCGTCGCCGATGAAAGAGAGGGTTGCCACGGCCATGGGGTTGGAGTTCACAAAGAGCGCGATCTCATGGAGGCCGTTCCAGCTCCTCGTGCGGGCACCCTTTACGAGCAGGGAGAGAACTACGTCCTTTTCCGACTGCTGCACGAGATCCGGCAGATCCACGAGGAAAGATATTTCACTGCCCGCGGCTCCCGCGCCTCCGTGGGCCGCGTAGAGTCGGGCCCAGAAGAGGGGGTCTTGGCCTGGGGGCAGTGGCTCTTGAAGATAGAGCAGTCTGTTTTCTTCTTTGCTAGCAGTGTTTCTCGTGCGGAGGAATCTGGTTTGTGTCCCACTGAGGGGTTCCGCTGATCGGCTCGTCATGCGCAGCGGCACGCCGTCACTGCCACCGTCGCGGGCGGTGAGCAAAAGTGCCGTGTCGCGAGTTTCTGGACTGTCCAATGCAGTGGCGTAGAACCGCAGGCTGTCTCCGGCACCCCAGCGGCCATCGCTGTCGCGGTCGTGGACCTCCAGCGGGATTTCCTTCCCTCCCCAGCGCAGCCGTAGATGCCCGACCATGGCACCGTCCAGGAATGAGCTGACGGCGTCACGGATTTCCTCCGCAGTGACTTCATGGATGCCATCTTCGGTGATTCCGATGCGCAAGGCTGTTTCCCCTGCGGCGCCGGTGAGGAGATCCGGGGTGTTGAGCCCGGACGTCGGAGGCAGTGGCGCACTGTGCGGCAGCGCTCCAATCGATGATGACTCCGCCTCCTGTCCGTCTACCATGGTGGATGCGGGCCCATGGCGCGTGATGACTCCGTTCAAGGCCACGTCCTCAAGGTAGTAGTCGTAGGGTACGTCGGCCAGGGCCGTGGAGTCGATGAACTCATAAGAGGCCTGACCAGTGGCGGAGAGCGCACCAAGCCCTGTGATCAAGGTCACGTTGAGGGGGGAAGGCGTGCTACCTGGGGTTGCGCGCAAAACATTGAAGCCTTGATGATCATAGAATCGCAATACGTTCCAGCGGACAAGAACGGAGGAGCCAGAGGCATGGGCCGTGAAGTGGTTGATGCGCACAGGTGATGCAGCCACTGAAATGATGATGGTGCAGCTCGCTGCTGAGACTTTAGTCTGGGGGTTGGGGTTGAAGGAGTCTTGGTAGAAATCACCAAACCACTGATCAAAGGTGATGGTCTGGCTGCCGCAGCCCGTGCTGCTCGCCAACTGATAGGCTTGAGTGGGGTCAGGTGAGGGGGGCGGAGTGTACACGCTATTGGCGGCACCCCAGTTCCAACCGACGTTGCTCGCCGTTGCGGGAATGGAACCCGTCGTGTTGATTTGAATCGCTTTCACGGAAGAAAAACTGGGAGAGAGGTTGGTGAATTGACCACCATTGAGGGCTGAAAGCGTGGTGGTGCCGCCAATCGAGAGGCCGCTTGTGCTGATATAATCAAGAATAAAACCAGTGAGGCTCACCGTGCCACTGCTGCTGCTGAAGCTCCAGCTGCCCACGCCGCTGCGGGTGATCGTGGCT
Source organism: uncultured Oligoflexia bacterium (assembly GCA_964360145.1). Lineage (GTDB taxonomy): Bacteria > Bdellovibrionota > UBA1018 > UBA1018 > CAYHWW01 > CAYHWW01. The sequence goes on along the minus strand of CAYHWW010000139.1, from coordinate 946 downwards.
TTGTTAGATGTGGTCTGCGGGTATGCATCGTTGGTACCTGATGTCATGAAGGTGCCGCCAGTGACACTGATGCCCTGTGCGGCGGGCAGAGCGACTGTGCCGCCAGATTGAATATTGAATGTTGCGGCAGGCAGGGTGAGGCCGTTGCTGAGTGTGAGCGTCTGGCCATTGGGTACTTGCCATTCGAAGTTAGAACCACTGGGTATGGTGAGAGTGTCGATTGTGACCGCGCTGCCGGTCGCTTTTGCAGTACCGCCTGCGGTTTTTGTGAAGGTCACCGTGCCAAAAGATCCTGTAGAAGCGATAGTCTGGTTGGTCGCTGCAACGCCGTTGTCCATGAGGCGTAATGTTGCAGTGCCCTGGGTAAACGTACCGTTATTTGTGAAGCTGCCGTATGTTTGTAATTCTGTGCCCGCGTTCATGGTGAGCACACCAGAGTTCACCGTGACAGATTTACACACGGGTGTGATGCCACCGCAAGTGCCCGAGATGAGAGGATCGTTGGCGACATCGCTAATTGAACAGTTGAGCAAAGCTGTGGGCACTCCGCCGTTCCAGTTACCAGCGGTGCACCACGCTGTGGACACGGCGCCTGTCCAGGTCGTTGACGTGCCCACGATGGTTGAAGGAGTACCGAGAGTGACGGGGGGGGGAGTAGAAGATGAGATCGCGTAGGACTGAGAGTTGACCACATCACCAGAGGCTTGAATCTTCACGCCCACGGTGTTGGCGTTCGTCGCTGATGATGAGATGTCATACTCGACATAGACGCAACGCTTGGGTGGCGTGGTGAGGTGGGCCTGCACGGTGGCGCCCGTGATGCCGCTGAAAGTCACCGTGCCGGGGCTGCCACTGAACGTGCCCGTTCCGATGAGAGTGCCTGACGCACCACTACAGGCTGAGTCATAGTAGGCCCGCACTTGAGTCACATCTGAGCTGCTGCCTG
>CAYHWW010000138.1:0-9156 GCA_964360145.1 uncultured Oligoflexia bacterium | reverse complement strand
TTCTATGGTCTGGCTCTTGAAATGGAAAAGACTGCGGTCGTCAGCATGCTGCGCAATCTTTCGTACCCGCTGGCGGCGCTACTAGGCCTCATTCTATTTCGGGAACGTATCACGCGGCGCCAGGCTTTGGGTTTTGGCCTCGTGACCCTGGGCGGAATTTCCATCATAATGTGAGCGGAGAGCATCATGGCAGACCTTAAGAAAAAGCTACCGGGCAATGTCGCCGGGGATTTCTACGTCGATTCGACCTGCATCAACTGCGACACCTGCCGAAAGTTTGCGCCCCATACGTTTCAAGATGAGGGCAACACGTCGATAGTGGCGGTGCAGCCCCGATCCCCTGAAGAAGTGCTCCAGGCGTTGCAGGCACTCATTGCATGTCCGGTCCACGCCATTGGCTCGTTGAGCCAGAAAGCGGGGCGAGAAGTCTTAGACTCGTTTCCCGTGCCCATTACCGACGAAGTCTTCGTCAATGGTTTCAATGCCGAGTCCTCTTATGGCTCGGATAGCTATTTTATCCGTTCGGCGGCAGGCAACGGGCTCATCGATTCCCCACGTTTTACACCGGTACTCGTGCGAAAGTTTCGTGAAATGGGGGGCCTCTCCTGGATTTTTCTCACCCATCGCGATGATGTGGCTGACGCTGATAAATATGCCAAGGAATTTGGCGCAAGGCGGATGATTCACGCCTATGATCAAGCCGCACAAAAGGACGCAGAGATCGTTCTTGAGGGGACCGATGATAAGGTCATTGGTGACGCGCGGATCATCTTCACTCCCGGTCATACAAGGGGGCACTGCGTGCTCCTTTGGAAGGGCCGGTATCTCTTTACGGGGGATCATCTCCCTTGGGACGACGACGAGAAGGCGTTGCGCCCCTTTCGCGATGCCTGTTGGTACTCGTGGAAAGAGCAGATCGAGTCCGTCAGGAAGCTTGCCGCATATCCCGGTGTTGAATGGGTTTTGCCTGGGCATGGTCGAAGAATGAGTTTTGTTCCCCATACCTTTGGCCCGGCTATTCAAGAGGCTGTGCGTTGGATGGAGACGTATGTGCGGGGCGTTGTTAGCGGCAGTTTCAGTCGCAAACAGTGAAAATCAAAAATTCGCCTTCTCGGGAGGGTTCCTGTGAAATTGGCGGGGTCTGTTTACTGTTATTGTGGTAGTAGCCGCGCCATGCTTTCAAGGCTTTCGATTGCATTCACACTAGTATTGTCCGTGGCGCTGCTGCCGCAGGCCGCCCTTGCCGTCACACTCAGCGCGACCATGAAAAGCCTGGTGGCCAAATACCAGATCCTGCCCACCCATCCGAATGAAGACTTGGTTGGGGCGCTCTTGAACAATCCTATGGTGGACCAGTTCATCGAGTCTCCTTCGCAAGGCTTCGAGGCCGCGCTGAATCAGCTTCAACTCAAGCCCATTGAGAGAACGATCCTATTGAAGCAGTACTACCTCGGCGAGATCTTTAAGCAGGCCGTGCGTGAGTTCACTGATGCAGGGTTGCTTCATGGCTTTTTAACTTTGGGATTCATTCCCGACGTTGCCCTTCGCCCCATCAGCACACTCTCTGATATTCGCACATTTTACGAGATCATTGGCCTGCTCGTGCAGAATACCGATCCGAATATTCAGTTCATCGCCATGGAGCTTCTGCGTCTCGAAGGCGCTCGCTACCCCAGCACCGACTCCTTCGCCCGCGGGTTGGCGAATTTCGCTGCGGTTTCAGCCTCGAACGCGACGCTGTTCGACCAGATCCTCATGCGCTATGAAGCGCTCTATCGTACTCAGGCCCAGTGGTTGGCACAGCCCACACAGGGTCTCCGGCGCAGAGCAATCGTCCTTGGGTTTGCCTCTGAGCTCGCAAGCGACGTCTACAATCCTGGCTTTGGACACCCTGCGCAGCGTGCGATCATTGTCAGAAATCTCCTCGCGCAAGTGAACCGGCGAGGCCCTTCGGATTCCGCCGAAAAAACGGCAGTGCGACGGAATCTCATCAATGCCATCGCAGCGACAGCCGCTGTCGCTGGTGACGAGGAGGCCTGGAATTTTACGGCTCGCATCCTCAGCGCGTCCACCCACGGCCCAGATCTACTGGCAGCGCTGTGGCTCTTTGACGCTCACGAGCCCAGGGTCTACGCCGCTGTCCATCAACTCATCGAACGCCTTCAGCCCTTGAGTCAAGATCCGGCAATGGCAGACGTGATCGACTTCGCCCTGCGAGTCCTATTAAACGCAGGTGACTCGAAGGAGCCGGCACTGCAGGCTCAATTGAAGGGCTATCTGCCGGGACTCTTCAATCACGGGAACCCTCTGGTGCGTAAGGCGTCCGTAAGTGCGCTGCGGCGTCCCCTCCTTGATGCAGCCACTGCCCATGACCAGCTCGTGCAGTTTTTGGCTGACCCAGACGCCCGCGTCCGCGGCGATGCCCTTGGCTACGTGTCCATGGGGCTTCCGCGCCAGCTGGCCGCGACCTATTTCGACACTCTTCAGAAAATGGCGCAGTCCGATCCAGACCAGAACATACGTGAGTTTGCACTGGAAGTTCGTGAGGAGTTGATCTCTCGCATCCAAAGAGCTGCCTCGTCCGCCACCTGCAAAGACAAGCTTACGAACTAGTGGTGCTTGTACCCTTGCTTAAGAAATCAAAGATAGCTTAGGCAACCTTAAACTCAAGCTGATCCACCACGCTGACCGGCTTCACCGCACGAGTCTTTGAGCCCTTGGGCTTCTTGTACTCCACAAGCCCAACTTCGACGAGGATCGCCACGTCTTGGTGCACGTCTTTGTAGTCGCGCTTCACAAGACGAGCGAGCGCCGTCAACGACTCAGGCTCCTGGTCGCGTATGACGCGCCAGAGTTCCAGGCGCTTGTCCGTGAGAAAGCTGCGCACCGCCTCTAGTGATTCAAAGAACTCACCCTTGCTAGGCTTAACCTTTTCGCCGCGCTCCAGGCGCTTGGCGATATCCAAGAATTCCTCATCAAACTCGCGGCGGGATTTAATCACGATTTTTTTTATTTTCATTGTAACGCATCTCCTCAACGTAGGATTCCTGGACGAAGTCTTGCAGAAGTTGGGGCATGTTCACGAAAGTGTAGGGGCGCTCTTCATCGCCCCAGTGCACATGGGGGCCTTTGGGCCAGTGGTTGTCGTAGAGCAGAATCACGGTGTGATCTTTCGGGTCAGCGAGCACCAGTCGGTATTTGATCCCCAGCGGGTACTTATGGGTTTTCGGTACAGACCAGACTTTGCGCTCCATGATGAGGCCTCCGCATAGGCTTAGTTTTTGATGCAGAACCAAGGTTGTCTTGCCCGATGCCATAGGTACTATTATGGGCTATTAGCCCATAATAGTAAAGCCCTACAGAACGCTCGGACCCCGATCTGGTCTGCTACGCGAATGACATGAAAAACATGTCAACCATGACGTTCAAGTGCCAAGGATGTTAATCATTTTTTATTTTGACATGGCGCATTGCAGTTCGTAGTAAACCCTTCATGGGTATTATTACGCGGGTTCTTTTTGGCTTGTGCGCGACCTCCATCGTACTTTCTCCGCTAGCTTCCGCAGCGCCGCCCCCGAATCCAATGCCAGCGGGGCTTGTTTTTCAAAATATCAGTTATTTAGAACGCAATATCGACGTACCGCTGGATTGGGCAGAGCCAGCTGGTCCTCAAATCACGGTGGTGGCCCGTGTGCATAACCCCCAGGCCATGGATAAACCCTTTTTCTTCTTCGTGGGCGGCGGGCCCGCCATGGAGAGCATCAACGCGTACAGCGCCGTCGCCCAGGGTTACGGTTATGACCGCCATCTGAGTGAACTCTCGAAGAGTCATCGGGTTGTGACCTTCGACCCCCGTGGATTTGGCCGCTCGACTCCTCTGGACCGTCACAGCGTCGCCATGGACCCGGTCTTGCTTCACAGGCTCTTCTCTGCGCCGGCCGTTGCCAGGGATTTGGCCCGCATGATCAGCGTCATTGCAGGCACCGAGACACCCTTTTACCTGGCGGGCCACAGCTTTGGCGGCGAACCCATCGCCCACTATCTGGCCCAGGGCGAGGGGCGGCGCCCGCGCGGAGTGCTCTTCCTTTCGGCGACGCCTGCCGTGGTTGATACTGCGGCCTTTTTTCATGAGCGGATGCGCACGCAGATCGCCATGAACCGCAAGATTCAGAGTGAAAATCCTGATCTCTTCGAGAAGATCATTAAAGCTCGTGTCTTCATCGCTGAAGAATTGGGGAGCTGGGATGATTCCCGCGTTCTGACCTCGGGCCTAGATATGCAGTTCACAGATCTGCCCGACTGGCGTGGGCTGGACCGGCAACTAGATCGCATCCTTGCCGTGGAGCCCGGCGACCGCCAAGGCCTGGAGCGAGCGCTCCATTCCCATCTGCCATTTTCTGATTTGATGGTCTATGCCCTGGACTGGTCCTTTCAACACGCGGTCTCGCAAAAGGATCTTGTGGCTGGCCTGCCCGAGGACATCACCAGTCAAATCGAGCCGTGGATGCTGCTCGAACACCGCGCCCTCATGTCGGCGGAACGGCAGCTTTTGTTTCCCGAGGCGGAGCAGGCATTCATGAGGCTGTGCGATGAGAAGCTTTGCGGCGTCACAGTGCCCCTGGATCTGGACCGGCTGAAAGAAGCGCTGCGCGATATTCCCGCTCTCATGCTCCTCGGTGTGAATGACCCCATGGTTCCCTTCCAGCAAATGCGCGACGGCTTTGCGGCAATCAGCACCTCCGCGGCACATCACTTTGAAGCCATTGATGGCCCCGGTGCTGACCACTCTTCGAGCTATGCCCCGGAGGCATTGAGCTGGGCCATGGAAAAAATGAAAGAGCTCGAAGCGGCCGCCTGCACCGCGGCTTTGAAGCCAGTGCCGCCTCTTTGAAGCGATTTGGGACGGTCTGCTAGCGCCCTGAGTCCGATACGGTTTCTTCGTGGCCGCGCTTCAATGCGTGTCCGGCCTTCAAGGCCATCATTGACAAGGACACAGTAAGAATGTAAGATATTCTTACTATGAGGACTTTATGAAAAAAGTATTGATGACGAACATGTCTTCCAAGGGTCAAGTTGTGATCCCCAGCGAGTTTCGGCAAAGCCTGGGGTTGACAACGGGTACGCTGCTAGCTGTTTTCACCGATGGATCTACGCTTCTCCTGAAGCCCGTTGAGGTCCCTAAGGCGGATGATTTTGAGAAACTCTTGAAGGAGAGCAGGAAGGCAAGTCGAGAGGCGGGGCTGAAACCAGCGGACATCAAGAAAAGCATCAAGAAAGTCCGTCATGAAAGTCGTTCTTGATACGAACATCCTTGCTTCCGGGATTTTCTGGGGTGGTCTGCCTCTCAATGTCCTCGAGCTGTGGGATCAGAAGAAGTTTGAAGTCCTAGCCTCTGAAAAGATCCTCGACGAGTATCTGAAGAGCATCCAGCGCATTGCGCAATCCATTGATCGCAGTGATTTGTATGATCAGTGGTCTTTGGTCATCCCATGAAAAGTGACATTGATACGGGTGAAAAAATCTTTTCGCCTCTGCAGAGACTCTGACGACGACAAGTTCATCGATTGCGCTATTGCTGGGAGGGCTCGTTATATTGTTAGCGGTGACAAGGATCTCCTAGTCTTGGATCAAGTCATGCGTGTACAGATTGTGAGTCCGAGATCCTTTTTCAAGGAGTGTCTCAAATGATGTTCCTCCGGGATCTAAAGTCTGCTTCAAAGGGGGCAATATTGCCGACCTCCGCCCATTCAAAAACTCAAAGAGGTTGAGTTGTGCGGGGTGGGGAGGGTAGCCTTTATTGAGAGGGGAACTTTATGACGATTCGGCTTTTAGCTTTGTCGCTCGGCATGCTTTTTTTGGGCTCTGTTTCTGATGTCTTCGCGCAGCGCGCCACGCCAGAGCGCAATTTACGTGCGCGGGCAACACGCCCCAGTTGTCGCGTGAGCTGCGGCACTGCCGCCATGGTTATCGATAGCCCTGGCGTAACCATTGAAAAAGCACCGCAGTTTCATGGTTGTACGGGAGATGGCGTAACCCCTCCCATGGACTTAACAATCAGGTCTAGTCCGGATGGTGCGGGGACACTTCTTGTTGAGGTGCGTTCCACAGCAGTAGTGGCAATTGTGGGTCTACAAGCAGAGCCTCACAATGTAGGCTGCTACGGTGCAGCAAAGGCAACCGATTCACGCGGTGCAGTTCAAAATGTAAATTCGCAAATGGCTGTCTTGGGTGGATCTGACCTTGCTTCAGTCACCACAAGGGAGAGCCAAGTGATGGAAGCTTGCGGTCGCATCAACATCGAATGCCGCAATAGCGGCCAGTTCCGTTACGGAGCGCCAGGGGTGGCGGGCCGCAATGTGTCTCCTAAATCCCCAGGAAAGCCCAGCAGCTCGTCTTCCAGTGAATCTGCGGAGTCAGCACCAGGCAGTGCAGGCGGAGACCCTGCCCACGAGTAAGGGTCTGTGATCGGATCCGCCCGCGCCCGGCCGTCAGTCAAAATAAATCATTTTAGTTTATACCCCGCCATGCTATAGCCGCCGCACCCCCTATGCGTCGTCGGCTATCACTCATCGCATTATTCATGATCGCCTGTTCGTCTTTCGCCCATGGGGAAGGCACCGCGGTGCTGGGGGGGAGTTTCAGCCCCCCCACGCTGGAACACATGGGCCTCATCACCAAGGTGATGGAGCGCCTGGGCTTGCGCCACGGTCGCATGGTGGTGGCCCGCCCCTACAAAGCGGGGGCCGCCCCCGCCGCCGTGACCACGGGCCTCACGCGCACGGCTGTGAGCCACCTCGATGAAGTGCTGGAGACCTACAGCATGGCCCATAGTGGGGGTCATTCCCCCGCCAACGGGGAGTACCGGTGGGTCGGCGCCAATGGTGCTGCCCAGGAGATGGCGGTGGACGACTACGAGAACACCATCGCCAATCCCGCACCACCAGCCCCCGTGGATACTTTGCAGACTCTCCGCCACCTCTCCAACGAGCTCGGGGGGCCGCAGAATGTGAACTGGATTTCCGGCGGCGACAGCTTCTCCTCGGTTCCTTCCTGGACGCTGGCCAGCGGCACCTGGCAGCAGATGTTCGACGAGGCCAACTGGATCGTGGTGAGCCGCCCCGGTTCCGACCAGGGTCCCAAGGATGTGAACTTCAACCGGCCCGACCCCCTGCGCTCCGTGCTGGGCGACGAGTTCATCGATCAATACGTCTATACCTTCGACACCCAGCGCCGGGCCCACATCTATACTCACCGCATCGTGGGTAAGCCCAGCATCACCGTTATTGATCTCCCCACGCTGAATGATTCCAGCAGCATGAACCGCCAGTCCTTGGCGGAAGATGGAGAGAGGGCACACGCCCAAGCCGGCTTGCAGCCCAGCGTGTTCCGGGAGTGCGTGCGAAACGGCTACTATGCCAACACGGCGGAAGGCGCTGGCTCCTACAAAGTCTTCACCCAGGAAAACCTCGCCACTTACCTGCGCTGGCTCTCGCGCCGCATCGAGGCCTCCGTCGGAGGCTCGGTGGATGCGGAGACCAGGGAGGACTTCCGCGGCATGGCTGAAGTCTTCGTGGAAGTGGCCCGCGTCGAAGCCCGCCGCCACCATGAGCGCCCCGCCGTCATCGGCTTCCTCTCCCATATGGTGGAGCATGCGCTGGAGCACCTCGCGGAGCTGAAGAATCTACGCAACATCCGCGTGGCGAAAAAGTGGATCCGGGAAAAAGAGCGCGAAACGGGCTTGGGCAAATTCGCCGTGGTTTTCCTCGCCATCGAGGCGCTGGAGCCCTTTGTCGGCCCAGCCATCATGGGCCATTTCTTCGGTGCCGCGGCCGCTGCGGCCGCACCCCTCTACTTCCACCCCAACGAGATCATCGTCATCCCCGGTTTCGTTGCCTACACCGTATACAAGCGGTGGCAGAAACGCCGCCGCCTCAGCAACGGCATGGAGGCCTATCGCACCTTCACCAACTACAGGAACCGCCTGCTCCGCGGCGATCCCGAAGCCATCGTGACGAGGGGCGTGCTCCGTTCCGCCTTGGGTCTCGCGGGTAATAACCTCACGCTGAACATCGTGCGGAGCCGCCTCCCGCGCTGGATCCCGCTGGCGCTGCGCCGCATGGATGACCGCCGCGTCACCTGGCACGACCTCAATCTCTCCAGCAACGAGCTCCTCAACATCCTGGGCGACAACCACCTGGCCCATGAGCTGGAAGAGTCAACCCGCGGCGATGGCGGCTTGTTCGCCAATCTTCTGATGACCGCCATCATGCAGGATCCCGTGAAGCGTCTGCAGATGGAGCTCTTCCTCTCCGCTCGCTATTTCCGCCCGTTGCACATGGGCGACGTCCCCGCGGAATTAATGTCGGGTTTCGAGGCTGCCGAGGCCACCATCATCGATGGCATCCGTAGGGCCACGGCGGAACTGAATACGGCCCTCAATAACCCTCGGGACGCCAATGATCGCCCTGCGGAGGCCGCACGGGTTTATCTCCGGGAATTCTCCGGTGATTTCTATTCCATCTCCCGGGCCATTCAATTGGATCCATCACTGGCCGCCTCTGACGGGTTTTGGACCGCCGCCATCGATCTCATGGCCACGCAATACCCGGGCCGTCGCGCCACGCTGCGGGGCGCAAGCCTGCGGGCCATGCAGTTGCGCGTGGATCTCCTCAAAGTCCTGCTGGAACGGGCCTTCCGCGGCGAAGCTTGGGCGGAGAACATCGTGATCACATACCGAGGCCATGATCTGGGTCGCGTCACCGCTGAACTGACGCTGGTGGAAGACGCGCAAAGCGCCACGGTGCGCTCCTGGGTCCGTGCGGTCACCATCGAAGGCAGCGGTCGCCCGCTTTTTTCCCAGGTGAGCGCGGGTGCTCCCCTGGGCGGCTTTGAGCCCATGGCCTCCACCATGCGCGGCGACGACGTCACCGGCGGCAACATGGCCTACGAGATGCGCCTTTTCCGCGCCTTCACGGAACAGCAGTTTCTTGGGTTACTCACAGGTTTTGAGCGGGGCCTCCTGTATGTGCGCGAGCGCCCACGGCACGGCCGCGCTGAAGGGGTTTTCGAGCGGGCCATGAATCTCATCGACCATGATCTCGACACTCTGAAAGACGAGCTCTTGCAGGTGGAATACCAGTGGCTGAGGGCCAAATA
>CAYHWW010000137.1:0-9213 GCA_964360145.1 uncultured Oligoflexia bacterium | reverse complement strand
CTCGATGCCCCCACCGTGGAGGATTTTGCCAAAGGCTACCATTACGCCATCGTGACCCGCTTGAGAAATGACCCGAGAGCCATTGACCCCCACATGAAATCGGGCAACTACATCAACAACATATTGGCTCTTGCGGAAGCCCGAGCAAGAGGCGCCCAAGACGGCATCTTTCTCGACGCCAACCACTGCATCACCGAAGGCACCACGAACAACGTCTACGCCATCATCGATGGCCAGGTGGTGACCTCTCGCGATGATGCTCCCATTCTCGAAGGGGTCACGCGCAAATGGGTGTTCGCCGCCGCCCGGGCGGAAGGAATCCCCGTGGTGGCCCGGGACCTACCCGCGGCGGAATTCGCCCAGGCCGCTGAACTCTTCATGAGCTCCTCCATCAAAGAGATCATGCCCATCACCCGCCTCGACGGCTCTCTCATCGCAGGCGGCAAAGCCGGCGCCCTCACCCGAAAACTTGCCCAGCGCTTAAAACGCATGATCGAAACAGATTGTGAGCAACGGGCTGCTGAAAGCGTATTTTCATGAAAGCGGTTAGTGCCACACCCACGGAGCTGAAACGCTACCTCACGGTGGCCCTCAGCACCGCACGAGAGGCGGGGGCTTTTCTCAAACGCAAATACGGTCGTTTCCGCGAGCTCCACGAAAAGCCCGATGCCGGCCTTGTCACCGAAGCTGACCGTGGCGCCGAGAAACTCATTGCGCGAAGGCTTCTTCAGGCCTTCCCATCCCATGGGTTCCTCGGCGAGGAATATGGCGCGAAGCCCGGGACCTCCAACCTCCGCTGGATTGTGGACCCCCTGGACGGCACCACCAATTTCGTTCACGGCTTCCCTCAGTTCTGCGTATCCATCGGCCTCGTACGGGACGGCCACCCCCTCGTGGGCGTCGTGTACAACCCCATTCTCGAAGATCTGTTCTGGGCGGCGAAGGGCATGGGCGCGCGGCGCAATGGCAAGATCATCGGCGTTTCCAGAACAAAACGCATGAAGGACGCCCTCATCACCACGGGCTTCAGCTACCGCAAACAAAAAGTGCTCACCCAGGAAATCGAAGCTTTTTCCCGCATCGTGCAGGAAACACAAGCGATCCGCCGCACGGGATCGGCGGCCTTGGATCTTTGCTACGTGGCCTGCGGCCATTTCGATGGGTTTTATGAGCGGGAACTCTCCCCTTGGGACATCGCCGCGGGCATCCTCCTTGTGCGGGAAGCGGGAGGGCGGGTGACAGACTTCAGCGGAGAGAACCACCGCATGAAGACGCTCTCAATCCTGGCCTCCAATGGCCGCCTCCACTCCTCGCTCTTGCGCCTGGTGCGATGAACAGAAATAATGCTGCGCGCCTGCGGATATCCTGTTGTCTAGAAAATTAGGATACTAGGCAGCGTTTACCCCGTGTGATCACGACCGCTTCCCGTTAGTATGGAATCAATGTCAGCGGTTTACCTGTTGCATAAGTTTTCCCATGAAGCGCTGGTGCTGGAACTCTTCCTGCTCTCGCTCCTCCTCTTTACTCTCTTCGCCTTCTACCTCTTCAAGCGCCGCCGCTACGGTGTTGCGAAGGAGCACATCCCCGACGCCGTGGTGAAAGCATTCCTCGTGGAGATCCTCGCCATGACCGAGGGTTACAAGAGCCAACTTTTCGGCTTGGCGCCTCTCAGCAGGAGCCATATCAATACTGATGCCATCTCGAGCGCCGCGGCCCGGGCAGCAGCGGCACTGGGCTCCGCGCAAACCGGCGCGTCCGCTCCAGCAGGCGCAACGGCTGCCGGCGCGGATTCCGCAGACCTCAATGCGCTGCGCGCCCAACTGTCTGGCACCGCGGCCAAGAACGATGACCTGGGCAAACAATTACAGGCCTTGATCGCGGAAAAAGCGTCCCTCGAGGATAAGCTGAAGAGCGCACCCAAGGCGGCTGCCGCCGCTGGCGGTGGCGATGCCGCCGCCCTGGCGGAACTCAAAGCGAAGATTGCCAATCTCGAAGCAAGGCTCGCGGAATACGAAGTCATCGAAGACGACCTTGCGAACCTCAAGCGTTACCAGCAGGAAAACAAGCAACTGAAGGCCCAGCTCGATCAGCTCAAGGGCGGCGCCCCCGCGGCTGCCGTTGCCGCGCCAGCGCCCGTCGCTGCCGCGGCACCTGTCCCCGCAGCGCCTGCCCCAGCGGAAACACCACTTGCCGCCGCGGAAGAAGCTCGCTCAGCTGCTGACGCCGCAGCGCAATTCGAAACCATGGCCCCCCAAGTTGAAGAGAGTGTCGCGGCTGCCCCGGCCCCTGCGGTCGCTGTGGAACCAGCGGCTCCCGCCGCACCAGCGCCCGTCGCTGCGGCGGCACCTCCTGCTCCCGCGGCGGCCCCCGCCGCCGAAGGCGCCAAATCCGACTCTGATCTCCTCTCTGAATTCGAGAAAATGCTCAGCAGCTGATACACTCGGATCAAGAGTCAGCGATTCGGATCTACCGAGCTACCAGGGAGGGTGCTGATGAGAAGCGGGTCCATCACCAGAGCATTTGTTGCAGGCACGGTCTTGCTCCTGTCCGCATCCTCCCTACAGGCCTCTCCCTCGGTTCCTGAGGTGAAGCAGCAGCTGAAACAGGCTATGACGAAGCGCAAGCCGCTCCAGCAGTTTTGGAAAGACATGCACAGCCGCTATGGCGGTGAAGCCCTCTCTCCGGTGTTGAAGATCCTCGCTGATGAGACGGAGCGGGATGAAGTGCGCTGGGCCACCATCTTCGGCGTGGCCCGCATGGCGGGAAAAAAAAGTTATGGTCTCTTGAGCAAATACTCCCGTCACAAAAGCTGGGTGCTCCGGGATGCGAGCCTGCGGGCCATGGCGGCCTTGGAGGCCCGGGAACTTTCCGCTGACATCCAGAGAGCGGCGTTCACCGACCCCGCCCTGGTGGTGCGCACCACCGCGGTCGACGTCATCGGCCATCTGAAACTCAAGTCCGCCGCCCCCCAACTCATCGAAGCCATTTCCGACCCGCGCAACTACCGCCGGGGCAAATCACTATGGATCAGCGACCATATCCTCGCCGTACTGAAAGATTGGCGACATAAACCCGCGGTGCCTGCCCTCGTAGAGATCCTGGAAAAAAGCACGGATACGCGCCTACAGGGGAAAGTCATCGCATCCCTTGAAGCCATCATGGGAAAGAGCTTTGATCGCAAGTCAGCCTCCGAGCAGGTTTATCTCTGGAAGCGTGCGCTTACCGCTGAAAAGGTGTTTTAGCGGCCTGTATGAGTTAAAATTATAAGTTGACTCTTTTGATCAACATATGCTATAATCCGTCAAATATTTTTTGTATGGAGAGTGCATATGCGGTTCAAACAAATTGGAATCTTGATCTTTGCTGCTCAGACCCTGACGGCTGTCGCTCAAGACCGAGGAAGAATGATCGATGGGGTGACGGTTACTCTTGGCGCGTCAACACGCGCTTCCCTCGACTCCATCGCCGAAGGGTGTCGTGACGCCGCAAGCCCCGCGGAACAGTTTGGCTGCTACCTGAATGCATTGAACCGAGAAGCGGAAGTCGCTGGGCCTGCCTATCAAGACGCCTATGCCAATACCGACCCCTTGAGCGCAGCCATTGTGGCCCGTCAGTGCGCTTCTTTTTCAAACTTCGTCGTAACTCGCACCACTTGCTATCGGGCAAAGTATGGGCGCTTGCGGGACCTTGCTGTTTCAGCTGTTCAACGCATTCACACAGATGGCGACGTTCAAGGACTTCTGAGTGATTTGCGATCCAGCGACCATTTTTTGAGCCGTGTCATCGAAGCGAGCTGCGGCTCTACACCGAACGATACCTGCGTACGGGCAACGCTTGAGCGCAGGGCGGCCGAGTACGCCTACACGGCAAACGCCTTCAAACGTGCTGAAGGCTCAATGGCGGCGTGGTCTTACCTCAGCAGCCGCTGTGACGCTGAGCTACATCGCTACAGTCGTTGTTCACAAGCCCACCCGGATTGGGATCGCCGCTTGGTGGGGGGCACGACGATGCCCGCTCTCCGCGCTGAGCGCAAGACGGCGGTGGTGGAAGCGCTTGCCCTAGAGATGGATGAAGAAACCGTAGTGGCAGAGCGCCCCCATACTCGAACCGGCAGAAGCCGCCGTGGAGGCCCCTCTGAAACTCCTTGGGTTGATTTGGCCTCAACCAGTGTTATCGAGCGCGTCGGCAGGGGTTACGGTTGGTTCGATGGTAACGGGATTTCGAAAACTATGTCAAGGCGCCCGAGGTCTCCGGGAGCCATTGAAGGCCCGCGCCGCCATTCTTCTGAAGAAGGTCTTTCAGATCAAACACAACTGATTGAGGCCATCGATGCGGCACTTGCGGCTGAAGATGCCCAAACAGCCGTAGAAGCGCCAGCACCAGAGGCTCCAGCTGAAACACCGATCGAGGCAGCAATAGATGAACCCGCAGGCTCTTTATGATTTCGAGATTGAAACAGACTCTTCCCGGATTTTTCATACTCCTCGCAGCGTTGCCTGCTTTTGCCTCAAAAGAAGCTCTATTACAGGGCATTCAGCGCCAAGAAGAACGTCTTGCAGCAGATCGCAGCGTAGTGGATTCCATCTACGCCATTCCTGATGGAACCCCTGAAGACAAAGCGCGCGACGTCAGGGCGACGCTTGAGCGCGTGCGCATATTGAAGCAAACGAGCTTGGCGACATTGAGCGACCTGCGCCGACGCATCGAGTGCCGAGGAATTCCGCGACGTGAACGTGCGAGAACTTGCTTCTCTGATGCGGAAATTCGTTTATTCGATGGAACCATCATGCATTTATTCGATGAAAGCATCATGGCCTCTCAATCATGGCTTTCACTGAAGACCAAGCATGCCCTTAAGGTTCAATTTGGTCAGATCACGCGTCAGCTTCTCTCCGATAGCGCAGTAACCAGAACCTTAATCGAAAACGGCATGGCTTCCTACACGGCGTCGGAGTCCGCCAATTATGTGCCCCCAACCGATTTTGCCGTGCCAAGAGAGTTTACTGGTGAGAATCCTGCCCGCTGGGAGTTTTCGGAACTTGGTATACCGAGTGCGACTTCGATCACAGAGCGCGACAATCTCGCATCAGCTTCGTTGGTACACCAGTTCTATGCCCCTCGCCTGCAGGGACAGGGCACCTACACCTGCGGGGGGTTCTCCATCGCATCGGACATGGAAACATTTCCTGGTGTGCCTCTTCTTTCCGCAGGCCTGATTCACGGTTACAGCACTATTTTGGAGCTTCAACTTGAGCGCAATGATGGACTCGCGTTTAAGGATCTTTTAACCCCAAGAGAGAGTCTCCCCTCCCTTTTCAACTACGGCATCATGAGCCGCATTGGCTCAGCGGTGGAGCGTGTGCGCTTTCCACAACAAATGCCTCACGCCATTATGCATGCGCGCGAGCGAGGAATGGTTACTAATTTATCGCTTGCAGCACTCATGACTCAGTTCGTGGCTCCAGAATCGAGCCTCCCCTATGTGGGGACAAATGGCGAACATCAGCACTATCCTACGGATGTCAACGGCCTTCGCCTGAACGAACTTACGGACCGGACTTACGGTGTGGAGTCCTATGCGCGCCTACTCATGGATGATGTCCCAGAAGGAACTCCTACGATTTATGAGTTCGGCTACGACTACCGCTGGACGAAAGCGTTTCTTGTGGCTCTCATCGATCAAGGGCATGCCCCGATGATTCATCTGAATCGAGCAGATAAACGCATGTCCGAGGATTGGTATTACATCTCTGAGAGCGGCTCACTGGGGCATGCCCTGAATCTTGTGGGCTATGGCGAAGCGATTAACCCAGAGACGCTACTTCCTACGCGCTACTTCTTAGTGCGCGATAGCCTTGTGAGCGAGCCAATCTACTACCGCGTGCCCGAGCGCGATCTCATCACGAATCTGGTCGGAGTCATGAAAGTCATCGGTCTCCGTCGGCCCTAGGCGTTATATCGGACTCTGGACGCTAGGCTGTATTTAGGAATTCGGTCCCGTACTCAAAACTGAAATATTTATTGACTATTTTAGTCATATATAATACTCTATTCCGCCATGTTCCACCGTCTCACCTTCATCGCCTTGGGCCTCATCCTCTCCACCAGCGCTCCGGCGCAAACCCTTGCCCCGCCCCTGCGGGTGCTCACCCTTAACGTCTTCATCGGCACCGGTGAAGGGTCCCTGGACAACGCTCGCTTCCGCCGCCAAGCCCGGCACGTCGCGGCCCTCAACCCCGATGTCATCTGCCTCCAGGAAGTCTACGACGACCGCATCATCACCCATTATAGGCGTGCCCTGCCAGGTTACAGTGTCCTGAGCACCCGCTCCTCCGGCCCTCCCCTTGGCACTTCGATCATCAATGCCATGAGTGAGGACTTCAATCGCTTCCTCAGCAGCAACATCACTGGCCTCACCATACTCTTTAAACAGAGCGCATTGAGTCGTCTCCCCGGTGGCGCCACTCTTTCCACAACCTATGACGAACAGGCCATCCCGGAGGATGCGGACCTCAGCACCACCGCTGGGCTGCAATTCTTTCAGAGCATCAAACCACGAGGTTACCTCGTCAGCGACCTGCGCACCGCAGCTGGCCAGCACATCGTCGTCGCCAACACCCACATGGCCAACGGCGTGAGGAACCCCCTTCGCATGCAGCAGGTGCGCCAGCTCCATAACGCCCTCAGCCGGGAGTTTTCCCCCGATGTCCCCGCCATCCTTTGCGGTGATACCAACTCCGACGGCGCCCAGCCTGATATGCGGTGGTTGCGCGAGGCGGGCTATGGCGACGCGCTGCTGCTCTCCTACCCCGACCTCGCCTCCGCCCCCCACAAAGGTTTCACATGGAGCGCAGACAACGCGCTGACCCACTCCGGTCTCCTCTCGGAACCTGATCAGCGGGTGGACCATATCTTCCTGCGCCCCGGGGATTTTCAGCAGTATTTCGTCGACAGCGCCCACATCGTGCTCGACGAAATACCGTTGGTCTCCGACCACTATGGCGTTGTTGCTGACTTGGTCCTGGGCGAGCGGTTTTAGAGTCTGCTAAATAATCTTCCCAATTTACCCGAGCGCAGGTCGCCCCCACAAAACCCAGTGGACAACGACGTTTTACAGCAGATGATAAACGGGATGTCGTAGTCTGATTATGATAATAAACGGGACGTCACATCAACTTTACAAGTCGGGGCAGGAGCCAACTCCTTTTTTAAGCACAGAGTTGAATTTGTATTCAGGTTTAATCGTCGTACGTCAGGAACCCGGGGCCTTGTATTTCACAGGATGGTTGAAGCCGCGGTGCGCTCAAAACCTAAGCCTAAACCCAGAAGGTGACGTCAAGTGCCCATGCAGGCCGTGCACTGATAACTCTGTATAAGGTTTGACGTTTCGAATTCAGATGAGTAAAATTCATGCAGGGCCGCATATGATTGATACCCTTCAAATTCAGAGATTTCGTGGTCTAAACTCTTTCAACGTCGGCGGGTTAGCCCGCGTAAATCTATTCGTCGGCGCGAACAACGCAGGTAAATCCTCAATCCTCGAAGCGATGGAGCTTCTTGCAGGCGGCGGAGACCCTCGCGTTTTGCGTCTGGGGCCCATGCGTCGTGGAGAAAGAATTGAATCGGCCGTCGATGATCGAATGCCGCTGAGTTATGACATTAGCCACCTTTTCTTCGGTCACGAGCTGAAGGTTGGCAACAGCTTCGTGATTGAGGGATCCAATAGCGGTAATTTTCGCTTCTCTTGTGAAGTAACACCACACTCTGAAGAAACAAAGTCTCCTGCTCTTGAAAAAGGGGGGGAGGAATCCGTTGATGTAGGTCCGCTTCTCGATCTAAAAATTGAATCACACCTGCTCATCAAGCCCTTGCAGATACCACTATCTCAATCTGGTGCGCTCTCGTTCAATACATTGCGACTCATCGAACCAGAGGGAACGGGCGAGACAGTTCCGATCGAATTCTTATCAACAGATCTCTCCGATCCTTCACTGTTGGGTCGTTACTGGGACGCAATTGTACTATCTCCCGATGAGCAAAGAGTCATCGAAGCCCTCCAAATCATCGAACCCCGTGTCGAAAGGATAGCCTTTTCCAGCACCCAAAGACCTGGAGCGAGAGTTCTTGTAAAACTCACAGGGACTGATCAAAGGATACCGCTCGGCAGCATGGGTGATGGGCTCAAACGTCTTTTGGCGCTGGCAATACGCCTGCATCGCGCCACAAACGGCTACTTGCTAACGGATGAAATTGACACGGGGCTTCACTACTCGGTCATGGGTAAAATGTGGCAGCTTGTAGTTGAAACCGCAAAAGCTAGGAACATCCAGGTCTTTGCTACTTCGCACAGCCTTGACTGCGTAAACGCTCTTGCCTGGCTACACGAAGCCTGCCCGCATCTTCAAAATGAGATCGCGCTTCATCGTGTGGAGCCAAGTTCCAGCACTGCTACTCGCTATGGGCTTGATGAGATTGCGATCGCCGCACGTAATCACATGGAGATTCGGTGAGTCGACCAGGCGAATCAAGTCCTCACCGCCTCCTTGCCGAAGGAACTGACGACCAGTTTTCTGTTATTCACCTGATGGAGAAATACGGAATGAATTGGAACCAGGCGACAGCCCGGTTGCCATTCGTCCATGACTGCAAGGGAATTGACAATCTTTTAGAACAAGTCCCAGTGGCGCTAAAGTCGTTTGAGACGCTTGGTATTGTGCTCGACGCAAATGCCAGTTTGACGCCACGCTGGAATCGTCTCAAAAAGATGCTCGCGACCGCAGGAATGCCATTACCCAACGCCCCTGTAACAGGTGGGTTTGTAGGCGCTGGAACAAAATCACCAACGGCAAAGGTCGGAATCTGGTTTATGCCCGACAATGCGGCGGCTGGAACGCTTGAAGATTTTTTGCTAACGCTCGTGCCTGCTGATGATGTCTGCTTTGCACTCGCCCAAAATGTGACTGGCGAGGCCCAGAAGCTTGGAGCCCCGTTTAAGGCCATTCACCGCTCGAAGGCCGAACTGCACACCTGGTTGTCTTGGCAAGATTCGCCTGGATCGACATTTGGACTTTCGATCAAAACTGGTGTGCTCAAATCGAACTCAGCTGTTGCCGAGCAATTCGCCGTCTGGTTCAAGAAACTCTTTTCTTAACCACACTTAAAACCCCTGGTTGATCGCCTCGTGCAAGCGCGCTTCTTCGAGTTTCTGCAGCT
>CAYHWW010000136.1:0-9255 GCA_964360145.1 uncultured Oligoflexia bacterium | reverse complement strand
CCCTCGGTCACTTTTTGACCGCACCTCCACGGAAGGCAACGAATGTTGCCTTCCCGGTAGTCATTGGAGGTCAATGAGCCACCGCAAGGCAACATTCGTTGCCTTACTAACTCAACGTTTGGCGTTGGCAGTGGTAAACTACTGCGATGCTTAGGCTCTTGTGCATTCTCTGTCTCCCCGCCCTCGCCGCCCCAACCCCGCGGAGCCTCCGCACCAACAGCCTTTCCGTGCAGAACGCCCCCGCATGGCTCCAAGAACGACGGCTGGAGAAGCTCACTGACGCGGTGGAGCGCCTCTTGGAGTGGCAGATCCGCCGGGTCACCGTGCGTTTCTACGACGACGCCGTGGCCTTCACCCGTGAGAACAAGCTGGGGTCTGATGCGGTGGTCGCCTTCACTCGCAAACAGGACGGCACGGTGTGCATCGGCCCCCGGGTGAAACAAGATGAGTTCGAGGGGGTGCTCACCCATGAGCTCACCCACGTCATCGTGTATCAGAAATATAAGATGGCCGTCCCTGACTGGCTGGAAGAAGGCCTCGCAAATTTCATCTCGCAAAAAGTCGCGCGTCAACTCGGTGGCAAGGGCCGAGGTGTCATCGATTACCCATGGCTCGCGCGGCAAACGGCGGACAATGCCACCGCCCTGGGTCACCCCCTGGGCGAGGGCAAGGACAACACGCTGGAGCGGGTGCGCTACCGCTACGCCGCATCAACAGCTTTGATGGAGATGATCGCGGCACGATGCGACGTTTTCGATCTGCTGCAACTGGCCCTGGGACGGAGGATGGAACCCTACCTCAAGAACACCTGCGGGCTCACGGATCTAGACGCGGCCTTGAAGACCTGGATAGCAAAAAAATCAGCCAACTCCCAATGATCCAAGATTAGCGACCGAGGCCCCGTTAGCGAAGGTATTTTGCCGCATGGCGAGGATTTCCGGGCACGAGCCCGGAAATCGGTCAGCGCAGCTGCGCCGAAGCAGGATGCGTAGGCGACGGGAGGAGGAAGTGGCCGACCAAAGCGCACTCATGTGCGCTGCGTGGAGGCCACGACGACGACAACGAAGCTCCCCGGCAAAAGACCGAGCTAACGTTGAGCGATGAGTTGGATGGACATTTCAAAGCCTAGGCACACCTGCGGACGAGCCAGGCGGTTCACGGGGCTGGGGCGACAGATGCTGTTGTCCTGCAGCTCAAACCAATGCATCGAACCTGCCAGGCGCCGCGATTCATGAGACGTGAAAAACACCGCGCTCACCAACGCTGCCATCGCCACTGCTGCAAAGGCTTTTGCCATGGGACCTCCCTGTTGCGGCCACCACTCCCATCCTTGGAGCAGTCTCAATCCCAGAATAGCACCGATGGCACGGTGCGGAAGAGCGGTGGAAAAGTTTTCCTCTTTGCATCGGAAAACCCTGCCCTATGCCCCTTTCCCGGGATATCAATGGGGCAATGAGCCCCAAGGTCGCAGCCATTATCCCCGCCTATCGATGTCGCTCGCAGATCAGCGCGGTGATTGACGCCGCCCTGGCCATGCCAGGGAGCATCCAGGCGATCTACGTCGTCGATGATGCCTGCCCGGACGGCACCGGCCCCTTCGTTCAAGAGCGCTACGGCAGCCGTGTCACCGTGATATTAAATGAAAAAAATTTAGGGGTGGGCGGCGCGGTCATTGCTGGCTACGCACGGGCGGCGGCGGAGGGGGCCACCGTGCTCGTCAAGCTCGATGGCGACGGCCAGATGGAACCCGCCCTCATCGACCGCTTTACCTCTCCCCTGCTCCGGGGGCTCGCGGATTACACAAAGGGAAATCGTTTCCACACCCCCCGTGCCTTAGCGGACATGCCGTTCCTGCGCCTTTTCGGCAACAGCATCCTTTCCTTCGTGGCCAAAGCGGTCACGGGGTATTGGAACGTCATGGACCCCAACAACGGCTACACGGCTCTCCACATTGAGGCCTATCGCCTCCTCGACACCGAGCACCTCGACCGCCGCTATTTTTTTGAAACAGACATGCTCTTTCGCCTCAATACCATCCGCGCCGTCGTCGTCGACGTGCCCATGAAGCCCTGCTACGGCGGCGAAACTTCCAGCCTCAACGTGGGGCGGGTGCTTTTCGAGTTCCCGCCCAAGTACATGAACCGCATGGTGAAGCGCCTGCTCTACAGCTACTTCGTGCGGGACTTCAGCGTGGCAAGCGTTGAGATCATCTGCGGCGCTCTCTTCCTCTGCTTCGGCACGGCCTTTGGCGCCCATCACTGGCGCCAAAGCATGGCCACTGGCGTGCCCGCAACCAGCGGCACCGTCATGGTGGCGGCCATGCCCATCATCCTGGGCTTCCAGCTTCTCATCGCCGCATTGTCCGCGGATGTGAACAACGTGCCTCGCATCCCGCTACAGATGCTTCTTGCGGGGAAACGCGAGGGGTAAGAGCAGTGGCATGGCCACGGCGGCATGGGCGATGTAGCGGGCCGCACTGGTGAAATCCCCCCGCTGCCAGAGGGTGGCGTAGAGACCGAAGACGAAACCCCAATAGAGGGTCGCCACCGTCACCATCCAAGCGAAAAGTTTTTTCTCGCCTGAGAGAGCTGCGACACAGAGAGCGAAGGCAAGCCCCAGGGTGAGACCGAACTGGGGTGCGCCGGGATACATCACGAGTCCCGCCAGCATGGGCCAGATCAGATCGAGATTGATCCCGGATTTGAGCACATCGGCCAAACTGACGTTGTACTCCGGCGCGTGCCCCAGGCTCGCGAGCACGTTTTTCCAGCCAAAAGGGGCGGCATGGGCCAAAGCAAAGAATAAAGCAGCTCCCAACCAAGCTCGAGCCCAGAGGGCCATGACTACGGCGAGGGGCATAAACAGCGGCAAAAGGACGCCCACGGGAGGTTTCGCCAAGATACAAAAAGACGCGAGCAAACCGAGACCCGCGCCGGAGGCGGGTCTGAAGAACCGTGCCATGGTTTTGCGCAGCCCCGCCCTGCCCCTGGCCTCCTGCCAACGCAGATACAACTCCGCCGCGAGCACCCCCACCAATCCCGAGGTGATGGCTTCTCCGTAAAAAAATGCGCAGAACATGTGCATGAGGTCGCGGCTGCCTAGAAAAATAAGGAAGATCCCCGTCCAGCCGGCAAGGAACCCCCAGCCCGTGGTGGTGAGCTCCAGCAGCAGCCAACCATAAGTGCACATCGCAAAAAGAGGGAAGCCCCAGAGCCAGTGCTCCACATGGGCGCCCAGGAGGCGATTGGGCAGGGCGATGAGCCAGGGGATGGCGGGTACGTAATGACCATAGGTGTGGTCCCTCATGGTGGCGAGCACACCGTGATTCATCATCATCTTGGCCCCCGTCTGCCACCAAGTCACCTCATCGCCCTTGATCTCAGTGCGATACAAATACAAATGCATGTCTTGGCGGATGAGGAAGAAAACCAGGAGTCCAAGAAACAAGCGCCACCATGGCGGGAGATCCGACCAGATGACGCGCACCCGATCCCTCACCCCGACAAATAAGGAGCGCAGATTCGCCAGATCCCTACAGCCCCACACCACGACAGCGATGTAGAAAAGACGCATACCCCAAAGGGCCGCATGCTTGGAACCCGCCACTACGCCAAAGGCGATATCCAAGGTCAGGAGGGCGGAAAGCAAAATAAAAAAACTGCCGATGATGGTGCGACTCACGCCCCTCTCACGCAAAAGCCGCGCCGCGGGGATGAGCAAAGCCAGCATGCCGAAATATACGGCGATGGCGCTCCCCTTCACGAAGATCAACCCGTTCATGATGTCTCGCACATGTTTGGGCCTGAAGCCGGGGACACATTGCCAAAGACCGTAAAGACCCGCCGCCACAACGAGAGTGACAAACGCAATGCGTCGAGAACCCTTTAACCCCAGCTCTTTACCATGAACCATGACTAAAGAAGTACAGAGCCGCCTTGACCGAGGCAAGCGCAGAACGCATGATGCACGCGGCTGAGGGGGGCGCATGCATACGAGTAAGGCCATGGTCTTTTTATTTGGAATCCTGTCAGTGCAGGGCGCGCTCAGCGCATCGGCCCAGGAATTACCGTTCATGCCCCCGGTGCCCGATCACGCTTGGACACGCCGGGAACAAGGCGAATTGCGCTATCTCATTCCACCCACGGAACTTGTCTCCTTACTCTCCGCCGCGGGCACTTCGCTTGCCGCCGTACAGACAGCCCGTCTCTTTTTCTATGATAGTTGCGACAGCGCTCTTCTGCGGGCCGGGATCTATTTGTCCGCACGCACCCCAGAGAGCGGAGACAGCACCCTCTGGGTGCGCATGAGGCCCTTTGACTCCACTCAGTCCGACTCACGCTGGGTGGGCACTCCCGGTTTTTCTTGCAGCTGGCAATGGGTGGCAAACCGCATGGCCCCATCTTGTGTGCTGGAACGTCAAGTGGGTGTCAGCGTGATCAATAGCGCGGAAAGCGGCGAGAGCTCCCTCGGGGATCTCTTCTCTGAAGATCAGCGCAGCTTCATGACTCTCTATGCGCCCCAACTCATTGCCTGGGAAAATCTGGTGTCCGCGGGTCCCATCAACTCCTATCGGTGGGAGGCCCAGAGGGACTTCCTCACAGGCCCACTGGCCATCGAGCTCTGGCGACTGCCCACCACCATGGAGGAAGTGCTCACTGTTTCAACCCGAGCACGTCTCGAAGACCTCCCTCAGGTTAAAGCCAGGACCTTGTTTTGGCTCCAACAACAGGGCCTCCACCCCGTGGAGGACGATTCCACCCGTCTTCGCCTTGCCGTGCAACGTCAACTTTCCCAGGAGATCAACTGCACCATGGGACGCCCTTGGGAGACTTATCCTTAGCAATGACAAGTAGTTCATAATCGGGGGAGGGGTGGTCATTCGATGACTCACTGCCTAGGGATTAGTCAGGGAAGTCTGTTGATACCCCAATGATTCCTGCATGATACGGGCCTGTGACATGGCATGAATCTAGCTATTCCAATGCCTTATGAAGACACCTCTCCGTCCCGCTGTCGCCATTCTTTCAGCTGTCCTCTTCAGCGCCTGTGGCGGCTCCTCAGATGAGGCTCCTTCGGGCGGCGGCGGTGCAGCTCCTCCTTCCCTCTCCCAATCTTCGGTTGCACCCGTGGCGGTTAAAGTCTCATCTGAATCCGCGTTGAGCGATGCCCAGCGCGTGGTGCTGGCAAAAATCCGAAGCGGCGAGCACCCCAGCCCTGACGAGATTCGTGTGGCGCTCCTCTCTGTTTCCATCGAGCGCGCTGTTCCACGGCGTCGCCGCATGCAGGAAGCCAACAACCTGCTGGCCTTTTTACTAGGGATCGCCAGCGGTGATGCCCATGGTTTTAAAATCGCCATCGATGAGGCCCTAGAACAGAAGCACGGCAGGGTGACTCGCTACAATCGCGATCGCAGTGATGCGCTGGCCCCTTATCTCCAGAATCTCATGCAGTGCTATTCGGGCACGGTCTTCTTTGAACTTGCCCGCCGTTTCTCCGGTGGCATTACAGGTTACGGCAGCGCCCATCCCGTAGTCATCGCCCAAGCCGGCCATGTGCTGCCTGGCTATATGGCGGAGGACTACTATCAAAGATGGCACCTCTACGGCATCGAGACGACAGTCTCAGGCCGAGGCCAGATCTATTTCGGCCCCGCGGGCGAGCAGACTGGAGCCATCCGCGTGGTGCGCGCCGATGACTTCGCCATTTTTGAAATCTTCCGCGATGATCTGACAAACGCTGCCCCGGCCCTGGATCAAGCCCTGGCCGCCGCGGCACAGCTCTATACCTTTCCCAGTTTAGCGTCAGAAACCGCGGTCGCATCCCATCACCGCGTGGCGCGTATCCTGCGTGGCGGCAATCCCCTCTTTTTCGGCGACAGTGATGTGGCCCCTGGAACGCGGGCCCGCGCGGACATGGACAGCCAGAGTCTTTCCGGTGGTTTCATTTATCCCGCGGATCTCCTCAATCCGCCGACACCTCCGTCGTCTGTTGAGGGTGCTCAGTTCTTTGGTTCCGCTGGAGCGAATTGCACGACAGCTGGCGGTCAAGTGGGATCCCTCGTTGAGGGCCGTGTCGGTGGAGGTATCATATGTCTGCCCAACCCTGAGCCCTACATCTGCAGCACTGGCGGTAGGTACGGGTATGGCGACATGCTTTTGGCCATGTGTCCCTGTGAGTCCGCGCCTGCGGCAGCCCCTGCACCCGGTCATAGTGGTCGCAGTGCCCTCTCTTGCGGTGGCTTTACGCCTGTATTCATGGGCCCTACTGGCCCAGATGCTGGCGGGGCCTCAGGATATTACTACCGCGTGTCCGCCGCGTTGATTCCAGGCTCAGGACTGCCCCACGCCGTGGCGGAACATTTTGTCTGGACCGCTAACCGGTACTGGATTTGGTACTAAATGCGACAATACTGCGGGTTAAAAAATCTCGCCCGCCCAAAGTGCTGAGAGAAAATGCCGCCAGGGCATTGCTTGCACATCGCCGATCTGGCGCGGAACGGGGTCCCGCGTGACAAGAATTTGCTTTTGTAGGGTCTTCACTTCCGCCAATGCCTGAAGACCAGCTATATTGCGATGAGATGCATTTGCCGTGGCCTTGACCTCAACGGCGATATCTTCATTGATGAGAAAATCGACCTCTGTATCTTGATGAGTTCCCCAGAAATTCAGCTTCGCATCCGACGCCTTGTAGTGCACGTAGGTTTGGATTTCATTGAAAATGAGGGATTCAAAAAGATGCCCGAACTCAGGGCTTTCCATGCTGACTGTTTTGCGTCCGACGAGGGCGTTGACCATGCCGATATCAAAAAAATAGAATTTCGATTTGGATACGAATTTGCGATTCTTCTTTTTTGGTTGCCAGGGTTCAAGAACTGATCCGATGAGTGTGTCTTCGAGCACCGCATAGTATTCTCGGATCGTGCGAGGCGAGACTTGGGCGTCGCTGCCTATTTTTTCGAAATTGAGCACTTCACTGTTTGTGAATGCCGTCGTCGTGAGAAATCGTGCGAAGGCATCAATGCTTCGTGAAAAGGCCTCGGCCATGATTTCTTCTTTGAGGTAGTCGCCTGCATAGTCGAGGCGCTCTTGCCAACTTTCCTCATCGGTTGTTGATAAATAAGAAACAGGCATGGTGCCTCGCAGAATCGCCTTCTGCAGGTCATAATCGTCGCCCAGCTCTGCCGAGCAGAAGGGGTGTAGTCGCATACGCCGCGCACGGCCCGCCATGAGCGAAGTATGGCTGCGCTTCAACTTACGAGCACTGCTACCAGTAAGAAGGAACCGCATATTATGAGATTCGATCATGTCATGAACTTCATCCATGAGAATGGGCAGCTTTTGAATCTCATCGATGACTATGAATTTTTCGTGGCCCTTCAGCTGCTGACGAATTGAGGCGGGGTTTTGTGAGTAGCGTAAGAACTCATCTGAACGGAGCAAATTGACGTAAACATCGGGTTGCAGCTCATTGCGGATAAGGGCGCTCTTTCCTGTGCGGCGAGGGCCTAAGAGCAGAATACTCTTGGTTTTGAGGGCTGCGCGCAGGGGAATGAGTCTCTTGATGTACATGATATAATTACCTTTTTTATGGCATCGTTATTATATCATAGATGATGCTGGAATTCCTGGAAAAAGCGCATATATGATGCGGGATGTACCGTTCCTACACCTAAACAACATCCCCTGCAGTGAACCGCGATAAGCCCTTAAAGCAGGTTTGAAGCCAACTCCGAGAGCTTGGACCTCTCGCCCTTGGCCAACGACACGTGACCGGAGATGGACTCGTCCTTGAAGCGTTCCACCACATAGGCCAAACCGTTGTTGATGGAATCCACATAAGGGTTGTCGATCTGATAGCAGTCGCCGGTGAGGACGATCTTCGTGCCGTCGCCGGCGCGGGTGATGATGGTCTTGATTTCATGTGGCGTGAGATTCTGGGCCTCATCCACGATCATGAACTGCTGGGGGATGCTGCGGCCCCGAATATAAGTCAAAGGCTCGATGTTCAAGAGCCCTTGGTTCATGAGCTCCTGGCATCCCCTACCCGCGCCCCGTTTAGCATTTTTGCTCGACGATGCACCGAAGAGGAAATCGATATTGTCGAAGATGGGCTGCATCCACGGATTGAGTTTCTCCTCGATGTCCCCAGGCAGGAACCCGATGTCTTTACCCAGTGGAAACACGGGCCGGGACACGAGCAAGCGATGGTACACGCCCTCATCAACGGTTTTCACCAAACCCGCCGCGATGGCCATGAGGGTTTTGCCGGTACCTGCCTTACCCACCAGGGACACCAGCTTGATGTCATCGTTGAGCAACATATCCACGGCACAGGACTGCTCGGCGTTCTTGGGAAAAATACCCCAGAGGCCTTCCATGGGCTTGAAAAGCGGCACGATGCTGTCCACCTGGCGATCGTAGCGGCCAAGGGCCGTTTGGTGGGGATTGGCATCGCTGCGCAGGATCAAATACTCATTGGGATGGAGCTTGCGCCCCTTGGGCTGGAACTGGATTTTCTTCTGGGCATAGAACTCGTCGATGAGCTCCGGCGGCACCGTATGAGTCACGATGCCCGAGTACAGCTCCTCGGTCTCCATGTTGCTTGGTTCGTAATCCTCGGTATCAAGGCCCAACGCATCCGCTTTGATGCGTAAGTTGATATCTTTGGTGACGAAAACCACGTTCTTCTTGCCTTTGCGCTGGTTGATGGCAGCGGCCAAGATGCGGTTGTCTGGTTTTTCCTCCCAGAGACCAGGGGGCAGTGGGCCCGTATTGCCCAGGTCCACGTAGACCATGCCGCCACCGGCCATCTTCACCCCCTGGGCGAGGGGGCCATCTTTTCGCAAAGAATCGATGAGGCGAGAGAAGTAGCGCGCGTTCCGCCCGTTTTCGGACATTTCGCGCTTGAAGCGGTCCACTTCCTCGACCACCGTGATGGGAATCACGATGTCATTGGCCCCAAACTTCTGCAGCGCCTGGGGATCGAAAAGAATTACGTTGGTGTCGATTACAAATGTTTTTCTCAAGGGGGCAAGCCCTCCTGTCAGAAAGTGTATCGACCTGCACGCATCCCGCCAAGCCATGCAATGGGATTTTTCAAATAATTCGAGCAACGATGACACGAAGCAACAAAACCCACCAAACATAATCCAAGACTAGGCGAAGGTATTTTGCCGACTAGCAAGGCGGAGGAGGAGCCCAGCGACCAAGGCGTGCTCATGCACGCCGCGTGGAGCGGGCGACGACGACAACGAAG
>CAYHWW010000135.1:0-9441 GCA_964360145.1 uncultured Oligoflexia bacterium | reverse complement strand
GGCGGCTGGGGGGGTGGCGGGGGGGGGGGGGGGGTCGATGGTGTCCTCTGAGGACTCTTCTTCGTCCTCGTCGTCTTCATCATCATCGACTTCGCCGGCTTCGTCGGGATCCACTTCATCGTCTTCAGCACCCACGGCGGCTCGGGCTTCTTCCACCATGCCCCGGGGCTCTTCCTCGAAGTCGCCGAAGCCGGGCTCATCCATGGCTTGGCTCTGGGCTATGAACTCTTCGCTGGCCGCTTCGATTTCTAAATTGTCTCGATTGAGGCGGAGGAAAACCCGCAGGGTTTTTTCCAGGTCCACGGGCACCCACTCCTGGCGGTATTCGCTCTCGTAGTCCAGGGGGCGCTCTTCCTCGAAGTAGGTTTGGAAGAAACTCGCCACCACGTCGATGCAGGAGTTGACGGCGGTCTGGACGGCGTCGGATGCCGTGGGGATGCCCACGGCGGGAGCGCCGCTTTCCGGGATGAAGGAAGGCGGGGGGAAGTCCATGGAGGCGTAGCAGGTGGTCATCCGCAAGTTAGACGGGTTCTTTAAAGAGACGGCCATCACCACTTCGTCGGAGTAGATCATTCCGTAGACCACGAAGGTTTCCCGCTTCTTCCCCTTCCCTATGATTTGGGCGGAGAAGTTCTTATTGAAGATCCCCTCGATCAGCACGAGGTAGTCGCGGGGGAGGGCTTCGCCTTTGACGGGGGTATCTTTGCGACGTTCCATGACCAGTGCTAAGGGTCCCATGGCGCAGCGAGGGCGTCAATCAGGTAATCCTAAATGACTATTATTGTTACAGAATCCCCTGGGGCAGGCGATCGGCGTCGGGGGTGGCGGAGAGCTTGATCTGCTTTGTGGTGAGGCGGCTCCACTCTTCTTTGGCTCGACGTATTTGGATGGTGACGTTGTCATTGGGCTTCAGCTTGGCCAATTCCCGCTGGACATCGTAGATGTCCGCCACGGAGGTGCCATTGACGGACACGATGACGTCGCCGGCTTTAAGGCCAGCGCCAATGGCGGGGCCGTTTACGACTAATTGCGTTATGAGCACGCCTTGATCCGACGGGATGCCATAGTAACTTTGGAGCGCCGGGGAAATGTTTTCTCCCAGGGCGCCTAGCCAGGGGCGCACGATGCGGCCATATTTTTTGAATTCGTCGATGTGGCCGCGGGCATCGGAGATGGGGATGGCAAAGCTCAAACCCTGGCCCTGGGCGTTGATGGCGGTATTGATGCCAATGACCTCGCCTTTGAAGTTGAAAAGCGGGCCACCGGAGTTGCCGAAGTTGATGCTGGCATCCGTTTGCAGAAAGCGGTCGAAGGCGCCGAGGCCAATGGTGCGATTTTTCGCGCTGATGATGCCACTGGTCACCGTGTGTTGGAGGCCGAAGGGGTTGCCGATGGCGAAAATAGGTTCGCCAATGCGCACGGCTTCACTGTCGCCGAGGTCCAGGGGCTTTAAGTTCTTGTTTGTGGCGCCGCCCTTCAATTGAAGGAGAGCAAGATCCATGGCGCGGTCCCGGCCCACCACCCGGGCGGGGATTTTGCGCTTATCTAGAAAAATCACCACGATCTCGTCGGCCTGTTCGATGACATGATTGTTGGTCAGCACGTAGCCCGCGGCATCGATGAGAAAGCCCGAACCCAAGGAGGACTGGCGCTGGGTCTGCTCCCGCGGCATGCCGAACATCTGGCCGAAGACGTCGTCCATGGGGCCGTAGAACATGTACTTCATGAATTTTGTGGAAGAGATGTTTACGACGCCAGGGGCCACGCGTTCCACTAGGTCAGGGAGTTCGGCGCTGAGGTTCACCGCGGCGTGGCTGGTGTCGAGGCCTGTGGTGAGCCATAACCAAAAAAGAGCGGCGTAGGGGGCGGCGATTTTCCAAAAAGACAGAACGCGCATAAGCGGCAAACTCCTGGGATGACGCGGTCAGTGAGAAGTACGCCTGGTAAAAAACGTTGACAAGGGTTTTCAAAATCGACTTAGAATCCCGGGCTATGGCCCAACCTCTTTCGAAAACGGTTTATGTCTTGAGCGCCCGCCGCACCCCCCTGGGCTCCTTTATGGGAAGCCTGGGAGGCTTATCCGCCCCTCAGCTGGGGGCCGTGGCCATTAGCGCCGCGTTAAAAGACTCTGGGGTAAAACCCGAGCAAGTTGAGCAGGTTTATATGGGCTGTGTGCTTCAGGCTGGCATCGGCCAGGCGCCGGCCCGCCAGGCGGCGATTTTTGCGGGGCTGCCCCAGTCTGCGGCGGCCACCACCATCAATAAAGTCTGCGGCAGCGGCATGAAGGCTGTGATGATGGCGGCCCAAAGCATCATGACCGGTGAGAGTGAGGTCGTGGTTGCCGGCGGCATGGAGGCCATGAGCCAGGTGCCACACTACTTGATGGGGGCTCGCGGTGGATACCGCATGGGCCACAACCAAGTGGTGGACGGCATGATCAAAGACGGCCTGTGGGACGTGTACAATGATTTTCACATGGGCAATGCCGCAGAACTCTGCGCCAAAGAAATGAAGTTCACTCGCGAAGCCCAGGACGCCTACTCCATTGAGAGCTTCAAGCGCGCCCAGGCTGCCATCAGCTCTGGCGCGTTTAAAAACGAGATCGCCCCCGTGGAAGTGAAGGGCCGCAAAGGCGACTCTGTCATGGTGGACACCGACGAAGGTCCCGGCAAGGCCCAGTTCGACAAGATGCCCGGCCTGAAGCCCGCGTTCGATAAAAACGGTACGGTGACCGCGGCTAACGCCAGCACCATCAATGATGGCGCGGCAGCCTTGGTACTGGCCTCTGAGGATTTTGTGAAACGCAATGGCTTGAAGCCCATGGCCCGCATCGTGGATTTTGCCACCCACGCCCAGGCGCCGGAGTGGTTCACCACCGCCCCCGTGGAAGCAGTACGGAAGTGCTTGAAGCGCGCCGGTTGGCAGACGAGTGACGTGGACCTTTTTGAAGTGAACGAAGCCTTTGCGCTCGTCGCCATGGCCGCCATGCAAGAGCTGAAGCTTGAGCACAGCAAGGTCAACGTCAACGGCGGCGGCGTGAGCCTGGGCCATCCCATCGGCGCTAGCGGGGCCCGTATTTTAGTCACCCTCATTCATGCGCTGAAGGCCCGCGGCAAGAAGCGCGGTGTGGGCACGCTCTGCATCGGTGGCGGCGAAGGCACAGCACTTGCTTTGGAGCTCACGTGATCTGCCAGATCGTCAGCGGGCCTGATGAAGCGGTAAAAGACATCGCCGATGGCGCGACGCTGGCCGTGGGGGGCTTCGGCCTCTGCGGCATTCCGGAGAACTGCATTAGCGCCCTTGCGAAAACAGGCGTGAAGAACCTCACCATCGCCAGCAACAACTGCGGCATCGACGACTTTGGCTTGGGCATCCTCCTGCGCAACCGCCAGATCAAGAAAATGATGTCGAGCTACGTGGGCGAGAATAAGAACTTTGAGCAGCAGTTTCTCTCCGGCCAATTGGAGGTGGAGTTCATTCCTCAGGGCACATTGGCGGAACGCCTACGCGCGGGTGGCGCTGGAATCCCGGGGTTTTACACGCCCACCGGCGTGGGCACGCCCATCGCTGAGGGCAAAGAGACCAAGGTTTTCGATGGTCGGACTTATCTTCTCGAGCGGGGCATCCGCGCGGATTTCTCCATCGTGAAGGCCTGGCGCGGGGACAAATTGGGTAACCTGGTTTTTCGGAAGACGGCGCGCAACTTCAATCCCATGATCGCCACCGCCGGCCGCATCTGCATCGCGGAAGTGGAAGAGCTGGTGGAAGTGGGGGCCCTGGATCCGGAAACCATCCATACCCAGGGCATTTTCGTGCACCGTATTTTCCAAGGCCGAGGCTACGAGAAGCGCATCGAATTCAAAATGACGCGGGCGGGGTAATAAGATGCTTACACGGGAACAAATCGCACAGCGCATCAGCCTTGAGCTTCGCGACGGCTACTATGTGAACTTAGGCATCGGCATTCCTACGCTTGTGGCCAACTATATTCCGAAGGGCATGCGGGTCATTCTGCAGAGCGAGAACGGCATTTTGGGCATGGGGCCGTTCCCTACTGAGAAAGAAGTGGATGCGGACCTCATCAATGCGGGTAAGCAAACGGTGACTGTACTGCCCGGCGCTTCGTTTTTCTCCAGCGCTGACTCTTTCGGCATGATTCGTGGGGGCCATGTGGATTTGACTGTGCTCGGCGCCATGGAAGTGTCGGAAGAAGGCGACATCGCCAACTGGATGATCCCCGGCAAGATGGTGAAGGGCATGGGCGGCGCCATGGACCTGGTCGCTGGCGCGCGGCGCGTGGTCGTGGCCATGCAGCACGTCTCTAAAGACGGGAAATCGAAGCTTTTGAAAAAGTGCGAGCTGCCTCTCACGGGCATCAAGTGCGTGAAGCGCATCGTCACTGAGCTTGCGGTGTTGGACGTGGTGCCTGGCGAGGGTTTTAAGCTCTTGGAGCGGGCCCCTGGTGTTTCGGTCGATGAGATCAAGAAGGCCACGGAAGGGAAGCTCGTCGTGCCGCCCACGGTGCCGGAGATGAAATTTTAGGGTTTCTATTTGGCAAGGGGTGAGAAGTAGGTTTCTGATAGCACCTCCATGGCGACTGAGGGGCTGTCATTACCAGGATCTTTTCTTGCGTCGGCACTGGCTCATGCTCTTCTTTTTGGAGGACTGGCGCTGGTCTTCCGTGGGCTGGCGCCGACACCACGCTTGGCCGTGGAGGTGGAATGGGTGGGGGCTGTTGCGGCACCGATGCGCAGAGTCCAAGCACCAAAGAAAATCAGTCTGGCGCCCAAGCCCAGTTTTAACATCACCCAGGATATCTCCTCGGAAGAGAGCGCGGCCAGTGCTGAGCAAGACCAGGAGGACTCACCGGCGGGCTCCCCTGGGGGCCCGGTGTCCGCGGCCCGGGTCACGCGGATGCCACGGCGGCTTATAGAGGTGAAGGCTCGCTACCCCGACGAGGCCCGCAAGCTGGGGGTGGAGGGCAAGGTGGTCTTGCTCCTCTCCATTGATGAGAAGGGGCGAGTCACCGACGCCCGGGTCCTTGAAAAAGCGGGTTATGGCTTTGATGAGGAAGCGGTTGCCGCCTCAAAACGTTTTGTATTCAGTCCGGCCTCTTTGGGTGACCGGCCCGTGGCCATGGAAATCAGGTACACCTATGTATTTGAACTTCGCTAAAATTATTTTCGTGGCCTTGTTGATCTTTGCTGCCGTGGCGGAAGCCCAAAAAATCACCGCGCCACGCTTACTCGAAAAAGTTACCCCCGTTTACCCAGAAGCCCTCCGCGCAAAGCCCGTGGATGGCAAAGTCACCCTGGCCTTCGACGTGGATGTTGAAGGGCGTGTACTGGACCCGAAAGTATCACGAGGCAGCGGCCATCCAGAGCTTGATGCGGCGGCATTGGAGGCAGTGACAAAGTTCCGTTTTGATCCCGCCCGGGACGGCGGCGGTGCCGTGCGGGTGAGCCTCACATACACGTTCAGCTTCAAGGCGCCCCCCCGAGCGCTTCGAGGCGCATTGAAGGTGCGTTTAGTCGAGAAGGGGTCCCGGGCCAGGGCCGTGGGCATTGCCATATCCGCATTTTCAGAAAGTGCAGCCGGCAAAGAAGTCACGGCCACCACGGACCTGGACGGCATGGCCCTGTTGCGGGGGTTGCCCGCCGGGGTGAACCGCATCGTGGTCAAAGCCCCGGACTATAAACTTTTTGAAGTGACGGAGACCATCACGGAGAATGAAGAGCTTGGCGTGAGGTATCTCATCGAGCGCCTCTCCTACGATGAATACACCACGGTGGTGGAGGAATCCCGGGTCCAGGAGACCAGTCGGCGTATCTTAAAAACCAAAGACATCTTCAAGGCCGCGGGCACCCAAGGGGACCCCATCCGCGTGGTGCAGAACCTGCCCGGCGTGGCCCGCGCCCCCTTCGGCCTGGGGCAGCTCTCCATCCGTGGTTCCGCGCCCCAGGATAGCCGCTATTTCTTTGATGACCTCGAAGTGCCCATTCTCTTTCACTTCGGCGGCATTCGCACGGTGTTCAACGGTGACATCATCGATCACATTGACTTCTTGCCCGGAGGCTTCACCTCCCGTTACGGCGAAGCGGTGGGGGGCATTGTCAGCTCTTTCACGCGGGGGCCACGGAAAGACCGCTATCATCTCATTGCGGACATCAACACCTTTGACTCCCAGCTTCTCATTGAGGGGCCGCTGGCAAAAAATCTTTCTTTTTATGCGACGGGAAGGCGCAGTTACATTGATCTCATCCTGCGAGCGCTGTTGAAAAAAAGCTCAGGTTTCAGTCTCCTCGTGGCGCCGCGGTACTACGACTATCAAACCGCTCTCGAATGGAAACTGTCCGCGAAGGATGTGCGCACCCTCCAGTTCTATGGTGCCGACGACGCGCTGACCTTCTTGCTGGATAAACCCGCGGACGCCAACCCTGATCTCAGGGGTAATTTCAAGTTCGAGACTTCCTTCCATCGCATGGCCACTCATTGGAAAAAATCCTTCGCGGAAGGCTGGACGTCCCAGTCCAGGGTGAGCGTCGGCCACGATCGCATTTTCTTCGATACCTCCAACGGGCCTTATTTCATGCTGAATAGTTGGGGGTTGGGCCTTCGTCAGGAATTCGAAAAGGAACTGGCCAAGGATTGGTCCCTCATGATGGGGGCGACCAACGAGGCGTCGCTGTACAAGGTGAACGTGAAACTGCCACCTGCCACCGCGTCGCTGGGGGGCGTGCAGACGCCCAGTGCCGCCACCACGCTGTTGGAAACCAGTCAAAGGGGTGCGTATTCCCAGGGCGGCGTTTTCTCGGGGGTGAGTTGGAAGCCAGGCCCCTATGTTTTTATCCCGAGTTTACGGGTGGACGCAGGCACCGTGGGTGATGAGGTCAGCGCGGATCCCCGTTTTTCCGCACGGCGCACGCTTTCAGAGAATGACGCTGTGAAAGGCTCCGTGGGGCTTTTCCACCAACGGCCCCAGCCCCAGGAGTCAGCCAAAGATCTGGGCAACCCCGATCTTCGCTCTCTCTATGCCATGCAGTACGTGCTGGGTTACGAGCGGGAGATCCCGTGGCGGCTCTTGCCCCTCACTTTAGATTGGCAGCTTTTCTATCGCGACCTTCACCGTCACGTGGTGGCGGTGAACACTGCTCGCCGCTATGAGAATACGGGATCCGGCTACGCCGCCGGCAACGAAGTGTATCTGCGGTATGGCGCCCGCGAGCGTTTGAACGGGTGGTTGAGCTATACCCTATCCAAATCCCGCCTGAGAAACGGCGATAATGAGCCCTATTACCCTTTCCAGAACGACCAGACCCACATCCTCACCCTCATCACTAATATCCCCCTGGGGGATCACTGGGAGTTTGGTTTCCGATTCCGTTACACCACGGGTAACCCGGTGACGCCCATTAACGACTCTTCCTACAATGCTGATGGGGATGCCTATGCCCCCATTCGCGGTCAGTATTACTCGCAGCGCCTGCCCAGCTTCCATCAGTTGGATTTGCGGCTGGAGAAAAAATTCATTGATGATCTGTGGATCCTCACTGCCTATTTGGAAATCAACAATGTCTATAATCGCAAGAATGTTGAAGGCGTGGCTTATTCTTACGATTATCGCAGCAAAGAATATATTCGGGGTCTGCCTCTTTTGCCGACCTTCGGGATCCGGGGGGAATTCTAATGCGTAAGATGAAGGTCCTGTTTGCCGTTGCCGCAGCAACCGTTTGTATTGACTGTGGCGGCGATAACCTGCCGCAACTCTCCCAGGCCACTAACCTGCGCATCCTCGCCATCAAGGCCGACCCCGTATCGGTGCGGGTCGGCGCCAATGCGGCCACCATGACCGCGCTCATCACGGACCCCAAGGGCGCGGGGCGCGCCGTCGATTACACCTGGAGCGCCTGCATCATCACCCAGGTAGACTCCACGGGCAGCCGCTGTTTGCAAACCCTCTCGACGTCGTCACAGACCACCACATCGATGACCCCGAGCTTCGTATTCACCAACGGCTTCACCGGCGCGGTCCCCGTGCTCATCACGCTCACTGCCACGGCGGGGGGGGAAAGCCGCACGGCGACGAAGACCCTAGTTGTGGTTGAATCCTCAGCCCAGCAGATATCTCCGCCTGCCCTCAGCGCGCTCTCTGTTGCCGGGGACAGGGGGGTAGGCACCGTGGTGCTGGCATCAGGGCGCACTTACGAATTGGAGGCCCTCATATCCGGCGTTGGCGCCAAGCCCTACTTCATCACCTGGGTGACGGATGGTGGCAGCCTGGACGCGGATCGCACCTCAGGGAGCGCCAAAAACGGATTCTCGCCTAAGAATGTATCGGGATCTTACAACCTCTACGCCATTTTGAATGACGGCGAGGGTGGGGTGGACTTCAAGGTGCGGGCGGTGACCGTTCCATAGGGTGGCCCGGCAATATGTGCTGCGCGGGCGCAGATATTCAGGGGCCTCATGCCTGTAGGCTTTCAGGTCGATAAGCAGTCGTGAAGGACTGCATCGCAATGCGCTACCGCTCCCTTGGGCTGGTTATCCTAGCCCTAGCGCTCCCATGCCTGCACCCGCGTGATGCTGCCGCTTCTCTGGATTCCTGTGCGCTGCGGGCGGTGCTGAGCGATGTCGCCGCGTCGCCGATGCATCCGCCCGCGCCTGCGCTGGCGCAGCATTTGCCTCCGGGTGTCTTGGGTCTTTCCACCGCGGAGCATGTGGAGCAAATGCCGACATTGGACAGGGCCGTGCAGGAGTTCACCACGGCGACCCGAGATGCCGTGGCTCGCATGATCCAAGAGGGGGTCCCGGCGCAGGAGGTTGAAACCTTCATCAGGGCACGCCATCGGGAAGTGAAAGCCTATGCCTCCCAACACAACCGATCCGCACGCATCGAGGGGGAGGGCTATGAAGTCATCGTCATGGCGCCGGAGTCCTATCGATTCGACACGGAGAATGGCATTCATTACCTACGCCCCAGCGAGCGGGCCCGCTACCTGGTCAATATCGAGGGAGGGGTATTGAGGGATGCCAATAGCGCACCAGTGGACACCGGGGGCCATGCCGCCATCATTGTCATGGATGCCGAGGGCAATATCTACATCATGAATGAGGACATGCGTTCCAAGGGCTATGAGACGGGGTACCGGCACTCATCGATTTTGGGCGGCGGCCCCACTGCCTTCGCGGGCAACGTGACCGTGCATGGGGGCCGCATCGTGGCACTCACCAACCGCTCAGGCCATTACAGAACGCCCGCGAGCATGTTCGCGCAGATCCGCACTGAGTTTCGTGAGCAGGGCTATGCGGTGCCTTCGACGGTGATTCATGAGCACGTGCAGGACGACCCGTCGCTGTAGCGGTAGATCGCCGATAAAGGGCCATCTGCTTCGTTGTCGTCGTCGTGGCCTCCACGCAGCGCACAGGAGTGCGCTTTGGTCG
>CAYHWW010000134.1:0-9493 GCA_964360145.1 uncultured Oligoflexia bacterium | reverse complement strand
CAGTCTACGATCAAGGGGGAACTATGAACCGCCTCTATAAAGAGCGATTCCTGAGGAATATCGGCATCATGGATGAGGCCGGACTAGAGCGCATCCGATCCACGGCCATAGCCGTGGGGGGCCTAGGCCTGGGGGGCTCCATTTTTATCAACCTCGTTCGTTTAGGCTTCACCCGTTTCCATATCGCAGACCCCGACACCTATGAGCGCACGAACATCAATCGCCAGAGGCTTGCCAAGGAGACCACGGTGGGCCTCCGCAAAGACGAATGCCTCGTGGAAGAGGCCCGCGCCATCAACCCCGATGTGCAGATCAAGATTTTCCCTGACGGTGTGAACCCCGCAAACGTGGGGGCCTTTCTGGAAGGCATCGATTGGGTCATCGATGTAGTAGATGTGTTCGCCATGGAGGCCAAGCTGGTCTTGAATGAACGGGCCCGAGCGAAGGGCCTCCCCGTGGCATCCTGCGGGTCCCTGGGCTTCAGCGGATCCGTCGTCGTCTTTGACTCCACCACTCCTTCTTTCGCGGAGCTCACGGGGGTTTCCCTCTCGCGCCCGCCCCTTGAAAGCCTACGCAACTTTCTGCACTTCATCACACCTGAGATCCCCCGCTACATGGAAGAGCAACTCCATCAGGCCCTGGATCGCTCCACCCATATCCCCTTCGTCGTGCCCGGCGTGGAAGTGGCCGCCGCCACTGCCGCGGCCCAGGTCGCCGGCCAAGTGCTGGGCCTTTGTGAGCCCATTCGTGCGCCACGAGGTATCTACATGGACTCCCTCACGGGTAGAGCCGAGATTTTCGAGGCGTCCTACCGGGCAAGGGTGTTTGAAGCACCCCGCAAGAAGGCTGCTTGATCCCAGTCAATATCATTGAAATCCTCGATGACGCTTTGATCCCCCCCGGGCGCGGCCACCGGATATTCACGTCATTGGAGGGCGAACTCCCCGGGGGCTCCATCAAGGACCGCATGGTGGCTGGCGAGATGGCGCGCTGGGCCGCGGCGGGAGAATTGCGTCCGGGGCGAATTCTCACGGAGGCAAGTGCGGGCAGCACGGCGAAATCGCTTGCCCATTATGCCCATGAGGCAGGCTGCCGTTGCGTGATTTTCGCGCTGGACTCATTGCCGCGGCAGCACCTGCAACTGCTTAGGGTTGACCTCGAGAAACAAGGCGCCGAGCTGCGCGTGGTCCCCCTAAGTGACATCTTGGATCGGATCCATGCTTTTTCCAAAGAGAACCACGCGCTTTACCTCAATCAAATGGCTGCTGACGGCAAACGAGGGCATTACACCGGCTTCGGCAGAGTCATCGCCGAGAAACTGGGTTCTATTGATGCCCTCATCGGAGCGGTGGGAACCGGGCATTCGTTGCTCGGCACTGCCGCCGGTCTACCGCCCTCCACCTCAATCATCTCGGCGGAACCCTCGGAGGGTGAGGTACCCGGCGTTCGCAACGTGGCTCAAACAAGATTCGGTGACGGTGACCCCGTAGCACCGGGGGATTTCACGCGCAGGATTCTGGTGCCCGCTCCACCATCATCAAACCAAGTTATATTTGAGTCCAGCGCGGGCCCCGTGCAGGGCGGAGGGAGCTTTGCCCTCGTTCTCAGCGCCGCGGCGGAATACCTGCGAAATACAGAGAATAAACAGGTTTTCTTGATCGGGGCCGCGAATTATCGTAAGTCATTTCGCTAAATGACCCCCTTGAGCTGGAGTATTCTCTCTTTCGCGCTCTCCCTCACAGCCGCCGCGGCGGCCTGCGGGTACCGTACTCGCATGCGTCGCGCCTCCGCTGAGGCCCTCGCCGCCCGGGAGCTCATCGATGAGATGTCCCACGATCACTGGACATTCCTTGCCATCACTTCCCGCGCACTCGCGTCCTCTCTCGACTACACAGCCACGCTCTCCAAAGCATCACGCCTGCCGGTGCCTGATCTGGCGGATCTCTGCTTTGTGCACATCCGTGAAGAAGACGGGACCATCTCGCGGGCCGCCAACAACGCTCCCGGGAAAAGCAGCGGCCTCCGACTGAGTCAAACCGACCCCGTCACTGAGGTCCTCGCCAATGGCCGCACCCTGCAGTCAGTAGCTCAAGATACCGCCACTCTGATCATCCCCCTCCGCAGCAGAAATCTGACCATGGGGACCCTCACGCTGCAACGCCACCGCTCTGGCTTCAAATACACGCCATCCCAGATCAGGCTCGCTGAGCAGCTGGCGGCCTGCGCGGCCCTAGCTATAGACAATGCTCGTCTTTACGAAAAGGCCCAAAAAGAGATCAAGGCCCGGGAGCGTTCGGTGGCGCTCATCTCCCATGATCTGAAAAATCCGCTCTTCGCCGTCAAGATCACCGCGCAGCTCATGGCCCAAAGCGTCGTCAGCGCTGACCCCGCTCAATCCTCCAAAATTTCGCGACAATCCCAGATCATCCAAAAATCCATGACGCAAATGGAGAATCTCATCCAAAGCCTCCTCGACGCCGCCAAAATCAGATCCGGTGGTTTTCAAATCAATAAGCGCGCGATGCCCCTCCCTCGCCTCTTTCAGGATCTGTTCGAATTCGCGAAAACATTGGCGCTCCCCAAAAACATTGAAATTCGCTGGAAAGCGCCGAATCAAGACTGCGAAATCCTCATCGATACGGAGAACTTTTCCCGCGCCTTCTCAAACATCCTCGGTAATGCCATCAAATTCACCCCCCATTCAGGGCACGTGCAAATAGAGACCACCCTTGAAGGAAACGAAGTCTGTTTCATCATCACTGACTCAGGGCCGGGCATCGCTCCTGAAGATCTCTGCTACGTCTTCGATGACTTCTGGCAAGCCAAGTCCACGGCGCAATTCGGCACGGGCCTGGGCCTCACCATCGCAAAGGGCATCATCGAGGCCCATGGCGGACGGATCTGGGTCGGCAATTCCGCGGAGGGCGGCGCCGCCTTCGGCTTCAGCACGGGGCCGTGCCTACGAGCCACCCTGGACGCGCAGCCGTGTCTCGAGCAGGTAAGCCATCCCCCCGTCGCCACACTCATCGGGCCATGAGCCGAAGGGCACCACAGTCATGACAGGGCGGCAGCGGTCGGCGTAAATGCGCAAATGACCGAAGGCATCTTTGCTGGCGCAGGTCGTTAGGTAGTTTCCGTCTTCATCATAGGCCCGCACCTTCGTGAAGGTCTGGTCCCACTGCAACCCGCGAATGGCGAAGGTCAAGCGCGTGCTGGTGCGCCCCTCACCCAGCACCGTGGCGGTGAGCAAACCGCTGCGGTCGTGCACACCGCGCACCACGTTCCATGATCGATCATAGGTGAAACCACGCTTCACCGCGCCATCGTGGCAGAGCACGGTCTGAGCGCCGGGGAGCTCCACGACGGCTGCATTGGCGGAAAGTGACAACCCCAGGGACAGAGTAGCTGCGACGCGATAAATATTTTTCATGATTCGTAAACTAAAAGTATCGTTACGGTCTGTCCAGCCGCTGCGCGCCAATGAGGCCGCCGCGGCACGCCTTGCTCCGCCATCTCGTGTATGTTGAACCAAAACCCGATCACCTGGACCACGCGGCCCGCCAGTGCTACAAGGCCACCAGGGGAGTGCGATGGGTTCTCGCGCGATTTTCATCTCTGTTTTATCACTGTGGGTTGCCCAAGCAGGCACCGCCCACGCAGTCACTATTGAAGTGCACCTCGCTGGCACCCAGAGCCAGTGTGAAAAGATTTTCCTCCCCCACCCCACCACCCCAGGCACCTACCACCTCGCACGCCGTCGCCTTTCCATAGAGGCCCAGGTGCAGTCCGTGCGGGTGGCTAAAACCCCCCGTTTTCTGGGCAAAGTCGTTGAGATGGCGGTTAAGGGGGCCCTGGCAACCTTCTTCCCCGGCGGGCGCTTGACCAGCGAGCTCACTGCAATCCCCGGCGTGGATGGCCCCGGCCACGACCGCATCACCATTGCCACCGCGGCGGATGGCACTCAGGTGCTCACCGCGGAAGTAGCGGAGAGCCTAGACCACCTGGCACAAAGCGCCGTGGGGGGCCGCGGCCCCCGCATGACCTTCACCGTGGGCCAATGCACCACGCACAGCCACAGCGTCGTTTGCAACTCCGACGGAACCCTGGGTGAAGGAGCTGACGCCTTTTGGGATTCCATCAACCGCACATTGAGCGAGCAGATCCTCCAACGCATTCTGGAAACAGCCCTGGCCCAGAACGCCCCCGGCGCCCGCGTGAATTTGCGCTTTCAGTGGCGCCAGCGCAGCGCCTCCCGGCTGGAACGGCGTGAGGACGGGGCCCTGGAGCTCCACGGCCCTCTCTACGATGTGAGCATTTTTGTTACAGCTGAAAATGAATGACTAAGGGCCTGTTAGTGGCTAGCAACCTTAACCTTAGGCCGTGCATTCCATAAAAAGAGCATGAGCACCGCGCCCACCACGGCGAAGCCAATCATGCTGGGGCCCCAGGCGCCCCAACCGTATTTTTCCAGCATCCAGCCCATGCCCACGCCGACCACGGAGCCGCCGAGGTACTGCATGCCATCGAATATGCCTATGGCCGTGGCCGCTGCTTTTTTACCACCGAAGTCCATGCTCGCCGTGCCTGAGAGCATGGAGTGCACCACGCTGATGGCAAAAGAATTGAACACGAAGGCCGTGACAATGGCACCCATGCCTGGCGCCCTCCAGATCACCGCCAAGCAGAGAATTTGCACGAAGTAGCCCACAAAGGCCACGGGGGCGCGACGCCCTTTGAAAACCCAGTCTGAGATGGTGCCCGCGAAGAGCGCGCCAAGAATACCCGCGATAACCACGCCGCTGGCGCCTTTATGGAAGATGGGAGAATCCAGGTGAAGGCCCTGAGCCTCTTGCATGTAGCGAGGGAACCACTGCTCGAAACCATGGCGCACAAAGCCCGTGCAGAACTCAGCCACCGCAATGGTGAGGGTCACGGGGTTGGTGAAGACTTTGCGAACGACGTACTTGAAGCTCACCGCCTCCGTGTCACCACTTGAGGCATCTTCCACATCAAGGGTGGCCAGCCCACAGTCTTCCGGGTTGTCCCGCACATTGCGCCAGGTCAACAGCGCCATGATTGCGACCACCATGGCAGGCACGAAAAACACCCACTGCCAGGGCAGGTAGACCACGAGCACCCCCCCCAGGAAAAAGATGAGTGCCCGCCCGCTCTGGATCATGGAGCCAAAGATCGCGGAGAAGATGCCGCGCTCGCTGATGTGGAACCAACTGGCGTTGACCTTGATGAGGGACAGCGCCGAGTAGGACTGGAAGTAGGCGTTCATGGCCCAAACCACGGAGAAGTATTTCAAAAGCAATTGGCCAGTGACGCCAAAGGCGCCCAGATAGGCCCCCAGCCCGAAGAGAATATTGAATATCACCGTGCCCGAGGCACCCACCAACATGGCCCTGCGACCACCGAGCTTATCGACAATGGGGCCGTTAAAAATGGCCGAAAAGCCGTAGATGGAAAGCGCGCCTGAGATGATCCAACCGATATCTGTCTTGTCCCAGCCATACTGGTCAGAGAGAGCCTTGTTGGCGAAGGACAGATTGTAGCGGCCCATGTACATGGCCGAATAGGTGAAGCCCAGCGTGAGCCAGTTCATCAAACGGCGGCGCTTGAACGCCTCAGAGTACGTATGCCGGATATGGTGTTTCTTCGCGGTCATCCTGGCGTGGTCTTATACCAACGCAACAACCAGTGCATAGAGCAAAACCGTGAGAACCACGCTCATGTGCATGACGCCCTTCACGGTGGTCAGCGGCCCCAGCTTGCCCTTGATGGCATTGAATTCGATGGCACCCCAGATCACGAGCAGCGCAATCCAGTAAGCGGCCTTAGAGCCGTCTTTCATGAAGATGGGCAAGTGACGGCCAGCCCCCATGAAGAACAACATGGGCAAAGAGAACAACACGTTTGTACGGGATGCCAGCAGCGCCCTGGCGCCGGCCGCCGCGGCAGCAGGGTTAGCTTGGCCGCCGGAGGCCGTGGCTACGGCATTGGCGATGACAACCTTTTGATTGGGCCAAATGATGAGCCAGACGTTGGCGAACATGGTGGTGCCCAACAACGCGCCGGTGGTGATGCCAACGCCCCAGGCTGATTCGAGGAACGCCGCGCCCATTTGATGGCCACGAATCATGAGGATGATGAGCCCGGTAAGGAAGGTATAAAGAGCGGCCATACGGAACCACAAAAGGGCCCGAGGTACTAATTTTTGGATAACCTGGGACTTTGACCCGGCGTCGGCCTCCGCCATGAAAGGGCCCTGAACAAAGTTGAAGTAGTAGAGGAGGCCAACCCAGGTAATGCCAAAGAAGTAGTGCATCCAACGCAAGAAGTAGATGAAACCTTCCATGGTGAAGAGCCCGATCTGCATGTGAAAACCTCCGGTTGGTGGGAAGCACATAGAGTAGACGCGGCTACTAGCCTTTGCCAACGGCAAAGTGTGCCATAATGTCCCACGCTGGAGTGAGTCTCAATCCTTGCGGATCTGCCCGAGCTTCCGCGCCAACGCCATGTAGGTCGAAGCCTCCAGGGCCAGGGGGTTACCTTGCAGGCCCTCCATGCAGCGCTCCAGCTGCATGTGGCCGTTGACGTAGTCTCGGTCGACGATCATGGACTTACCCATATGAAGACGAGCCACGGCGTCATTCTCGTCACT
Source organism: uncultured Oligoflexia bacterium (assembly GCA_964360145.1). Taxonomy (GTDB): domain Bacteria; phylum Bdellovibrionota; class UBA1018; order UBA1018; family CAYHWW01; genus CAYHWW01. Next base: position 2,826 of record CAYHWW010000134.1, on the reverse strand, counting down.
GGAGAGAATCTTCTCCAAAGTCTCCGCTGACTTGCGGTTGTAATATTGGGCGATAAGCATGGCCCGCTCGGCATGCAGGGGGGAAAGCTTATGGGCGGCGGAAAGATGCTCGAAGGCCGCCTCTAAGTTGCCGCGTTGCAGCTCAAGAGCGCCCAACAAGGACAGGGCGGGCACGTAGTTCGGTTTTGCGGCAAGCGCCGCCCTCACGCATTTCTCCGCCAGGCCATACTCATGCTTGTCCAAGAAAAACCGAGCGCAGTGCTGTTGCACGACAAAGTGGCTTGGCGAAGCAATGCTCGCCTCCCGATATTTTTTATCCGCATCGAAGGTGCGCCGCTCGCGCAGGGCGAGATCCGCCTCCTTGATGAGCTCCACGCCTTTGTCACCGACTTGAGACATCGCAATCTGGCGGGCCTTGTACTTCTCAAGCTGGTTTTTGAGGTCCACCGCGGCAAAGGGCTTGATCAGCACCGCATTGGCCCCCAGCTCCAGGGCAAGGGAGATGAGATCTTCCCTTTTTTCCTCCAAAGCCATGATCACCCAAAGGGAATCATTGATGGAGCGAGGGCCCAGGGCCTTCATGAGGCGCTCCGCGCTGCCATCCTCCAGGAACACCTCGGTGAGCAAAATATGGATGTTCTGCTCCTCAATGAAGCGCAGGGCGTTCTTCATGGTGGACGCATAATAAGTGCGAATGTCCCCCAGGCTCCGAAGGTACTGGTCCATGGCATCCCGCATGAGGATCTTAGTCCCCACGCTCAGAAGTGAAATCGGTCCTTGATTCTCTGCGGTATTGGGCGCGGCCATAGGCTCGCGTTTATTATGACGTTTTCTTGGAACCGACGTAAAGCTCGTACTTTACGAAGCGGCACGGAATGCCGCCGTTGGTGGTGGGCATGCGCTTGGAATGCCTGAGTCCCACCTTCTTCAATCCCTCGTCGCTGCCGGAGAGGATCCAGGCGTCCCAGCCCGTGAAGCGCTTCTTCAAGACGTCGCCAAACAGCTTATAAAGCTCTTCAGCCTCACCCTCGAGGAGGCGCTCGCCGTAAGGGGGGTTGGTGACCACAGTGCCGGTCGTGATGCCATGCCCCATTTCCGACCACGCTTCTTCGTCTCGAAAGTCGGCGGTTTCGACCCGCACGGAAGGAGCCACACCTGCCCGCACCGCATTGCGCTTGGCCATGGCAGCCATGGCGGCGTCCACATCAGAACCCACGATGGATTCGGGAGCGGCGTGCTCGCGAGCCTGCAGCTCTTGGCGAACTTGTTGGAAGAGGGCCTCGTCATACTCGGGCCAGAGCTGGAAGGAGAACCCCCGGCCCTCGATATTAGGGGCACGGTTGGTGGCGATCATAGCCGCTTCAATGAGGAACGTGCCCGAGCCGCAGAACGGATCATAGAGGGGCTTCGTGCCGTCATAGCCCGAGCGCAGCAGCAACGCCGCAGCGAGGTTCTCGCGGAGCGGTGCCTCACCGGCTTGGGTGCGATAACCCCGGCGATGCAAGGCAACGCCTGCGGCATCGATGCTCAAGAGGCAGCGGTTGTTATTGATGAAGAGATGGATGAGGAGATCGGGGCGTTCCCGGTCCACAGAGGGGCGCAGGCCGTTGCAGTTTTCGCGGAAGCGGTCACAGATGGCGTCTTTGGCCCGGAGCTCCATGTAGTGGGTGTGGTCCACATTGGTGGAGTTGAAAGACACGCAGTCGATCTTGATGGTGCTCTCGGGGGTGATCCAGTGTTCCCACTTCATGCGCTTGATCTGGTCGTAGACCATCATGGGGTGGCGGGCGGCGAACTCACGGAGCGGCTTCAAAACGCGTGAGGCGGAGCGGAGGCCTAAACAAGCTTTATAGAGGGCGGCATTGCCACCGGAGAACCAGGCCCCGGAGAAACCCTGTTTGACGTCCGAAGCACCCAAAGCGATGAGCTCGGCGCAAAGCACATCCTCGAAACCCTTGGGGCAGGAGGCGAAGTATTCGCCCTTGATCATGGGTTCAGTGGCCACGGCAGGGGTGAAGCGGGGGCCGGGGCGGGGAGTCGGCAACTGCGGGCGCTGGTGAGCCATAGGGCGTGCTTTTAACACGGTTATAGGCTAAATGAACCGCCAATCCCATGGCTCCGTCAATAAATAATATTGTCTCTCTCTTCATCGCCCTGGGGCTCAATACGCTGGCAAGCCTGGGCGGCGGCTTCATCCCTTCGGCCTTCCTCCATCGCCACATCGAAGGCGTGCTCTCTTTCGCTTCCGGCGTGCTTTTGGGCGCTGCTTTTTTCGACCTTATCCCTGAAGCCCTTGAAATGGGCGAGGCCGTCGGCGTCCACCGCCCCTGGCTTTTTGGGGCTCTTTTGCTGGGGTTCATGGCCTTCTACCTCGTCGAGCTCTTCCTTGGCAGCCACGCGGCGGGCCCCGGCCATCGCCATGATCACGACCAAGCAGGGCCTCTGTTGCTCGCTGGCGACGCCCTTCATAACTTCGCCGACGGGGTCGCCATGACCTCTGCCTTCCTCGTGGACCCCCACCTGGGTTGGGTGGCCACCCTGGGCGTCATCATCCATGAGCTGCCCCAAGAGATCGCCGACTACGCCATTCTCATTGCCCGGGGCTGGAGCAAATCCAAAGCGCTCCTGGCCCTCTTCATCGTCCAGGCCAGCGCTTTCCTGGGGGCCGGCGCAAGCCTCTTGCTCTCCTCAGAGATGCAGCACTCCACATCCCTTCTGCTCATGGGATCCGCGGGCGGTTTTCTGTACGTGGCGGCTGCCGACCTACTACCCTCCCTCAACTTCAGGCGGCGCCAACCCGGCCAAGTCACTAAACTACTTCTGCTT
>CAYHWW010000133.1:0-9534 GCA_964360145.1 uncultured Oligoflexia bacterium | reverse complement strand
TATAATGTCTCCGCAAACGAAGGCACTCAAGCACACGAATTTGAGCATCATCAAAAATACACCCGCATGGAAGCCACGCCAAGATCGAGAAGCCGTGCCCCTCGCCTGCTCAACGAAGAATGCATCAGCCACGCCTCCAAAGAGCTCGGCGAAGTGGGCGCTACCAGCGTACAGCTAGCTTACTGGCCCTCGGTTGTCCAAGACCTGAAAATCCTGCCAGAGCTGGATGAATTGCAGATCGCCGCCCTCAATGGTGAATCCATAGGACGGTGGTCCATCCACTCACCAACGGCCCACCTGCACCTCAACCTCAAATACCCCGTTGATGCCATGCTGAACCTCTCCCGCCTGGAGGCCTGTCCTGAGGAGCTGAGACAAGCTGCTCTTGAAATCGCCAGAAACCTCGCGCCCATCGTGGAAGAGACCTATACGATGCACCGCGAGGTGCAAAACCTGAGACTGCGCTACTTGCGATCTTTAGCGAGTGGCGAAATGGATAATGCTGCTCAGCAGGCCTTCGAGCTCGAGGCGGATCAACTGCTATCGCGGATAAGAGCCCTGATAAATGCTGAACCCATTCGCCGTAATACATTCATACAACAAAAACTAGAAGCTCTTACGCCAGCATTGCGCCGTGAACTCTGCGGCAACGTCCGCGGTGTAGAGCGTTTTTTGAATTGCGCGAGGTAAGTTATGAATTTAATCTACATTTTATTTTTCGCTGCATCAGCCATGGCTGATGGCCCCTCTGTATACCGCATCGCCGTAGGCCAGCGCTTTTTTGGCGCCGACCAAGGCAATGTGGGGTCCTGCCAATCGGAAGCTTATGTGGCGGCTCTTGAGAGCGCCGCGGGCGCCAGGGGCTTGAACCTTCGCTTCAGCTCCCAGTACACCCACTCCTATACCTGGAGGAATGAGGAGGTTGACACTGTTGGCAGTCACCTGATTGAGGACGAGGATGCTGCGTTCCTCGAGCGCATCGGGCCCATCGCACCTCTCTATATGATGCCCGAGGATAGCGAGGGTCTGAGACCTCGCCAGACGGGAGTCAGGCCCAAGCCTTCCCGCATCGGCATTTTCGATGAGAACTTTCCTTCCGCAACGAACCTTGGGTTCGGCGTAACCTACATGAGTATGACTCCTGGGTATTCCAACTCCGGCAATATCCAACATATCAAGAATCTCATCAGCCAAAATGAGGCTGTGATTCTGTCCGTCCAAGGCGCCATCATGACGCACTTTGATGCCAGCACGGGCATGATGGACCGTGACTTTGCCCGGTACAACGTGACCGAAAGAAGCAACCACGCCATTGCGGTGGTTGGCTATGACGACAGCCTCTATGCGAGCAGCCCAGAAATCGTCAGCACGCCAGGGGCTTTCATCGTGCGCAATAGCTGGAACGATGCCAGGGACATCCGGGACACTTTAACTGATTCTGCCTGGAGAGAAGGCTTCAGAAGCAAACTGTCCTCACAAAACATGCCTGGGTACTTCGCGCTGCCGTACGCTTACGTGGAGTATCTTACACAGCATCGGATTCCTAACGGCGGCTACAGCATTCTATCTTTGGACTACGGCGCCTACAGTTCGGCATATGAGCGAGCGCAAGAGCACTACCACACTCAGTTGGCGCCTTTTATTTGCGATAAGGAAGGCGAGGCCCGTGATGATTTAGACGTGTTCGGAAACCGTGTGTTGGCTGAACTTCGGACGTCTTTAGCCACCATGGGAAGGGCTGCTCCAGACAGTCGCGAGTATGGAGAGGCGTCACGAACTATTACCGCGATCTTGCTAAATCATACCTCTCACCAGGGTCTCCATCAGAACAGTCGCCTTTTTTTCGCTAAACTCTCTTCACACGACGGTCATCCTGAAATCGATCGCGTGCGCCAGTTTTACGCTGGGGAGTTCGACTCGTACTACTGTGGCTACCGCACAAATCCCGTCACCGCCCACGTCTGGCCCACCGCAAACATCATGACCAGCGAAACGCTGATCGAAGCCATCCAGCACTTATCCATCGACCCCACAAGCCTGCTGGGCTGGGGCATGTTCCTGAGAGGCCTTCTATGAAGCCATTGAAAATAGCATCCGCCCTTGCCCTTGCCCTCGCCACCAACGCATCCGCACAAGAGAGCTATTACGGTTATCACCCCCAGAGCACGCTGAGCTTGGGCGCGGGCTTCTCACCCAACGAGATCAACCACCCCAAGCTGTCCTGCGTGGCATTCGAGGCAAGGCCCCTGGAAGTCGGCGCCCTCAGCACCTCTTTCAGCGTCCTTCTCGTGCGCAACGAGGAACAACTCCGCAACGCACTGCTCATCGATTCCAAGATCGATGCCAGTTACCTCACCTACAGCGGCAGCGCGAGCTTCAACCTCAACACCGAAAATCTCTTCAATCACAACAAGCTCACGCTAGTGATCCGGGGCACATCGGAGTTTGGCCGCCTTGCACTGCATAACGCCCGCCTCACCACCGCGGCACGGCAACTCATTGATGCCGCTCGCCATGATGATTTCGCGGAACGCTGCGGCACCGAAGTGGTCTCCATTGAACGCCGAGGCGCTTCCATTGCCGCGGTGATCACCATCGAGGGCCTCTCCCGCCAAACCCGCACCACCATGTCCGGCGCGCTGGAAGCGGCGGGTTCCGCAGGTCTCTTCAGCGGGTCCTTGCGAGCCCGCGTCCAAAATGAGTTGAGCCAAGCCGCCCGGGAGCACCGCCTGGACATCCAAGTGGTGGCCACCGGTGGCCCCGGCCTGAGCGGCTTCGCGGACACCGTGTCGCACCTTTCCGTGGATGCCCAATCCATCGAAGTCATCCAAAAAACCCTCGGTCAGTATCTGGGCCAATTCACCACCGCCAACAGCGTGCCCATTGGTTTCCACAGCATTTCCATGTCCGCCTTTGGCTATGATCCTGACAACCAGGACCTCTGGTCTGACTTGAGAAGCCGTCGCTTGGGCCGCATCGCTCAGACCTATCGGCACAAGACACAGGACCTGAACCGCATCAATGAGTACCTCACCCACCTCTCGCCGTCCGCCCACAGCGCCACGGCGCCAGAGCACCTCAGCACGCTCAGCTCAGCCACGGGCCTCATCGAGCAGGACTTGGCCACCTTGGCCCGCAACCACCGCGCATGCCAGTTGAACTATGACTACGATTGCACCGCGCCAGCCCTGGCATCACCAGAATTGGATTCCTTACCCATGCCTGCGTCCCGCATCTGGCTGAGCTGGGAAACATCGGCCCTTTTCGGAGATGCTAGCGGCGATACCTCAATGGCCCAGCTGCGCATTGAAGGCAAAGATCTGGTGTCCTACTCCATGCGCATCGCCGGTCGGGACATCACGGGCGAAACCCTATCCACGCCCCAAGCCGCCTTGGAGTTTCAACTGCGCCGGGACCAGCTTGCCGCTGTCTTCTTGGGGGCCCCCGCCCGCTGGGAACTCACCGTGCAAGACCGCTACGGCCAGGTGTTTCGCTTCGTGGACCGCTGCGGCCCCCGCCAGTTTGGCGACTCAGGTCTGACCTACTTCGCCTGCCAGATCACGGGCCACCGCATCGGCGCCTGGATTGAACCTTAGCGGCTCGTCCGGATTCCTCAGAAAACAGGAATACGGGCGCTGTAATGTTGATTTGACTACGGGATCCCTGCTTTTCGAGGAATGCCGCGCGGGTCTTACCATGTACTTGACGCAACTCAAGCATCACGCCACAACATCCCCATGCTCATCCTCTGGATCGTCTGGGCGGCACTCACTTCCACCGTCATCGTCTGCGGCGCTGTGGCCTGGTTCATGCCGCCGGGGGCTCACCCCATGGACCCCGAGAAAGTCCGCAACCTCTTCATCTTCATGAGCGTTTTTTCCGGCGTGCTCCTCAGCGCCGCCCTCGTCATCCGGCGCAGATACTGTCGCGTCGCCACCATCCAAAAGGCCCTTCGGGAATTCGCCGACGGCCGCACCAGTCTCACCCCCACGCAGGAAGAGCAAAAAGACGCCAAGGCCTTCGGAGATAGCCCCGCGGAAATCGCAGTGGCCCGCGCCATCTTCAACGGCTGCGTCATCAGCTGGGCGCTCGCCGAGGCGGTGGCCATCCACGGCTTCGGCATCTCTCACATGTCCGGCGATCGCCGCATGTACCTCAGCTTCGCGCTGCCCGCGCTGATCTTCCTCATTTGGGCACGGCCTCCGGCCGCCCTCATCCGTGACGAAATCGCCCGTTTCGAAGCTGGACACTGACCCTCGCCGAGCAGTATTCTCTACCCACATCAATAGGCAGGAGTACACACCATGCTCACCGTCACCAAAGCGCTCACCAGCAGCATCGGGCGCAAGTTCATCATGGGCCTCTCGGGCCTGGCCCTCGTGGGTTTCATCGTCGCCCACCTAGCGGGCAATCTCACCCTCTTTGACCCCAGCGGCGACATGTTCAATGCCTATGCAAAAAAGCTTGATGATCTGGGTCCATTGAAGCTCCTGGGGGAGTTTGGCCTCATCGGCCTCTTTGGCCTGCACATCGCGATGGCCATTGGCCTCAAGGTGAACCATCGCAGCGCCCGCCCCAGTCGCTACGCGATGCACAAGAGCAAGAAGGGCCCCAGCTTCTGGAACTTGGCCTCGGTGAACATGATCATCACCGGCGCCATACTCCTCATTTTCCTCATCATCCACGTCAAGCAATTCGCCCTGGGCCCCGGCGTTGACGCGGGCTACGTCACCCAAGTTAACGGCCAGCAGGCTCGGGATCTCCACCGCCTCATCGTGGAAACCTTCAAAAATCCGATGTGGGCCGCATTCTACTGCGCCGTCATGCTCATGCTTGGCGCTCATTTGCGTCATGGGTTCTGGAGCATGTTCCAATCCCTGGGCGCCATGAACGCTCGTCTGCAGAAGCCTGCCCATCTTGCGGGGCTCCTCGTGGGCACAGTGCTCGCCCTGGGCTTCCTGATGCTGCCGCTCTACATCTACTTCTTTGTCGGAGGTGTGTCGTGACCATTTTGAAAAGCGGCATCCCTGAAGGCCCAGTCCAGCAGAAATGGGATGAATTCAAATCCCATATGACCCTCGTCAACCCCGCCAATAAACGCAAATTCACTATATGCGTCGTTGGCACGGGCCTCGCCGGCGCCTCCGCCGCCGCCAGCTTGGCGGAGCTGGGCTATAACGTGAAGGCCCTGTGCATCCACGACAGCCCCCGTCGCGCCCACAGCATTGCAGCCCAGGGCGGCATCAACGCAGCGAAAAACTACGCCAACGATGGCGACAGCATCTGGCGCCTCTTCTATGACACGGTGAAAGGCGGCGACTTCCGCGCCCGGGAAGCCAACGTTTATCGTTTAGCCCAGCTCTCAGTGAATATCATTGACCAGTGCGTGGCCCAAGGCGTGCCCTTCGCCCGTGAGTACGGCGGCGACCTCAGCAACCGCAGCTTCGGCGGGGCGCAGGTTTCACGCACGTTCTACGCCCGTGGCCAAACGGGCCAGCAGCTTTTGCTCGGTGCCTACAGCGCCCTCATGCGCCAGGTGGACCTGGGCAAAGTGGAGCTCCTCGCTCGCCGGGAAATGCTGGAAGTGGTGCTGGAAGGGGGCCGCGCTCGCGGCGTCATCGCCCGCAATTTAGTAACAGGGGCGCTGGAGCGCATCGCGGCTGACGCCGTGGTGATCGCCACCGGTGGGTATGGCCGTGTGTACTTCCTCTCCACCAACGCCATGAACTCCAATGCCACGGCCATCTGGCGGGCACACAAGAAGGGCGCCTACTTCGGCAACCCTTGTTACGTGCAGATCCACCCCACCTGCATCCCCGAGGGCGGCGACCACCAGTCCAAGTTGACGCTGATGTCCGAGTCCCTGCGCAACGATGGCCGCGTGTGGGTGCCGAAGAAAAAAGAAGATTGCAAAAAAGACGGCAACTCCATCCCGGAAGAAGACCGCGACTATTACCTAGAGCGCCGCTACCCCAGCTTCGGCAATCTCGTGCCCCGGGACGTGGCCAGCCGCAACGCCAAAGCCATGTGCGACGAAGGCCGGGGCGTGGGCCCCACGGGGCGTGCGGTGTACCTCGACTTCCGTGACCCCATCAAACGGGACGGCGAAGCCACCATCCGGGAGAAATACGGCAACCTCTTCCAGATCTACCAAACCATCACCGGCCTCAACCCCTACAAAGAGCCCATGCGCATGTACCCCGCTGTGCACTACACCATGGGCGGCCTGTGGGTGGACTACTCGCTGATGACCACCATCCCGGGATTGTTCGCCGCCGGTGAAGCCAACTTCTCCGACCACGGCGCCAACCGCCTGGGGGCCAGCGCCCTCATGCAGGGCTTAGCCGACGGATATTTTGTCATCCCGTACACTGTCACGGATTATCTCGGGAAAAATGGTGTCTCCAGCGTGAAGAGCGACGCGCCCTGTTTCAATGCGGCGGAGCTTGAGGCTAAGGCAGGCATCAATCGACTGGCGGACCTGGGCACCAAGGGCAACCGCACGGTGCTCGAGATCTATCGCGATCTGGGCCGGGTGATGTGGGACAAGGTGGGCATGGCCCGCACGGATGCGGGGCTCAAAGAAGCGATCACCCGCATCCAAGGGTTGCGCGGCGAGTTCAACAAGGGCTTCAAGATGCCCACGGAGACCGACGGCTTCAACGGCCAGTTGGAGCTGGCGGGGCGCGTGCAAGACTTCCTGGAGTTGGGGGAGCTCATGGCAACCGATGCTCTGCAAAGAAGCGAATCCTGCGGCGGCCACTTCCGCGAGGAATCCCAAACCCCCGAGGGCGAGGCCCTGCGCAAGGACGATGAGTTCTGTTACGCCGCGGCGTGGGAGTACAAAGGTCCCGGCAAACATGAGCTGCACAAAGAGCCGTTGACCTTTGAGAACGTTCACCTCACCCAGCGCAGTTACAAGTAAGGGAGGACTCGAAATGTCTGAAAAAACCATCTCTCTGAAACTCCGCATCTGGCGACAAAAAGGCCCCACGGATTCTGGCCATTTCGAAGACCACAAGCTGAGCAAGGTCTCCGTGGACGCCTCCTTCCTGGAAATGCTCGATGAGTTGAATGAAAAGCTCATCAAAGAAAGCAAAGACCCCATCGCTTTCGAAAGTGATTGCCGCGAAGGCATCTGCGGCACCTGCGGCGTCATGATCAATGGCCAGGCCCACGGCCCGGACCGCGCCATCACCTGCTGCCAGCTCCACATGCGTCGCTTCAAAGACGGCGACTCCATCACCATCGAGCCTTGGAAGGCCAAGGCCTTCCCCGTCATCAAGGACTTGGTGGTGGATCGCACGGCTTTTGACCGCATTCAAGCCGCTGGCGGCTACATCTCCACCAAAACGGGCCCCCACCCCGATGGCAATGCCATCGCCGTGGGCAAAGACATCGCGGGCCGGGCCTTTGATGCGGCCACCTGCATCGGCTGCGGTGCCTGCGTAGCGGCCTGTCCCAATGCCTCCCCCTCACTGTTTTTAGGCGCCAAAATCACACAATACGCGCTGCTGCCCCAGGGCCAGGCGGAGCGGGTGCGGCGAGTGATCCGCATGGTGGACCAGATGGACAGCGAGGGCTTTGGCGGTTGCACCAACATCGGTGAGTGCACGTCAGCGTGCCCTAAAGAGATTTCGTTGGAGCACATCTCCATCTTGAAGCGCGAGTATGCCCGCGCAGCCCTTATGGCACGGCCCGAAAAGGTTGAGTCTGGGCCGGGGTGAGTCCAGCTTCAGGACGTTTTTAGAATCGAGGTTTCCCGAGCTTTCGAATTATCCCGTATTATGGATAAAGTTGTTTTATCCATAATACGGGATATACTGTATTTATCCTGTAAGGGGGATAAACATGAAACGCCAAAAACCTCCGCAATCGTCAAAGCCGTCCGCATTGAGTGAGCCCGGCGGGCTTGAGCTGATCGCCCGAGACCCCCTCCAGCTGGGGAATGCGATCCACCGCTTTAGAAAACAGTCCGCGTTGACTCAATCTGGCCTCGGCGAGAAGTCTGGGGTCAAGCAGCCCATTATTTCCCAGATCGAGCAGGGCGCCAAGGGCACCCGGCTCAGAACCTTACTCAAGGTACTGGCCGCGCTCGATCTGGAGCTCGTGATTCGGAGCCGCAGGAAGACTCTGCCCTCGGGGGGTAGCTGATGCCCCGGAAGAAACGACACGGTCGCCTCGAGGTTCTCACGCAGGGAGTGCGCATAGGCACGTTAACGAGAGCCTCCACGGGTACGTACGAATTTTCCTACTCTGACGAATGGCTCGCCTCGAAAGTGTCGTTTCCGGTTTCCTGGTCCCTACAACTCAGGGCCGGTGCCTTTCGTGGCGAGACCGTCGCCGCTTTCTTCGACAATCTCCTTCCAGACAACGACGCGATCCGCGACCGGATTGCCCAACGGTTCGCGACCCCTGGCAAGGGAACACTCGACCTTCTGGCAGCGATCGGCCGGGACTGCGTAGGAGCGCTTCAGTTCGTCCCGGAAGGAGAGAAGGTTGGAAATGCGAATTTGATCGAGACCGAGCCGCTCTCTGAACGTGAGATCGGGGAAATTCTCCGGAACCTCAAGGTCTCTCCGTTGGGCCTGGACCGCGAAAAGGCATTTCGAATCTCGTTGGCGGGAGCGCAGGAAAAAACCGCCTTGCTGCGATGGAGGGGGCAATGGCATCGCCCCCTCGGCCCGACGCCGACGAGCCATATTTTGAAACCCAGTATGGGCGCCCTTCCGAATGGAATTGACATGAAAGAGAGCGTGGCCAACGAGTGGCTTTGCCTCAAGCTCTGCGAGCATCTCGGCCTTCCCGTCGCCCAGGCGGACATCGCGGAATTCGACGGCAGAGAATGCTTGGTCGTCGAACGCTTCGACCGCGCATGGTCGAGCGACAAGCGATCACTCCGCCGCATTCACCAGGAGGACATGTGCCAGGCCCTGGGTGTTCCCTGGTCCCGGAAGTACCAGTCTGACGGCGGCCCTGGGATCATCCAGATCATGGAGTTTCTCAATGGGTCGGATTTTCCTGCGCCGGATCGACGCCAATTCATCAGATCCCAGCTCGTCTTTTGGTTGCTTGGGGCGATCGACGGCCACGCGAAGAATTTCAGCATCCGCCTCTCTCAAACTGGATTTCGCCTTACGCCCATCTACGATGTCATGAGCATCCTTCCCGCCCTTGCCAAGCGACAGCTTGAACCTAAAGAGGCGAAGCTCGCCATGTCAGCCGGGAACAACCGGCATTACCGCCTTAGGGAGCTCCGCCGACGACATTGGGAGCAAACGGCCAAGGCGGCCTCATTCCCACTGCCGGATCTTCACGCCCTCTTGGATGACCTTGGGAGCAGGGTGGAGAAGCTAGATTCGGTTTTAGGACCTCTCGCGAAGCAGGCTCCTGCTTCCGTTCTCAATGCGATCACGGCCGGAGTGAGGAAGAATATGAAGCTGTTGGGCACTGTCCCGTCCGGGTGACGCACGGGCCAGGGTAGGCTCGGTCTTTTGCCGTGGAGCTTCGTTGCTGGCGTTCGCTACGCAACCT
>CAYHWW010000132.1:0-9575 GCA_964360145.1 uncultured Oligoflexia bacterium | reverse complement strand
CACTGCTGCCTCCCGTAGGAGTCTGGACCGTGTTTCAGTTCCAGTGTGGCTGATCGTCCTCTCAGACCAGCTACCCATCATCGTCTTGGTGAGCCGTTACCTCGCCAACTAACTAATGGGACGCAGGCTCATCCCAGTGCGGCAGCCTTACGGCCACCCTTTCCCGCATCTACCTCTTACGGCAAATGCGCTCTATCCAGTATTAGCCAACCTTTCGGCTGGTTATTCCAGTCACAGGGGGAGATTACCCACGCGTTTTTCACCCGTGCGCCACTTTACTCCGTATTGCTACGTTTCACGTTCGACTTGCATGTGTTAGGCGCGCCGCCAGCGTTCGTTCTGAGCCAGGATCAAACTCTCATGTTTTTACATGTCGCTCGGGCAGTATCGCTACTACCTCCGCTTCCTGTTCGGCTCCTCAATCCAGCTCGCGCTGATTCGATTTACCTAATTTTTTTTCGCTTTCTAAAATCAAAATTGACGCGCTTCTTAATTACTTCCTATCCCTACTTAGTTGTCAAAGAGCTGAGGACGCTTGGTTCATTCAGTGAAACTGAATATCCCCAAAGCGAGATGGGGTTATAGACTCGCTGGATTTTACCGTCAAACACTATTTTCAAAGAATCTCATTAGAGTGAAATTTATATTTGATCGATTCACTATGAAATGTTCACATTGTAAAAAAATCCTCTGATTCCTTGGCGCACTTTGTGAAAATCAAAATAACCCACCGCCCCCTCATCATTGCTCTCATCACTGTTTTAGCAGCGAACTCCGCTCCCGCGCTCGGCGCTAAGCACGGCATTGAGGAGAGGATTTCTTATAACTCGGAAAAACAGCTCGGGGTTTCAGCATCAGGGATTTATTCTTTCACAGAAAAAATTTATAGCGTCCTTGGATTACAATATGGGCGTTATCCCACAACCATCCCTAAGGGATCCGAGCAGAACTTCCTTGGCACCTTCCAGGTGGGCTATAATACGGGGCTTTGGGGCATAGATGGCTCGTATGCCCAGGGTTTTAGCATGATGTCTAAGCTTATGAGCCGCACCTTCGCTGGAGGGCTAACCTTTGCTTATTTACCTGGCATGCTGGAATCAAAGGACACTAAATTAAATGTACTGAAAGCATCCAATCGTCCCACGTACCAAACTGAGATGACTGGCGAAAAGGAACCCATTTTTTGGAGTCGAGTTGGTGTTTCATCCACACTGCTGAGCAGTAGCCTTCTCTCTGCTGGGGCCATCGCCAGCCAAGCTGGGGTACGCCAACTGGGCGTTTCCGTAGACGTCTATTACCCCATCAATACAGTGTCCGTGGTGAGCAGCGGCTTCGCATTTTATGGCTATACCAAAGACCCCGCCGCGTTCTCCAATGAGCTTTTCAGTGATGGACGAGAAGAGGTCTACCTCATCGGAGGGACCATCCAGGGACTCCCCTCCTTCATGTATTGGACCGAATTCTCCTGGCAAGTCACACACTTAGACGCCTTTATCCCGAGGGCTAATACCTCTATGATTAGCGCCAGTAAACAATGGGATGTGGGTGGAAGCCTGACCTGGCGGCGTCGGGTCGCCCCCCATCTCTATTTTACGCCTTCCTACGACCTCTCTGTTTTGGGCTCCTTTGTAGTCAGCGGCATTAGTCTCAGCTTCTTCCATGATTTTTAGTCATTCAATATATTGATATTATTGGTTTATTTTACTCACTTAGGTTCTTGACTGATTAAGTCAATTTACGTATCCTATGATGCAGGGGGACGTCGTGACCAAGGGGGTAGCTGGAACGAATTAAGACTAAACATGAAGCCCGAGACTTGTGTGTCGGCGTCGGGGGGATATTCCACTGCCGCATACAGGCCTTGGTACAAATCGGGTAAGGAGCAGCACCTCTTCGGAGGCGCTCCCTTTGAAAAAGGCAGCTGGAGGGGAAACCCCCCAGTCGCAAAGCCACAGAGCTAAAGAGGCGCACCTCGCGATCAGCACCATGCGGGCCTCCATGCTGGCTGGGTTGCCAAAGGGGACACTGCCGGGGCCAATGAATTCCCCCTCAAAAGCTCAGGCGGTATCCATGCTACAGGCACAAAGGGTTGAGTCGCTGGAATGCTTTCTTAGATCGCTTTCCGCGCCATCCTGAACCGAACGAGGCCCAGACCATCGGATGGTCTGGGCCTCGACTATTTAGATGGTCCTGGTATGAGGGGGCTATGAACCATAACCCCACCGATGTCGCGGGTGAACCACGATTGAAAGTGACTGAGATCTTCCACAGCATTCAGGGTGAATCCACCCTGGCTGGCGAACGGTTCACCTTCGTGCGACTCACGGGCTGCCCTCTGCGCTGCACCTATTGCGATACGACCTACTCCTACACCGGTGGCCAGTGGATGAGGGTGGATGAGATTGTTGCAGTGGTAAAATCCCACGGAACACGTTGGGTTTGCCTCACCGGAGGCGAGCCCCTTGCCCAAAAAAGATCACTCTTACTCGTCTTAGCGCTAAGGGAACACGGCCTCGAAGTCACCATCGAAACCGACGGAGAAGAGGACGTAGCACCTTACGTGGGTCTTGCACGCCTAATTATGGATATGAAAACACCCTCAAGTGGAGAAAAGGCCGGGGTTTGCTTCGAGAACCTACGTCATCTACACAAGAGCGACGAAATCAAGTTCGTGATTAGCGACGATGAGGACTACCGCTGGGCGGTCGCACAGTGCCGAGAACATCGCCTTACGGAACGGTTCAAGGTCTTATTCTCACCTGTGCACGGGAAAATGCCTCTTTCTCGCCTCGCGGAACATATCATTGCCGACAGACTAGACGTACGGTTGCAAGCGCAGCTCCACAAGCAGATCTGGGGGGAGAACGTCAGGGGCGTTTAATCTCGCTGATGCCGCGAAGGTCCACGAGCAGGGCCTCACGATCAATGTCATCGATGTGACCCGTACCGATGATCGCATAGCGTTCCCCGAGAAAAGGCGCCACTCCGCTCACAAATACGTCACGGATGCCCTGGACTTCGTGAACGCCCCACGCACCACCGTCAGCATCGATGACCCAGTTGACCACGGGAGGCAAGGTAGGATCCGCCTGGAAGAGCTGGCTCAGCTCACGAAGTTCGCAAGTGCCCGCAGTTTGAGCGACTTGGGAAACGCGGGACTTATGGAAGAGCAACCACTGCTCTCCGTAGCGTGCTGCAAGGGCAGGGACGGACGCGAAAGTCAGCGGGACCTTGATCGTGAAAGCAGTACCATTGCCCGCGGTAGTATCCATATCCAAGGAACCCTTGAGACGCAGCACTGCGGACTCCACCACATCAAGACCAATGCCACGACCGGCATGGAGGCTCGCCCTCTCGCGGGTAGAAAAACCCGGCGTAAAAAGGACCTGCTTCCAGGAACCGGAGAGCCCCATTTCCCTGGCTTTGTGCTCAATGGCGGGCACATCAATGCCCCGGCCATCGTCAGTGAGGCGGAGAACGAGGCCTGCGGCCTCCAGTGAGAGATCCACACTTACGCAACCCACTGCAGGCTTACCGATGGCTCGGCGTTCCTCCTGTGGCTCAATTCCGTGATGGACGGCATTGCGCACCAAGTGAACAAGCATATCAGCCACTTCGGACACCAGGGTTTGATCCAGGCTGAATTCACCACCTGTGGTTTCAAGAGTCGCGGCCTTACCCTGCCCCTCTTCGGAAAGGGATTCAGCGAGTACCTCCCGCGCACGGCTAAAAAGAGAAGACGCTGGCGCTACAAGGAGACTTGAAAACTGGCGCTTAATCTCTAAAACCTTGTCGCGGGCACAGGACTCATCAGCGGAAAGTGATGAAAGTACCCCATCAAGGTCACCCAAGAGACCATGTACAAGAGCAGAAGGAATACGCAGTGCCGCCACGGTACCTGTGTCGGAAGAAGAAGCCTGGAGTTTCAGCGCTTGGGCCACCACAGCCGCGTCAGCGAGCTGTTCGTCGATGAGGATCTGGCCCAACCTCCGGCTCTGGATACGTAAGGCTCGCTGCAGAGCATCGGGACGTAAGGCCCCCATCTCAATGAGGATTTCACCGAGGTTCTTATATGCTTTGCTTGACAATTTTATCCTCGGATCCTACGTTGCGCTCTCTCTGGCTGCCGAATGGTGACGTGCCCGAATGGCTAAGGGGACGGTTTGCAAAACCGTTTTTTGTGAGTTCGATTCTCACCGTCACCTCCATTCTCAGAATAGCAGCAATTCAACGACATCGGCAAAAACTGACGCAAAAGAAGCGGGGCGGCGATGAAGCTATATTTGGTTCACTGCGGATTTTACGACACGGAGTTGTGCGACGGACTTTATGAGGGACACGTAAATTTCTTTGTCGCGGCGGGGAGTTTTGAGGACGCAAGAGTGCGGGTAAAGGGGATTCCTGAGTTTCGGGCCAAACGGATGCACGTCGATGGCCTGCAAGAAGTCGTAGCCGCGAACGGGTTCAAGATCAGCCTGGCAGAAGACACCCAACTTGAAGGCCGTACCGTGGTCCTCAACCATAAGCACAGAGACCTCGCTCCCAATGCGACACAGCCAGCAGAAAATCGGGCATAAAATGGAGTACCGCAAAGCGGCTTCGCCAGGAGAACTTGAAATAGTTTTTCCAGTGATGAAGGAACTGCGGCCGCATCTCACTTTCCTGAGGTATGTCGAGCTCACACAGGAGGCCGCCAAGCGCGATGGTTACGAAATCCTCGCTGTTTTCGATCAAGACAAGTGTGTCGGCGCCATGGGATATCGCATCCTATTTGATTTCGTGCACGGCAAGCATCTGTACGTGGATGACCTCGTCATAACGGAAAGCTGTCGGTCACAGGGGCTTGGCGCTAAGTTACTTCAGTATGCTGAAGACATTGCCCGTGAACACCGGTGCGAAGTGTTAAGGCTTTGCACCGGCATTGAGAACCAAGCTGGAAAGCGTTTCTACGACCGCGAAGGCTGGGCGCTGCGTGCGGTTGTTTACAAAAAGAAACTCTGACGGAGAAGTGACTTCACCACTCAACCTTCGTCGTCATCCCCATCATCGACCAGTGGCGTGGGGGTCACGCCAGGACGGGGATTGTTGTAGACATCCACGAGCTCTTTCAGCTCTTTGCCCACCTTGAAGAATGGAACCCGCTTGGGCTGCACCTGCACCACGGCGCCGGTTTTGGGGTTGCGCCCCTGGTAGCTGCCATAACTGCGATTGACGAAGCTTCCAAAGCCCCGGATCTCGATGCGGTCGTCTTTTTTCAAGGCGTCCGACATGAGGTCGAACACCAAGTTGACGACGATCTCGGCCTGCCGATGCTGCATTTTGGCCTTCTCGGAAATGACATTCACCAAGTCCGCTTTAGTCATCGAATCCCCCTGATGCTCCTATGATAACAAGAACTTAAAGCTTACTTCACAAAAAAATGCTGCCAGAGTGAAAGGAGGATCTCCGTAGCAATGAGTACGATGATGATCATCTCCAGCTGCACGGACTTTCTGGATTTGGAGAGATCCACAATGATCTCAACGCTTTCCTGGATAATCCTAATCTTATACTCGAGGGCCCGGTACCTACCATCAATCTCAAGCATGGCCTTGAGCTCAAGAAAAAGCCGCTCCAGCTCGTTATCTTCCCACACCTCATCGGGGGCATCCACGATGTGCAG
This sequence comes from uncultured Oligoflexia bacterium, assembly GCA_964360145.1. Classification (GTDB taxonomy): domain Bacteria; phylum Bdellovibrionota; class UBA1018; order UBA1018; family CAYHWW01; genus CAYHWW01. The sequence continues at coordinate 3,913 of CAYHWW010000132.1, read as the reverse complement.
GCGGGAGATGATCTCTTGCTTGGTGTTCAAACACTGACCAATGAACTTGATGAGGTCTTGGGAGCCTTCGAGGAATTTCCCCTCTTTCTCAAGTTTCCGAGAAAACTTGCCCGTCTGTTCAAGCAGGTTCTCGATGAGAATATCGTAATACTCAAGGGCCGTGGATTGGCCCAAAAGCATGGCCACGATCTTGGTGCTTTGGAAACTGAGGCGATTGATGGCGACCCGATCGAAAAAGACCTTATTTGTCGCACCCTCGGCCACTTCCACGAGGAAAGCGTCACTTGTACGTTCGCCATCCGTGGGGCTGCGGAAAATGCGCAAGCGCGACATCTCATGATCCACTTCGAGATCCGGGGCGTTGAAGAACACCACGGAGCCGAAGGAATAGAGGAACATGTTGGCGTCCCGAGCCGACAGGGGAACAATCACTTCGTAGTTGGAGAACTCGGTGGTGTCGTAACCCAACCGATCGCGAACCTCTTTCAACCGCAGGCGCTCGGCGATGTGATACGCACGCACGGTATAGGTCTTGGGCACCGCCGCGATGGTGGGCGAAACTGCGTTGGGTTGTACGGGCGCCGATGACATGGAAAACCCCTTCTCCCGCCATTGTACCCGAAGTGGGGTGGCACCGGGAGGGGCTGGGGTTGCCCTATTTTTTATGTAACGATTTCGGACAGTTACACTAGCCTGTGGCAGGGCGGAAAATGAAGGGCCAGGTAACTTCGACCACCCCCCCGCCCTTCACTGGCGGGAAAATGATGCGTTTGATCACCGCGACGACACAACCTTCCACAGCGGGATTTTTCATGGTGCTGGAAGCCATGCCCGCGGATGTCACAGCGCCACTGGCACCGATGACCCACTTCACGTTGATGCGCCCAGAGAGATCCGGATGCTCGGCATTGATCTCTTTTTCATAGCAGTATTTGATCTCGTCCCGGTGCTTCGCCACTTCACGAGCAATGGCATCGCTGTCAATGGCGCCGAGGACGATGGGTTCGGGGGCACCATTGGAGCCCGCGATGACGAGTTTGCCCTTGCCGCCGATGATGTTGCCGCCGGACCCCAGGGCGCCTAAGCCTGTACCTTTGCGACCGCCACCCACGCCTTTGTCAGCGAGGCCGCCGAGCCCCATGGATTGACCGCCACCGCCCGCGCCGCCGCCCGCATCGCCGAGGCCGCCAGCGCCCTGGGTGGTGAAGCCGCCGTACCCTTCCAACTTGTCCGCGGCACCGGATGCGCCTTTGCCTCCAGCGAGAATTTTATTCAAAGTGCCTGTGGAACCCTTGAACACATCGACCACGCCCATATCCTGCACTTGGGATCTGCCAGCTCGGGCCACGGCGGGCGCATTGCTAGGAGCGGTGCCGGGCCTAGTAGCTTTGGTCTGGTGCGTGTCGGAGGGCTTGGCATTTTGTTTCCCGCGGGTACCGCTCTCGCCTGCTGCCCGGGCGCCAGCCCCTTCATCCCCCCCCTTGTTGGCGGCGGGTTTTGGTGGTGCGGGCTTGGGCTTGGGGGCGGGAGCGTGCTGCGCTTTAGGCTGGGGCCTCTTGGGTTCTTCTTTGCCGATCATGGGGTTCTTCGGTGCGGGCTTTTTAGGCTCTTTTGGTGTGACCTTGATGACCTGAGGTTTGGGCTTGGGAGGCGCCTGCTGAGGCTCTACCTTGGGTTGCTCCACTGGCGCTTTGGGCTTGGGCTGCTCGATGGGCAGGAGCTCGGGCTTGTAGATGATGGTGGCGATGCGCTCAGGCAGTTGTTCGATTTCCATCTGAGGGTTCACTACGATGCGGCTCAAGGCGTAGGTGAGCATCAACGTCACACCAAGAGATGCCATCCAGATGCGGAAGAAGAGGGGATCCCGCGTAAAGATGCGCTGATGCTTCAATCGTGGCGGAGAGGGAGTGAAATTCACGAAGAAGCTCACGTCCCCCATATCCAACTTTGCGAAGTCTTTTTCACCGAGGGGCAGCACCTTGCTGCGCTGGGCATCGGTGACGATTTTTTTCACCGGAGTGAGAGCCCCACCCATGGACACAACACCGGTCATGGAATCATGGAGGTTCAGGGCGTACTCGCCATTGGTGCAGGAGATGAGCTCATAACGGCTGGGAGCAGACACGCCCAGCAGCGGCGGTACGCCGAAATCGTCGGAATGCTTGGGACCAATCATGATCTTCTTCGTGCGATTGAAGTGACTCACTTCCATGATGACGCCGGAGTAGAGCATGACGACCTGGAGGCTTTTCGTGCTCTCACCACTGTAGTCAAAGATGTCCTGAAGATGCTCGCCCTCTTCAAGGAGAAACGGAGAGCGATCTTCGATGATGCGGCTCGCGGTGACTTCGAGATCCTCGGCGCGCTTCAGCACCAAAGTGTGGGAACCGATCTCCAGCTTATCACCGGGCTTGAGCTCGGCCTGCACCGTGGCTTGACCGTTGACCTTGAGGCCCGCATCGCTGGCGAGGTCATAGACAACGACGCGGCCAGTTGCCGCATCGGATTCGACAATGGCGTGGATGGAGCTGACGCCCTCGCCTTCCAACTGGAGATCACAGGACGTGGCGCTGCCCACCACCGTGCGACGACGGGATAGCGCGTAGCTCGCTTTTGCAGCGCTGCCGGGACTTTCAATCCTCAATCCAAAGGCGGTCTGGGTCATCGCACCATCACCGAGTCGCGAAGCATCTCTTTGTGGAAATTAGGCCTCTTCTTCACCAGGGTACCAAACTTCTCCTCGGGCCTGTGAACAAAATAGAACTCATTGGGATTCTTCAAATCCCCTTCAAGAAGCATGGAGTCGAAATCCACGACGTTCTTTTTGCGATAGACCACCCGCCGGCCCTGCTCATCGTACTCTTTTGGCGCGTCGCGTCGCGCCGCGGTTGCGGGCAGGGTCAGCAGGGCGGTTGCCAGCATCCATGAAATGAATCGATTCATACTACCTCCGGTTCTCGAATAGGGAGCGCGCCAGTTCCAGCGCCTGGCGGGAGCCGACGTCGGAGGCGCTCCCCTCTTTCAAACGCTCCAGCCCCTGACGGCGAGTGTCTTCGCTCTCGGATAGAGCAGCGGCCACAGCCCAATTGTACCAGAGTACGAAGTCATCTGAGTTTTTGCCGCCAAGGGACTCAAGGCGTCCCCGGGCCTGGGCCACCTGACCCGCGCCGAGCTCCGCCACAGCGAATGCCGTCGCGATGGCGCGGTCTTCGGGGTAACGCATGCGGAGGGCCTTGAGGTGTTCGAGGGCCTTCGAAAAGAGATTGTAGGCGAGATAGGTGCGAGCGAGATTCTCTTTGGGTTCGCCGGCGAACTCAGCTTGGGAAAGGGCACGGATGAGCGCTTGCGTCCCCTCGTCAGCGTCGCCCTCCATGAGGGCCAGCACGGCAAGGTTGTTGGCGGCGGCAGCACTCTTTGCATTGCGAGCCAACGCCTCTTCGAAATACAGACGTGCGAGGCGAGGGCGTTGGGCCGCCATTTCCAGATTACCTAACTCCACCCAGAGATCGGCGCCTGGGCTACTCGTTGTGGCACGGGCGCTGATGCGACTACGCCAGGATTCGATGTCATCAAGGCGAGGGCCCATGAGTTTCAAATGATCCGCGGAGCCATAATGGGCGGGGGGATACTGGCGGGGCGCAAGCCTCGTCATGCCCCTGGAGACCGTGATGAAGACAGGGGACGTAACATCAAGGGCGATGCCTTTTTCATAGGCCTTCTTCACACTTTCGGCGGCACGACCGTAAAGGGGCCCCGTGATGCCAGCGATGGCACGGCGATATTGCTCGATGCCTTTCTCGTCGAGGCCCGGAGGCGGAGGCTGGCGTTCGATCTCTTCAGCGAATTGGCGGAATATGGCCGCAAGGTGCTCGAGGGAAGCAATGCCCCACTCGCCGTCGCCGAGGGCAATGAC
>CAYHWW010000131.1:0-9634 GCA_964360145.1 uncultured Oligoflexia bacterium | reverse complement strand
CATGGGGGTCCTCTATCGTAAATATTTAATATTTACAATGCGATATTGTCGCCCCGCGCCGCGGCCCCCACCTTGTCAGAGGCCTGCGCCCGCAGTAATCTTTCCCCATGGCCCTCATCGTCCAAAAATATGGTGGCACCTCCGTCGGCACGCCAGAACGCATCCGCGCCGTGGCTGCCCGCATCGCTAAAGCCCGGGTCGCTGGCGATGACGTGGTGGTGGTGGTTTCCGCCATGGGCCACAGCACCGATGAGCTCATCGCCCTCGCTGAAAAAGTGAGCCCCCAGGCCCGCACCCACCTTCGGGAAATGGACATGCTCCTCACCGCAGGCGAGCGCGTCGCCATGGCCCTCACTGCCATGGCCCTGCGGGACCTCAGCGTGGACTGCGTCTCCTTCACCGGCTCCCAGGCTGGCATCATCACCGACGAGAGCCATAGCAGCGCCCGCATCGTCGAAATCCGCCCCACCCGGGTCCAAGAGGAGCTCGCCCGGGGCAAAGTCGTCATTGTGGCGGGCTTCCAGGGGGTGAGCCGCGCCAAAGAAATCACCACCCTGGGCCGCGGGGGCTCGGACACCACGGCGGTGTACCTCGCCACGGCCCTCAAGGCGGCCCGCTGCGAGATCCTCACTGATGTGCGCGGTGTGTTCAGCGCTGATCCTCGCCTGGTTCACGATGCCCGCTCCTACACTGAACTGTCGCTTGCCGCAGTGCTTCACATGGCTCGCCATGGCGCCCAGGTCATGCACCATCGGGCCATGGAGCACGCGCTTCAGCACGGCATGACCCTCTGGGTGGGACATAGCGTCGAGGCCGAGGCGGGCACCTGGCTTCGGCCCCAGGTCACCTCGACCTTGCCCCCGGTGCTTGCGGTGGTTTCGGCTGAGGACTGCTCCTGCCTCACTATTATCGCCCGGGACGAAGCCGCTGCTGCCGCCACGGCAGTGGCTAGCCACGCGGTGGCTGGCCAATTGACCCCGTCGGGCCCGTTGATTAAGATCCCACTCAGCGGTGATGAAAAAACCTGTCGTGCCGCATTGCAGTCATGGCACGATGCACTGATCGCACCCCAGGGTCCCCATCGGAGGTACACACCATGAGCGCCACCATCGACCTTAAGTCCCTCACCGCACAACCCTGGGATGTTTGCGTTCTCGGTGACGGTGCCTCCGCTCTCTGGGCCGCCCACGCCGCCCACCGCGCGGGTCAAAGCGTGCTCTGGGTCACCGATGAAGAGCCGGGCTCCTTTGCCCGGTCCCTCGCCCGCCATGGCTGGGCGGGCCAAGTCTCCACTGAAGGCACCGCGGTGTTGCGGGACCTGCTCGGGCTCTCCCTTCCTGAGGGAGCACAAGAAACCGCATTTCAGGCCGTGTACTTTGATGCCCGCAACACCCGCCGCTTTAAGCCCTTTGCCGAAAGCCGCCCGGAGTGGGGGGAGCATGAAGCAGCCCTTCCCGCTCTTTTGAAGGGGGGGGAGGGGACGCTGGATTTAGAGACCCTCCACGACACAGTGGTGGGGGCATACTCCGGTGAGGCCCTGGGGGCTGCGGCGACGCCGGGGGGCATCCAAGCCATTCAACTGAAAGACGAACCAGCTTTTATCATCGTGCGTGGCGCTCTACTTTTGGGGCTGCAGGTGGAGGAGGGCCAGTTCACTGCCGCGGACCTCGCCAATCCCGCGACGAAAAAAACTCTCACGGTGAAAGCGCGGGCCTTCATCCTCGGTGACCGGGGCGAGCCCTATGACCACCTGGTGAAGGATCAGGCCACCGCGGATCTGCTGCGTGCTGCTCAAAAGGGTAAGAGCTTCCGCGCCGGATACAGCCTGCAGTTCCGTCACAGAGATTTCGCCAGTGCGCTGACGCCGGGGCTCACCGTGGTGGTGCCTCTCGTGGCAAATCCATCGAAAAAAGGTGCTGGCGCCCATGTCATTGGTCGATTCCTGAAGCCCGCCGAGGACAGACTTGAGAGTGTGTGGTTTGGCCTCCTCCCTGACGATGATCTCGAGGACAATAACGAGATATTGAAGCGCATGCGCTCCGCCCAGCGTGCCTTGGATAAGGCGCTGCCCGGCTTTTCAGAGAGCGTCATCGACGAGGTGCTCCACTTCGAACCCCGCATGTTGGCCACCGACTTGGTGAGTAAGCGCCACCATCGCGTTCTCAATGCCGGGGTGGTCACGGACGTCTTCGGTCCCATGGGCGCCGTGGAGCGGGTCCGCGAAGCGCTGCGCCGCTAACCATGGGGAACCTCGTGAAATGGTAGTGTTTTGTCGTTGTCCTCGCTGGCGCAGGCGTCGTCAGTCGTGATAGTCCAGACAACATGTCTCAGACCATCAATATGGGTTATGTACGTACGCACACCTGCGGAGCGCTTGGTGCATCACATGCTGGCCAGACCGTGCGGCTCTCCGGCTGGGTTGGCAAACGCCGGGATCACGGCGGCATCATCTTCATCGACATCCGCGATCGTTACGGCGTGACTCAGGTCATCATCGATCCTTCCGTGGATAAAAACGCCCATGTCGAGGGTGAAAAACTCCGCAATGAATACGTAGTCTCCATCGAAGGCCGGGTGCGTGCCCGCCCTGACGGCATGAAGAACGATAAACTCGCCACTGGCGCCATCGAAGTGGTGGCCACCTGCGTGCAAATTCTCTCTGAAGCCAAGCCCACGCCCTTCGTCATCGATGGAAACGAAGGCCAGGAGATCAGCGAAACCCTGCGTTTGAAGTACCGCTACCTTGATCTGCGTCGGCCCCAGCTGCAGCGTAATATCATCCTGCGTCACAAAGCCGTTCAGATTGTGCGCGAGTACCTCGGTCGTAACGATTTTTTGGAAATCGAAACGCCGATCCTCTATAAATCCACCCCAGAGGGCGCCCGTGACTACATCGTGCCGTCCCGGGTGAATCCGGGCACGTTCTATGCGTTGCCCCAATCCCCTCAGACCCTGAAACAGCTTTTGATGGTCAGTGGCTTCGACCGCTACTACCAGATCGCCCGCTGCTTCAGGGATGAAGACCTCCGCGCCGATCGTCAGCCGGAGTTCTCACAGATCGACATTGAGACATCCTTTCTCGACACTGAGCATTTCTACCCCCTCCTTGAAGGCCTCATGAAAGAGGTTTTCGCCCGCACCATCGGAGTGGAGGTGAAAACACCGTTCGCCCGCATGAGCTACGACGATGCCATGAAATACTATGGCGTCGATAAACCAGACACTCGCTTCGACTTGCGACTCCTTGAGCTCAATGACGTCTTCCGGGGCAGCGACTTCAACGTGTTTAAGAGCGCCTTGGCCAATGGCGGTCTCGTCAAAGCGGTGCCCATCAAAAACGAGGCGGAAAAATTCAGCCGCAAGGACTTGGACGAGTACACCAAGTTCGTGGGCAACTACGGCGCCAAGGGCCTGCTGTGGTACAAGTTCGCCGCGGACGGCACCGTGAGCGGGCCCGCGGCCAAGTTTTTGAAGCCTGAAGAGGCGGCAGCCCTGAAAGCTGCCTGCGGCTTCACGGACGACTCGTCGGCTGGCGGCAATCACCTCGTCATGATGGTGGCCGACACTGCGAAGGTGGCCAACGACGCCATGGGCAGCCTGCGCCTCAAGGTGGGCGACAAGCTGGGGCTCATCGATAAGACCAAGTTCAATTTCCTCTGGGTCACTGAGTTTCCGCTGCTGGAATTCAGCCCCGGTGACAGCCGCTGGTATGCTTGCCACCATCCGTTCACGAGCCCGGTGCCCGAGGATTTCCAAAAGCTCGTGGACGGCAAAGATCTGGGCAGCATCAAGGCCGCGGCCTACGACATGGTCTTGAACGGGGTTGAGGTGGGCGGCGGCAGTCTGCGGATCTTCAAACAAGATGTGCAGGCGGCCATGTTCCGTGCTTTGGGCCTCACAGAAAAAGAGGCCAACGAGAAGTTCGGCTTCTTCCTCGAAGCGCTCCAGTACGGCACCCCCCCTCACGGTGGCATCGCATTCGGCGTGGATCGCCTCATCATGATCCTTGCTGGCACTGACGCCATCCGCGAGGTCATGGCTTTCCCCAAAACACAACGGGCCCAGTGCCTTATGAGCGAGAGCCCGTCGGCGGTGACGCCAGGGCAATTAGCCGAGCTGCACATCGGCGTGAACTTAGGGGTCCGTGACCCGGGGGTCCGCGACCCCCAGCCTCAAAAGAACACATGAATTCCAAGAGCAGAGCCCGAGGCTTGCAGCGCCTAGGCGCGGGGCAGGGCCCGCTCTACGATGCGGTCATCATCGGTGGTGGCATCGTCGGGGCGGGGGTTGCCCGGGAGTTGGCGCTGCGGGGTTTGAAGATCGTGCTTTTCGAAAAGGGGGACTTCGCATCAGCCACTTCAAGTAAGTCGTCGAAGCTCATCCACGGTGGTCTGCGTTACTTAGAGATGTATGATTTCGGTTTAGTTTTCGAAGCCCTTGCCGAGCGGCACTGGCTGATAAAAACTCATCCCCATCTCGTCTTGCCCCTCGAATTCGTGCTGCCCCTCTACGAGCGCGAGGATTCGCCGTCCCCCGCGGCCCGCCCTGGCTGGATGCTGCAAATGGGGCTGTGGCTCTACGATGGCCTGGCTCTTTTTCGCACGCCGTTCTTCCATAAAAAACTCACTGCTGCCCGCATGAAAGAGAAGTTCCCCGGGCTGCGCATGAAGGGCCTTGAAGGGGGGCTAGCCTACGCCGACGCCATGATGATGGACGACGAAATGGTGCTGGAGTGTTTGGCGGATGCCCACCTTCATGGGGCAGAGAGCTACAACTATGCCAGGGTGGAAAAAGTGGCCCTCGTGCCGGAGCCCCGCAGCCCTAGGGAGTTCCTCATCACGGTGAAAGAAAACCTGCCACCCCAGGCCACGGCGCATCGAGCCACCAGCGGCGAGGCTTTCACAGTGCGCACCAAAGAGGTCATCACCTGCGTGGGCCCCTGGACCGATCGCATGGGCGATGTGTTTCAAGGCGGCAGCGGCATGGTCATGAAGCCCAGTCGTGGCATTCACCTGCTCATCCCGTGGAAGCGCTTCCCCATCGATGGTTGCCTCGTCATGTTCGCGCCGGACAAGCGCATCATCTTCGTCATCCCCCGCAAAGATTTCGGCGCAGGGGCCGAGATGGTCATCGTGGGCACCACGGATGCGCCGGAGCGGGGGGACCTCGATGAAGTGCACGCCCATGGCGCGGAAGTCCAGTATCTCCTCGCCAACCTCGCGAGTTTCTTCCCCGACGCGAAACTGACGGAAAAAGACATCGTCAGCACCTACGCCGGCGTGCGCCCCCTCCTCGATGAGGGCGCGAGCAATGAGGCGAAGACATCTCGGGAGCATGAGATCTGGCACAACAGTGATGGCGTGGTGTTCGTGGCCGGCGGCAAGTACACGACGTTCCGCCCCATGTCAGCGGAGATCGCCGACTTCGCATTTCCTGGCACCAAGGCTGGGGATTCAAAGCAGCCTCTCTCCAAGGCTGAAGAATACAAAGCCCGGGGTCAGGGCGGCAAACCGCTTTGGGGGCGATTCACGGAAGAAGACGTGCGCTGGGCCCTCAGTAATCAAGTGCCGTTGACCCTCGAAGATGTGGTGTTCCGTCGCACGCCACTCTGGACCCAGGGTCCGGGGCTGGAGCGGCGCATCCTGGAGCGCGTAGCGGATCTCTGTGCCGCCGCATTGGGCTGGGACAGCGCTCGCCGCGGCGCTGAGATCAAAGCCACGGAAGCCAAGCTTGCCATGGGGATGCAGTGGCGGGCTCGGGGGGACTGAGTACGCCCTGTTTCTGCAGCGAGTGCACCTATCGCAAATTGACACAATGGGTCGGGCATTGTACTTCCTGCCTCACCGGAGGGGTCCATGCGTTTCACTGCACTCTTTTCTGTTTTGTTTGTCTCTCAATTCCTACTCGTGCTGCCCGAGGCTCACGCCGTCAGCCGCGGGGGGCGCCCTGTTTGCGAGCCCGCACTTGCTGATAACGGAATCACCGCGGGTTTGGCTGAACTGCTCCAAGGCGATGGCAGTGGCACAGGAAAAATCTACGCCCTACTGAAGCTCAGCGCTCTGGCTCAGCGCTATGGAGACGATGATGGCGCTCAAGCGGATACCCAAAGATTGGTGGAAGAGTACACCAGTGTTGTTGGATGGTTTCATCGCCTGCAAGTGCAGTCGCCTGAATATCTCTGGCATCTCAACCGCGGCGTGATTTTCGTGGAGTTGACGGGCACCGTGCGCGACCTGAAAAACTTGTTGTCCGGCGCCAGTTCGGACACTATTTTATGGGCAGGTCTCAATCACAGCAGCACCGTTGCTGAGAAATATGGCAGAGCCACGTTGGCGAGGGCCCGAGCGGCAAAGCAGAAGGTCAAACGTGAGCTCGAAGGCCTCGGCGTGGACCAAGCGGCTGTAGGCATATCAGCCGAGGTTTTTAATGGCGTTCGCAACTATGTCGTACGCGTAAGCATCCCCCTCGGCACATTCATCGACCCTTCGTGGCCCGAGGTCATGGACGGGGTACAGGTGGTTTACATAGAAGTGGCGCCCCTACGACCGCGCCGCAACGTCGGCCAACATCACAATTGATGTATGGACCTAGAGCCTCAATCCTCCACTCGCCATTAGAGCCGACAACCGTCGATTTTCCGTGATGCCAGAGCCGCGACGCCCTCAGCTCGGCAAGCCCCCAAACACTTCCCGCGTCACGGCGCTATGATGGGCGCTGCACAGTAGCCGGAGGTTTCGGGCGCTGTGCTCACCGCCCAGAAAAAATGGCTGCACATGATCGTAGTGCAGATACTTCGTCGCTCCGCAGTCAGGTTCAGTGCATTTGCCGCTATCTCTGAGCCACACGCTGCGTTTGATCGCCGCAGGGATGTGTCGAGACGATCCAGCAGCGGGGGCGGGTGACTCGGTCTTTTGCTCTGTGGCAGTGCTCAATACTTGGGGCGCCCCAGGTGATGCCGCACGACGGCGTTCACTGCGTGCCTCGATGCGCACGGGGTCATGTTTATCTAAGCCCTCTTCAATGAGAACGGCCAGCACGCCGGCGAGTGTACCCGCCTTGCCTTGGCCTCGGTGACTCAAGAGGCCCCGGAGTTTTTCAAGACTCGCGTAATCTTCGGCACTGAGCTCCACTTTCAGCGTCCTTGTTGCCGTGGGTTTTGAAGACTGAGCAGCGAATACCACCTCTGCCTGCCGCGTGGACTTGCCTTCAAGCTTCGCGAAGACCGCAAGTTTTTCGGCTTCACATTGAACCCCCTCTTCTTTAAAAAACTGCGTGGCCCGGGCCACCACGGTGAGGCTCAAGGCACCGCTTTCTATTTTACATTGAAGCGAGGGCAGCGCTCTCAGCGCCCGCATGGCCGTGATGCGGCGCCAGGCCGCGTCGTTGCTGTAGCCCAGCACCCGCACTGCAAATTCAAAGAGAGAAGGGCACTGATATTGAGAGAGGTACAGCCGTCGCTCTTCCACCTCACGCAGGTGGTGTAAAATAGCCACGCCCACCCTCCGTTCGTCGGCGACAAGGGTTTTCAATTCAGTGATGAGGCGCTCAGAAGAGAGATGTTTTAAGTTCATGGGACGCACTCTATCATCGGTTTTTCCTGCGCTAGATTTCGCGCAGGAATGCCCGCCATTGCCTTCCGCGAAAAAGACAAGGCACGAGGCCTCAAGTCCGTCCACAGCACGTCACAGAGCGAACTACCGCGCAAATTGCGGGTGAATTCTGGGCGGGGGCACCACTTCGCGCTGAACCCTCGTCAAGTAAAATCGAAATTATTTTGCGCGGGCGCACGCAATCTCGTACAGAACTAAGCCCCTGCCACCGAAAAGTCAGACGTGAAGAACCGCCCCGCCCCGTGGGTAAAACTTGCCTCTCTCGTCGCAGCCATCGTCATCCGCGCAACGGGCATTGCGGTGTGCGCCCCGATGCTGGCCCACGGCGCGGAGGCTGGCATCTGTCGTAGCGCCGGTGTCTATCGTACCGCGGCCCGTGAGATTGCGCTGGAGTCCACGTATTTCCGCAGCTTTGACGCCATCCCGGCCGACGCCCGGCAGGCTTTGGAGCGCACGCGGGTCATCGCTTTCCCCTTGACCGGGGTTCGGGGTGCTGCGGATTTGAGCATTCGTGTTCATATGAGCCATGTCTTGACGATGGGGGCGATGAGCCGAGCTGGGCAGCTTGCCGCGCCTGATCTGCGCCCCGGGCCGTTGCCCACGGCGAGCACGCGCCACCCTGTTGTCATCGAACTCATCCACGACAGTGGCGCAACGCCACGCATCCGCGAGGTGCTCTTCACCATCAGTGGTACTCGCTATCGGGCACGGATGGAGCTGGTCCCCACGCCAGGCGCACCTCCCGCGGGGGCGGAGCCGCGGATTCTCGTAGCTGGCGAGTGGTTTGAAAGGGGCTCCGCATGGCGTGAAGGGGAAAGGCAGCTCTCGCGTACGGTGATGCCCTTGGAGGAGCTATGGCGGCAAATCCCATCCCACGAGTCCGCCCATTGGCGCGAGGCGGTGAGGCTCGTAGTGCCCATGGAGCACAACCGCCCCATGCCCGCCCCCATGCCCGACGGGGATCGGGCGGCCCTTGAAGCCTTGGTGCGCACGGGGATACTGACCACTGTCACTGCAGCTTTGCGGCAGTGGTTGTCCGTGCCTACCGTCTTGCCTGGCAACATCCTGGTGAGAGCCGTAGTAGAGAACAACACGGTGAGGCCTGCCGTGCGCGAGGTGCTCCTCACTGTGGGGGACCGGCCCTATCGCTTCAATGTGGAGCGGGAGGGTGACCTCATCAGTAGAGAAGACTTCATGGTGTGGGTGCCCCCCCAGGCAGCGTTCTTCATCGCCCGGGATCGCTGGGTAGGGGGTGGGCGGCGCTACCAAGACCTCACGCCAGCGCTGCGAGCCTACCTCAATGGACACAACGTGGAAGGTGAAACCGTGGTCATGCCCAACGGCACGCGCTTCACCCGGGCGAGCGGTGGTGCCTGGCTCGACGAGCACACGGGATTGATTTGGAGCGAGGCGAGCCGAGAAACCATGAACCTCGTTGACGCTGTGGCCTACTGTCGCAGCCGGGGCGGGGAGCTGCCATCAGGTCCACAGATCAAAGAATGGACACGCAGTCTCGGCAAGGATGCTGCTGGCGAATTGCCTGATCTTTTTTCTTATAATCAGTACCGACAGTTTTGGTCTTCGCGGGTTCACCCCGACTCCTATGACGCCTACGCGTTCGTTGGGCGTACGGGCTACGTCGGCCTCTTCAGTCGCGCTAGTTCAGACAACTATGCAGTGCGTTGCGTCTCGCGGCGCTGAACTTGGCGAGCTGGCCACCACGGTCCCGGATGTGGACGCAGCTATGCCCATGGATTCATGCACCAGACCATCGTCCATTCCACGGCTAGACCCACCCCAAATCCGGGCACGCAGCGGCCGATAGAGCGTTTATTCTGCCTATCCTTTCCTTTAAGCGGCATACTTCTTTCGTTTTTCGGCCAGGAGTCGGGATGACTTTTTACTCACGCGCTCGACTTCTTTTTTGAGCGCCCCTTCGGCGCCATCGGGGAAGAGGATGAACGCTGGATCAATACCCAGGGCCGCGCCAATCAGGCTGGCCCGGCGAGTGCCGATCTCCACCT
>CAYHWW010000130.1:0-9645 GCA_964360145.1 uncultured Oligoflexia bacterium | reverse complement strand
CTCGACGTGGTGAACGCGGTGATGCCCGAGCTTGCAACCATCCGCTCCCAGGCCCAGTGTGAGGGTGAGACGCCGGAACCCATCTGCGACGCATTGGGCCGCCTCACGAACAGGCGCCTCCTCGAATTCAAACGTCAGCTCCGCGAGATCCACGCGAAGGCAGGCAGCAGTCTGCCCGTTTGGCGCCGCCAAGCGGCCCGACGCTTTGTCCGCCTCGACAATGAGCGCGTGGTTTTGAGTGCCGATCTCCTTGAACTCATCTCCGAATCCAACGCCTTCAGCATCCACAGCGAAGCCGTGGGCCGACTGCAAGCACGGAGCGCAAGCATCATCCTGGGGCTACCCGGCAGTGTGACAGGTTTCACCGCGCCTGACGCCTCCACAGCATGGTCCGAGGAACTCCTAGCTCGCGACGCCTCTATCCTGGGATCTGAAACAGAAGGTGCCACCGCCGCGGCACGTCTCGATGGTTTGTTCACCACCATCGCTTCCCTGGTTGCGGATGTGCAAGCGAAGAGAACCGCCTTGGTCGCCGCATCCCACGTCGCTGATGGCGCCGCTGCTGACTATGTGGCTCGCCTCAACGACGCCAATACCATCACAAGCCTCATGCCCCAACACCTGCGCCGTGGCGCGGTGCACGTGCAGATGGTGGCTGCCGCCGCCACCCGCTTCCTGGGCCAGCTCATGTCCTTGCGCTTGCCCCGCCACGTTTCCAATGACGTCCGCACCTTGCATAAGGTCACTGTGGAGGCCGCCGCAGGTTTATCCTTCGCTGTGGGTGTCGTTGCGGCTCAACCGACGGAAGTCCTGGATCGCTACTCCCAGTTCCACGCAGCTCAACTGGCGGAAGCTGCTGCCGCCGTGGAAGCTGCTGCAGCCGCGGAAGCTGCTGCTGCCGCGGAAGCTGCTGCCGCCGTGGAAGCCGCTGCAGCCGCGGAAGCTGCTGCTGCCGCGGAAGCTGCTGCTGCTGCGGAAGCCGCTGCCGCCGCGGAAGCTGCTGCTGCCGTCCCAGCCGTGGAACCAGAACCCTCAGTCCCCGTGGATGCTCCCCCGGAATCCGATTCCATCCTCAATCAAATATCTTCCCCGGATTGAACACACCGTTGGGGTCCAGCGCCTTTTTCACTGCCCGCAACACCGCCATCTCGGCGGGCGTGCGGGAGTAGTGCAGGAAGTCCTTTTTCAGAAGCCCGATGCCGTGCTCTGCTGAAATGCTGCCACCATGGGCCCGCACCATGGTGAAGAGATCCTCGTCCACCTTGTGGGTCTTCGCTAAAAACTCGTCTTTGGCCACTCCGTCGGGTTTCATGATGTTGATGTGCAGGTTGCCATCGCCGATGTGGCCGAAGTTGCACACGTCCCAACCCGGATAATGGTCAGCGAAAAACGTGTCGAGCGCGGCACAGAAAGCCTCAAGATGCGCCACGGGCAGGCTCACGTCATTCTTGTGAGGCAGCCCCGTGGCGAACAGACTCTCGGCGATGGCCTCGCGGTACACCCAAAAGTCAACGGCTTCCCGCGGGTTCTGAGCCATGGTGCCGTCCAGCACGAGTCCGCCTTCAAAGACCGAAGACAGCCACTGGTCCAACCTCTCTTCACGCTCGGGCCTCTCGACCTCGAGGAGAACGTAACACCCCGCCGACGTAGCGAAGGGGGCCCGCAGGCCGCGATGTTTCATGACCCGCTTTAAACACAGATGAGTATAAAATTCGTAGGCCTGAATGACAAAGGGCCCCATGCGCGCCGCCCGAAAGAGCCGCAGTACTGCCGCGATGTCGGACACCGCGAACAGGAAGGTTTGGGTCTCGCCGGGGAGCCGTGTCAGCTTCAGCGTCGCCGCGGTAATGATACCCATGGTGCCTTCGGTGCCGATAAAGAGCTGACGCAGATCGAAGCCGGTGTTGTTTTTCTCTAAAGCGCCGTTCAACTCAAGAATCTCACCGCTCGCCGTCACCACCTGCAGCCCCAACACCCACTGCCGGGTCAAACCATAGCGGATGACGTTGATGCCGCCGGCATTGGTGCTGATATTGCCCCCCACGTGGCTCGAGCCCTTGGACGAGAAATCCACGGGCCAGGTCAGCCCATGGGGCTTGCAGTGCTCGTGCACCGCCTGGGTCACCGCGCCAGCCTGGACCAGCAAGGTCAAGGACGCCGCATCCACTTTTTCCATGTGATTCATGCGAGACAGAGAAATGACGAGCTCGCCCCTGGCTGCCACAGCCCCACCAGCGAGGCCCGTGCGCCCCCCGGAGGGCACCACCGCCACACCGTGTGCGGCGCAGAGCTTCACCAGGCGAGCTATTTCGCCGACGGAGCGAGGCAGGGCCACGGCGAGGGGCTTGGGCTCATAAACCTTGGTCCAGTCTTTACCGAACTCCAACAGCTCCGCGGGATCCGTGGTGAGAAAATCCGCGGGGAACTCTTTGGCGATGATCTTCAAGAAGTCATTGGGCAACACGGAGAAAGCATACTACTAAGAACATGAGCTATGAAACACGAAACCTTAGACAGGTCCTTAGCACCGCCCATCACTGATGCCGCCACACTTGCCGCCCTGTGTGAAAAGCTCTCCCTCGAAGAAATCATCTCCTTCGATACCGAGTTCATCCGGGAACGCACGTACTACCCGGAAATCGCCCTCATCCAAGTCGGTAATGAGACGGAAACCTGGCTCGTGGACCCTTTGGTGCTCGATGAACAGGCCATGAGGCCCCTCCTCGACCTGTTCCAGAATCCTAAAATTCTCAAAATCCTCCATGCCGCCCAGGGGGACCAGGAGTGCATTTTCCTCAGCTACGGCGTCACGGCCTCCCCCACCTTCGATACCGCCCAGGGCGCGGCCCTTCTTGGCTATGGCGACAATGTGGGCCTCGCGAAAATTTTGAAAGAAGTGCTCAAGGTGAATCTTGAAAAGGGCCATGCCCGCACGGATTGGAAGGTGCGGCCCCTGCCCGACCACTTGCTCAAGTACGCCCACGCCGATGTGAAATACCTGGTACCCGCAGCGAAAAAAATGCTGGCGACCCTCGAGACCCGCAAGCGCAAAGACTGGGCCCTGGAGCTTTCCCGTAAATGGGAAGACCACAAGTGCTTCCAGTTTGACGCCGTCAATGCGGCGCTCCGCATCGCCAAAGGGGGCCGACTGGACGAGCGGGCGCTGGCTGCCCTCACCGAGCTTTTAGCCTGGCGCGACAAGCGCGCCTCTGACATCGACATCCCCCGGCGCCGTGTCATGGATGACGACGTCATCGTGGACCTCGCTCGGGTCAGGCCCCAGACCCTGGAGCACCTGGCCTCATTCCGGGGCTTCAGCAAAGGTGAACTCAACAAAAGCGGCGCCTTCCTCGTCGAGATTTTCCAAAAGGTGTCCAAGCTCAACAGCGAACAGCTGCCCCAGATTCCACGGTCCCCCATTCCCACCAATCGGGAAGCGCGCTGCATGGACGTCATCAACCTCTTCCTCAAGATCCTCGCGGACAAACATGACATCGTGGCCCGTCACCTGCTCTCCAGCGATGACATGCTGAAAATGGTGCGCGGCAAACACGGATCCGTGCAAGACATCATCGACTGCGGCGCCCTCACACCGGGCTCCGCGGAACTCATCGGCGAAGATTTGCTCGCCATACTCCAGGGCCACAAGAAGCTTTCGCTGCGGGATGCAAGTGGTGGCCTCGACGTGCACCTCGAAGTCGTGTAGGTAGGCTCGGTATTTTGCCGCCTGGCTTCGTTGCTTCCTCCTCGTGGCTCCACGCGGCGGGCATGAGCCCGCCTTGGTCGCTCACTCGTCGTCGCGCCTCGCCAGGCGGCAAAATACCTTCGCCTAGGCTTGGACTCTGTAAATATTATAGGGCTTGGTCTGAATTTTTTTTCGCCCCCCCTTGTCGTTTCAAGCTGCAACCATGTAAGGACTGCCTGGAGTGGTTAAAACAGGTAGTTAGTCACGAGCAGGATCACTGGGAAAATAGAATGGAAAACAGATTCCAAACAAAGGCCCAGAGGTCCCTAGGGGTTCAGCGAATAAGTAGAGGCGGCTTGCCGCTCGGTTATTTCATTCTTGCGTTGCTGGTGGCTGGGGGGCTGCCGGCAGCGCGCGCCCAGGTTGTGGAGTCTCAGCCCTCGTGCTGTGCCCACGACTTGGGCGAACCTACCGCCCTTTGCATCACCATCGATATCGGCACCGGCGAAGAAGTGGATGATTCGATGATCATCACCACCCCCGGACGCCCCCGTCGCGAGGGCCCCAATGGCGATGGCAACGGCCCTGAGATGCCCGACGCTCCGGATAGCCACGACGAGGAGCGGCCTGATGGTGAAGAGCGCCGTCGCCCCGATGCTCTGGACACGCCCCAACCCACGCTGCAGATCGTTGACAATACGCCGACGGAAGACCAGGACACACCTCCCCCGTCCATCCCTGCGCGCATGCCAGTGCCCGCAGGCAAACCCAAACCCGGCAGCGACAAGCCCAACTGACTGGTTGCCGAATCGCGCCACCTTCGGGACACTGCACTTATGAGCACAGTGCAAATCCAGCCCGCGATCAACATCATTCCCGCCCCCACGGAGCCACCGCCCCCCCAGCTCACCCTACAGGATGAGCTGATGACCCTGGCCCGTGAAACCGCCCGGGACTGCGGCGTCATCGTGAGCCGTGCCGCGGGCAAACGCCCCATGCCGGAAACCCTCTGGGTCACCCTCAGCCTGGTTTACGCCCCCCGTAAATCCCAGTTGGAGCGAGCTCTCCTCGTCAGCGAAAAACCCTCCGTCACCCGCTACTTCACAGAAGCCCTCAAGTGGAAAAAACTCCACGAAGAGAAGGCTAAAAAACTCGCGACACTCGCGGCCAAATTGAAGTGTCCCGCCCCTATTGCCAAGGCAGATGCGGCCTTCCAAGACTACTGGAAGAAAATCAGTGTTGGTAACGAGTTGGAATTTGTAGGGGCCCTCTGGATCCTGGAGAGCGTGCTGCAACCTGGGCATTTGCTCGAGGAGATCTCCACGGCGACCCGCCTGCTCTCCTGGGATGGCGAGACGGAAGAAAACCAGATTTCTTATTTGGGTGACCTGGCACGGGAGTTCGCCACTCTTTACGGTGAGCGCATACTGGCCGGCGCCCGCCAGAGCAGCTACTATTTGAAAAGCCTCTTTGGTGCCTGGGAGACCCCATGAGCCCCGTGCTCAAAGTGACGAATCCCTATGACGGCGCCGCGCTGGGCGACGTGCCCATTCCCACCGATCAAGAGCTCGGCAAGATAGTGACCCGAGGCGCTGCCGCCGCCAAAGCATGGGCCCGCTCCACCAGTGCTGAGCGCCATGGGGTTCTCACCGCCGTGGCCCAGGGCCTCACGGACAATCGCGAAACCTTCGTCACCCTCATCAGCAAAGAGGCGGGCAAACCCCGGCGCTTCGCGGAAGTCGAAGTGGACCGAGCCATCGGCGTGTTCCATTGGGCCGCTGGCGAAGCCCTGCGCTTCGGCGGCAAGGTGCTGCGCCTGGACACCACGAAGAACGGGCGCCCCGGCATGGGCATCGTCACGCGTTTTCCGCGGGGGCTCATTCTGGGCATCACGCCCTTCAACTTCCCCCTGAACCTGGTGGCCCACAAAGTGGCGCCAGCGCTGGCCAGCGGCAACACGATTCTAGTGAAGCCATCTCCCCAGGCCCCGCTCACGGCGTTGGAGCTGGCTGGTCTGGTGGAAAAACACGCCCCGGGCTTGAACTTGATGGGTGTGGTGGCGGCCACCGACGAGCAAACAGCCCGGCTCACCGCTGCCCCTGAAGTGGCCATGGTGTCTTTCACCGGTTCCGCCCGGGTGGGTTGGCTCATCCGGGAGCAGGCGCCCAAGAAACCGGTCACCCTGGAGTTGGGGGGCAACGCCTGGTGCCTCATCGCCCCCGACGTGCCCGAGGCCGACCTGCCTGGCATCGCCCGGCGGGTGGCGGGTGCTGCCTACGGCTATGCGGGACAATCCTGCATCTCGGTGCAAAACGTGGCCTGCGCCGAAAATCTCTGGCCCGCCTTCCGTGACGCCATGGTGGCGGCAACCCAGGCCACCCCTTATGGCAACCCCGCGGACCCCGCCGTGGTGTGCGGCCCCCTCATCAACGGCGGTGCCCGGGCCCGCATCGAAAAAGACCTCGCCACCGCCAAGGGGCGTCACCACACATCCGTGAAACTTGTGGGCGCAGGGGATTGCAAAACCCTGCTGGCTCCAGTTTTTGTGGAAGACGCCGACCCCTCCTCTCCCCTCGTGCGCGAAGAGGTCTTCGGCCCCGTGGCCACGGGGCGAGCGGTATCCACCACTGAGGATGCCCTGAGGCTTGTGAACGCCAGCCACTACGGCCTCCAGGCAGGGCTCTATACAAACGATTTGGCCCTCATCGAACGGGCTTATGAGGAACTCCATGTAGGGGGACTCATCATCAACGATGTCCCCACAACCCGCTACGACCACCAGCCCTACGGGGGGGTCAAAGACAGCGGCTTCGGACGCGAGGGGTTGGAA
Organism: uncultured Oligoflexia bacterium; assembly: GCA_964360145.1. GTDB lineage: Bacteria > Bdellovibrionota > UBA1018 > UBA1018 > CAYHWW01 > CAYHWW01. Next base: position 3,130 of record CAYHWW010000130.1, on the reverse strand, counting down.
TCCGCCATGGAAGAAATGACCGAACCCAAATTCCTAGCCCTGGGGGCCGGACGGGTGCTGGGCTAAAAAACCAAACGCCCCCTGAGGACGCACCATCGGCACCGGTTATAGATCGTTGAGAAAGGGCCAGATGCGCCGCGTGGAGCGGGCGACGAACGACAACGAAGCAGATGGCCCTTTATCGACGATCTACCCTTAGGGGGCCCGGCTGCCCCGGGCCAAGGCGGGTCTCTTCCATGATGACCTTCCGGCAGCTTCAGGTGTTGGTGGTTCATGATGCGCCTCCTAAGGATCAGCGTGACCCCATCTCATGAAGGCAGGATGAGCCAAGAATGAAGAGATTTTAACCAATAACCCACCGCGTCGTGACACCCTGAAGCGCCATCGCTATTTTTTGTGGCAACTGAATGGGGTGATTATGAAGGGTTTGAAAAAGGCCATTGTGGCCATGGCCTTACTGGCTGCCGCGCTCGCCTGGGCTGAAGAGCCGACGACTGCTCCCGAGCCCCAGTGGGAAGTGGTCAGCACCGACGATGGCGTCGTCACGGAAAGGCGCGAGTGGCCTGACAGCCCCATGGTGGAATTCCGCGGTACCACTGTGATCGATGCCCGCCTCTCAAAGATTGTCTCCGTGCTCACCGACACGGGGCGGAAGCTCGAGTGGATAGACCGTGCGGTGGCAGCAAAAGATCTGCAGGTCTTTTCGATGTTGGAGCGTATCGAATACAACCGCTCCTCAGCTCCCTGGCCTGTGCGAGACCGGGACTTTGTGTTCCGCGCTCAAGCCACCCTGGACGTACCTCAACGGACTCTGTTCGTGACGCTGAAGTCCGTGGAACACCCTGACATGCCCGAGCAAGACTGCTGCGTACGGGGTGAGATCACCAATTCGAGCTACAAGCTCGAAGCCCTGGAAGACGGCTCCAAGACCCGGGTCACCGTGCAGATCCTCGCCGACCCCAAGGGCGCCGTGCCCAAGTGGATCGTGAACATCATCCAGAAGTCCTGGCCCCGAAAGACGCTGCAAAGCCTCGCCGTGCAGAGCTCCAAGGCCGACGTGGTGGAACACGCTGAGTACAAGACCCTCTTCGATAAGGCCCAGGCCGCGGCTACAGCCACCACCAGTGCGCTGTAATCGCAGACTCTGTTTTGCCGCGGATCCTCAAACAAAGTTCTGAGTAGGCGAAGGTATTTTTCCGCCTGGCGAGACGCGACGACGAGTGAGCGACCAAAGCGGGCTGCTGCCCGCTGCGTGGAGCCACGAGGAGGAGCAACGAAGCCAGGCGGGAAAAGACCGAGCCTAAATCATTGATGATGGCGCCTGCTTCGCCGTGGTACAGGTCCTCATGCCCGGCGAGAACAGACGCCATGAACTGATCCATCGCGATGGCCAAGAGGAGACCTTCATCACCACCCACCTGGTGGATGACTCCCACGATGGCTGGCGGGTGGACGTGTTTTTAAAGACCAAGCTCAAACGTAAGTCCCGGAACTTCATTCAAACGGCCATCGACGATGGGCGCATCCTTCTAAACCCGCGGTCCCTGGGCCAAACCCCTCGGTTGAAACCGAGCACCACATTGCAGATCGGTGACGAAGTACAGGTGATCACCGACAAAAGGCACCCTGAGCCCGCGGTGGATTTCGGCTACCAGGTGTTGTTTGAAGACGACCACATCCTGGTGATCGATAAGCCTGGTAATCTGCCCGTGCATCCGGCGGGGCGGTTTTTCTTCAACACGCTCCTGTCCCGCCTGCGCACGGATCGCAAAGAGAGCTACGAACAGGGCGACGATTTCTACCTCGTCCACCGCATCGACCGGGAAACCAGCGGCGTTCTCCTCATCGGCAAATCCAGCGCCACAGCGGGCAATCTCGTTGCTCAATTCCGCAAGCACCAGGTACGGAAAAAATATCTCGCCCTCTGCTACGGCGTCATCGAGCAAGACGAATTCGTGGTGGATAAGTCCATGTCCAACGACCCGGTGTCCAGCGTGCGCCTGAAAATGGCGGTTTGCTCCGACGGCGAAGGGCTCACGGCCTACACTGCGTTCCGCGTGCTCGAGCGCTCCCGCCGTTTCACCTTGGTCGAGGCCATGCCCCGCACCGGGCGCCAGCACCAGATCCGGGTGCACTTGGCTTCCTGCGGCCACCCCGTCGTGGGGGACAAACTCTATGCTGGCATCGACGGCGTCTTTTTGAGCTACCTCAATCACGCCATGGTCACCCCCGAGATGAGCGAGGCGCTCATCTTGAAGCGCCATGGGCTACATGCCTGCGAACTGAGTTTTTTCCATCCACACGATGGCACCCCGGTGACTGTGAAGAGCCCGCTGCCTGAAGAGATCGCCCAACTTTTAAGGGAAGACCGATGAAGTACAAACTCAAAACAGAAACTGTGGCTATCGGTTCCCAGACCTTGCGGATCACGGCGCTCGAAGACCTGGACAGCACCGTCGACCAGCTCTTTGACCGCATCAACGCCGGCGAAGACCCCCGGCTTCTCGAAGACCTCTGTCCCTATTTCGGCGTGGTGTGGCCCGCCGCCCTGGCCCTATGCGAAAGCATGGTAGCCATGGGCTCGACGCTGAAGGGAGCCCGGGTGCTGGAGGTGGGCTGTGGGCTGGCGCTTCCGTCCCTCCTCGCCGCGAAATTGGGCGCCGTGGTGACAGCCACGGACTTCCACCCCGACGTGCCTGAGTTTTTGAAACTGAACCTCGCCGCGAACAAAGTCACGGTGGACTACCGCAAGATGGATTGGAAGGATCTAAACGCCACGGAAGGGCTGCGACCCATAAAAGCCCTGGGGTACGACTGGGTAGTGGGCAGCGATATCCTCTACGAGCGTGATCACCCCGGCACCGTGGCCGAGGCGCTGACGATCCTTGCTGGAAAAAGTGGACGCATCATCATTGCGGACCCCCTGCGCCCCTACCTGCAAGCCTTTGTCGATGAGATGAAAAGCCGCCGCTGGCGCGCCGATGAGCTCACGCTGCAAGTGCGGGGTAAAAATGGCACACAAGACATCCTAGTCCTAGCCTTCAACCGCACGTAACGTAGGCTCGGCCGTAGGCTCGGTCTTTTAACCCCAGGCGTAGTTTTAGTTGGGGGGCGCCGCCCCCCCCGCCCC
>CAYHWW010000129.1:0-9708 GCA_964360145.1 uncultured Oligoflexia bacterium | reverse complement strand
AAAGGCAATCCCAGTGTCGCCATCAGCGTCTACGCCATGGCCTTGTTCGCGCTGGGGTTTGGGGAAGTTTTAGGTGACTTGATTGACCCTTGTCGCGATGACCAAGGACTACTCCTCGATGAGCAGCGCTTACCCCAGCGAGTGAGAGTGAAAAAGGAGCCCAAACAACCATGAAGCGTACGATCAGAGTCTGCCTCGGCGGTCGCAGAGGCGGTGAGACTCGTATCATTGGCTTGATTCGCTACGATGCGCAAGGCGCCCGCGAGAGCGCTGCATTCGAGTACGCCGCCTCCTGGCTCTCTTCCCCGGACCGCTTTGCCATTGAGCCTGACTTACCACTGGTGGTCGGTCCGCAGTTTCATCGTAAAATCCGGGATGGATCAATCTTTCACGGTTCCATCGCGGACACAGAACCCGACGGTTGGGGCCGACGCGTTATCATGCGCGACCATGCCAGGCGTCGTCAGGAAGCGCGCATACATGGCGAACGGGTCGATACGCCTCCTCTCAACTCTCTGGATTTCCTTCTTGCTGTCGATGATCTCAGTCGGGTGGGTGCGCTGCGCTTTCAAGATGAGGACGGAGTCTTCCAGCGCGCGCTGGACGAAGATCGCCGTACCGCGCCACCGTTCATTGAGTTGTCTCAGCTTCTCGCGGCCACTCGTGCTGTTGAGACCGGTAGCGAGACGGCCTCAGATCTCGCTTATTTGCGCGGGCGCGGCACCTCACTGGGCGGTTTGCGTCCGAAATGCACCGTGATCGACGCCGACGGGCATTTATCGATCGGCAAGTTTCCAAGCGTTGCGGATGAGCGTGCCGTCACCAAAGGCGAAGTCCTGGCCATGAAGCTCGCTACAGCTGCTGGAATTCATGCCGCCAAAGCCCAGCTTATTATCAGTGACGGCGCTCCTGTTGCGCTCATACGTCGCTTCGACCGACGAGATGACGGTGGCAGAGTGATGTATGTATCCGCCGCGACCATGCTCGGGGTCGATGCGGCTGATCCCAGTGAGCATATGTACACCGAGATCGTCGATGCCCTTCGAGTCCATGGCGCGGCGGCCCAACTCGATATTGAAGAACTATGGCGGCGCATCGCTTTTTCTATTTTGATTACCAATGTTGACGATCACTTGTGCAATCATGGTTTTTTGCATGTCGAACACGGTCAATGGCGGCTAGCGCCAGCGTTTGACCTCAATCCATTTCCTGATCGAGTGCGCGAACTCAAGACCTGGATTTCAGAGAAGACCGGACCTGAAGCGACGATCAGTGCGCTGCTCTCTGTTGCCCCATATTTTCGAATTCCTGCGGGGCGCGCAAAAGAGATTTTAACGGAGGTTGATGGCGCGGTTTCCACGTGGCGGAAAATGGGGAGCGCGCTCGGAATGACCAAGGTCGAGCTCGATCAGTTCAGCGCTGCATTCGAGCATTCCGAGCGTCGTGCGATCTCGGTCCGGTAAAGATCAGAACAGCTCGGGTAGCGTCAGCATGAATTGCGACGCAGGCACATATTCTATGCCCTTGACCTGCATGCGTTTTGTCCCACCGTAAACAAGCCATAACTTCGCGGACGGGTAGTCTTTAGCAAACTCAGCCAGACCCCTTAGGTCAGCTTCCCGTATGGTCGCTGTCCGCTTGACCTCAATGGCGTGAAAGCCTCTTTTGCCATACATCACAAAGTCGACCTCGCGCTGAGACTGGGCCCTCCAATGGTAAAATTCATAGTCCCACGCACGGTATTCGTTGTGTGCAATGAGCTCTTGTAAAACTAAAGTCTCAAGAGCGGGGCCATCGATATCTTGAGTGGAGTCAAGAGGCCCGGCGGGCCTGATGGCTCGGTAGACGCCCACGTCGAAAAAAAAGAATTTCTGGTGAGCGGTCATTTTTCTTTTCGCCTTCTTCGTGAAGACAGGCAGCTCGTATGACAGGAGCAGGTCGCGCAGGATGGAAAAATACTCTTCCACGACTTTTCTATGGACTGCGCATTCACGTGACACTGCGGAGACACTTAAGAGCTGAGCCTGAGAAAAGCTCGCAGCCTCCAAAAAACGGGCGAAAGCCGCGACATTCCTTGTGAGGCCTTCTTGCTGCACCTCTTCTTTGAGATAGGTCTGGATATAGCTCTTGAGAAACCGGGAAGGATCGCTTGATGAGTAAACCTTGGGAAGGTGGCCATGAATGAGCGACTTCTTGACATTGAAATCCTTGCCAAGCTCGCATGCAGTGAGTGGGTACAGCCTGTGGGTGAGCGCTCTTCCAGCCAAGAGATTCACGCCTTGGCGTTTGAGTTTTCTGGCGCTGGAGCCCGTGATGGCGAATTTGAGTTTTCTTTTCTCTATTAGCCTATGAACTTCATCGAGCAGCGCAGGTACCTTCTGTACCTCGTCGATGACAACCCAGCCCTTATGGTTTTTCGGCAACAAGTCCCCAAGCCTTTGGGGGTTAGCCAGCAACTGATTGTAGGTCTCGGCTTCGAGCAGGTCGATCACTGGTACAGAGGGGTGAATAAGCTCAATGAGGCTTGATTTACCCGTACCTCTGGGGCCAAAGAGAAAATATGAATCGCTTGGGCAGTTAAAAGATCTGGAGTACATAACTCCATATTACCATGAAATATGGAGTTATGTACTCCAGATCTTTTAACCATCCCGTACTAATGCAGTATGCAACACGAGGCGGTATTGTAAATGACATCCGTAGTGCCATTGTAGCCGCCAGGTTTGTAGCAGTTCAAATAGCAGGTGTTCGAGCCGGGGTTCCTGTACGAGCGGGTGATGTACCCGCCGCCGCAGTCACCGCCGCAATAGATGGCCGTGCGGCCGCCGGTGCACGTTACGTTCACTGCGCCCGAAGTGCCCGCCGGTGGGGTTGCGGCAATGGCGGGCTGGTCGCAATCGTAGTACCCCACTTTAGCGCCGTTGATGGTGAGTGCGTTAGCGGCAGGTGAGCCGGTGCCCACATTGATGCCGCCGCCCGTGGTGACGTTGAGGCTATGGCTATTGTATTGCGTGGTGCCATTTTCAGAGTAAATCCTGCTGTAAGTGTTGCAGCGGGAGCATTGCTCCGTGGCAGGGATGTTGTCCGCGAAGTTATTGAGCGTCACGACTGATGAACTGGCTGTGCCGCTGGACATGGCGACGCCTTTATTCCGAACGGCGGCTTGGGGGCCGCTGATGTAGTTATCAATAATCGTCGCATTCTCCCCATTGGCGCAGATGCCGATGTTCTCCGCTTTGCAGGCGCTGCCGCAACCTCCGCAGACCGACTCAGCCGCGGTGTTACCGGCCTCTGTGATGTGATTGCCTTCAATCAGGTAATCAGAGCCGGTGGCTTTGATGCCGTACTCCTGGGCATTTATGATCTTGTTGTTCTTAACCACCGCGCCATTGTCCGTGAGGATGCCTTTGTTCAAGGACGTTAATGAGGCGCTGAGAAAGAGCTGGTTGCCTTCGATGATGGGGCCGATTGATGAAGAGGGGGCCAACGCCTGAATGGCTGGGCCACCGCATCGTTGAATGATGTTCTTTGAGATGATCGTATTGTTGGTGTTGCCGAAGTTAATGGCTTGGTGCGTGGCAGCCGTGCCAGAGCATGTGATGTAGTTATTTGAGATCACCGCGCCATTACCCGCGATGGAAGCAACATTGTCGCCGATGGTGATATTCGCATTGTCAGCGAAAATCCCGTATTCCTGGCCATCAAATCGATTGTTGGTGATTGTGAGATACTTGATCACCTTGCCAGCCACCGTGGAGTCCACATTCACGCCATAGTCAGTGCTGGTATTGGAGACGAAGCGATTGCCATCGATGAGAAAGCGATCATAGGCCCCTCCCGTGGCATTACTGAGGTCCAGGTAAATCATGCTGCCGGTAGTGCTAGATAAACCGATGCTGTTGTTTATTATTTTGATCTCGTTGGCCATGAAGGTATCCACTTGGATGACGCCTCCGCCGGTGGGGCCATAATAATTGCCGCTGTTTCCTTCAATAATTATGTCAGAGATGCCAGGGTTTGGGCCTCGAGCATACACCAATGAACCCCTGAAAATGCTGGTGCGCCCAGTCCACGTGTTTCGAATGCGGATGCGATCAATGGTGGTTACGACGGAACTAGTGAGCACCACAGCTCTTTGGTATTGGGTTCCATGGCTGTTCGTAAAAATAACACGCTCGACGGTGACGCCGGAGGCGCCAGATACGTAAATGCCTGCGAGGCCACCAGAGCTGGCGCCACTGAGGTCAATCTGCAAGTCCCTGATGACAATCATAGTATTCGTGTCGTCCGTTATCTTGAACATGCCCAATGAGCCGGCACCCATGGAGGTCTGCAATACGGTGGCGCCCCCGCCATCGCCACGGATGGTTACGTCTTTGGGCACCACGAGGTCATTGCAACCCGTGTAGGTACCCCCTTTGATGTAAACACCGCGTGCGGGGCTGGTGTTGCCCGCGGCAGCCAAGGCGGAACTCACCGCGGCGCAGGTCGAGCCGTAGTAATCCGCCGTGCAAGCAGCTCCAACGCATGATGCGGAGTTCGCCACTACGATTTCATTGCGTGGATAGTTTGAAGTGGGGCCCACGGTGCAGGTGTCGGATTTTCCGTTGTTGTTGGAGTCCACCAAGCTCACGGGGATGGATGCGCTCAGCACCCCGCCGGGGACGATGGCGCCGGGCTTGGTTGTGTCGTATCTTTCCGCGGTGATGGTGAGAGTGCCGGGGTAGGCGGAGCCCCCAATGGTGGTGTTGGACCACGAAAATGAGATGCCGGTGATGTGGATGCCGGTGCCGTATTGGGAACCAACTTTGATGTCGACGCTCGACGTGCCGCTAAAGAGCCGTATATAGTTGGTGCCTGCGAAGTTATAAGTCCCGGACGTCGTCAAAGTCATTCCCGCGATGTCGGCGCCCGCCGTATCCCCAAACATCGTTTTGCAGTTGCCTGGCTGCGCGCCGGTCATGTGAATGAGCTTTTGGAAATCAATGAAATCGTCCTTACGCTGCACGCTGACGACGCCACGCTGCATATTGCTCACCATGGTGCCGATGCCCAAGGCGAGAATAGCGGCAAGGGCCCCCGCGATCATCACTTCCACCAGCGTAAAACCGCGTTTGAATGCATGACCGCACGCAAATATACGTAGAACCCTTGATGGACCCCTCATAGCGCTCCCCCTTGTTAACCCTGACAGCTCATAATAAGCCCATTGTTTGTAAATAAACAGAAATTATTTACTCAAGAATTATAGATTCGCACGGTCCCGCGAAAGACGAGGTATATCAATAACTTATACTTATTTCAAAGCCAGGGCATTTTTGCCTGGTGTGTCGCACCCATATAAAATATACTATTTTAGTCAAGCATACATATTGTTCCCGGGGGGGACCAAGGGATGAATTGGGGTTTGTTGCGTCAATCCAGCCGTAAAGACGGCTTCAGCTTAGTGGAGGTCATGATCTCCGCGGCGCTGGTGGGCGGCCTGGCCGTGGGGGTTTCCTCGCTGTTGTTGCGTGCGAAACGCACGCAGATCCAAACCGATACCCAGGCCCAACAAGACCTGAGCCGGGGCATGCTGCTCCAGAAGCTCGGTCGTGAGCTCAATCAATCCCGTGTCGCACGCTACTTGAATCTGCCCGTGAGCGGCGCAGGTTGCGCGATGAAGCGCCCCGGGCTTGCCGTTTTCAAGGGTGGTATGCTGGGTTGTTCCTCGGACAAGGCGTTGGGCATCTCCGAGGGTTACCACTCCATGTTCAGCGACACGGTCTCTCCGAAGATTTCCGATAACATCGTGTCCTATCATATCGTGGCTTCCCATCAGGCCATCCCCGGCTCCCCCTATGTGGATCTCACCGTGGTGAACCAGGCGCCCAAGGCTCTGAGCGCCACCGACCGCGAGGTGTTGAAGACGATGCGGGCCGATGGCCTGCCTTTGGCAATCTGGCCTCTCGTCGATGAATTCAGTTCCCCCTTTATTTTCCTGCGCCAAAAGGAGCTTGGGGGCTCGCTCCGCTTCCGTTACAAAGAAGACTGGCTAGTGCAGCCCCTGTTGACTGGCTCCTATGCCCGCTACGTCACTCTCGCGGCCAGCCGCCAGGATCTTGATCTTGCCTCTCTGCGTGGGGGTGTCTCCCTCATCGTCAATGAGGCGGCGCCTGATCAATATTTTGCGAAGACCGTGACCAATGTCTTCCCGTGCATCCCTAAGTCCGAGTCCATCAAAGAATGTCTCAAGGTCGCCTGCGATGAAAAGAGCGAGCAGGAGCGCGAAGCCTGCAAAGAAGCCTTTGCTGCCCCTGGCAACGTGACGCGCTATCTCGTGGAGTTCGCCGCCGCCTCTGATTCGCTCCGCATGCGGGAGGCCAACCCCAAGGGTTACCTGCCCATCTCCGCCTACGCTGATGATTTGCCTCCCAGCTGGATGAATCAAGACACCCAGTTCTTCACGTTCCCCACCCAGGTGGCGAGCCTGTTCCAAATCCGTCAATCCGGGCCCAGTCAGCCTGCCCAGCGTCAACCCATCGTGGAAGGGGACGTGGACCTGAAAAAGATCTTCCTGCGCTCCCAAGAGCTTTCTGAGCTGCGCGTCAACTGGGTCATTGTCCCGGTTGTGCTGCAAAAATTCTTCTTCGCCAAAGCTGATGGCGCCGACGTGAAGTACAACCTCATGTCCCAGGTATTTAATGATGATCTCACCGCGGCAGCGGCGGCGAGCCGACCCCAGTACGTCATGGAAGTGCCATGGATCAAAGACAAGGATGTGGTCCTCTCCGCCAGGATTGTCTTTGCGCGGGAGCTGGGCTCTACGGTGTTCGCGGTGTTCGAGGACTACGGCGATAAGGCCCAGGCCCGCAAGTCGGCAGCGGTGGCAATGGCCACTGAATTTCTGCCGCCACTGTCAGACCTCATTGCGGAATATCCCGCGTCCCAAGCGGCGCCTCCTGTTGTGGTGGCTGCGGTACCTCCCGCTGGTGGTGGTGGCGGTGGTGGGCCCAGAGACGGGCCTCCGCCTGCTAGTGGGCCCAGTGTGGATGGGGCGGGCCCCGGTCTCGCTGGCGGCCCTGGCAGATCCGCTGGATCCACCATTTCCGTTCCGGCTGGGATGTGCGCTGGTGACATCCTGGGCAATTGTGATGACACCGCGATGGATGCCCTGGGCGGCGCGAGTTTAAGCGGTGGCGGCGTCGGTGCCGCGGGCCTTGGCGGCGCATCAGGCCGCGGCCCCGCAGGCGCGGGTCGTGGCCCCGGCGGCCCCAGTGGCATGCCCGCGGGCGGCATGGATTCCGAAGGCTTCTGATGCGCGCACCCACACGGAATCAACGTCGCACGGGCACTCAAGGCAACATAGCCCTGCTCATACCCTTGATCGTCGTCATCGTTGGCGGCAGCTTCATGATGAGTGACAGCTTTAAGGGCCATCAAATGGTGGCCACCAGCGAGCAGAATAAGATGGAGGCCACGCGGATCGCGCGGGCTTTTTATCAAGAGGTGGTGCGTCCTTCACTGGAGGCCCGCATCGTGAATGTGGGTCAACCCATCGCGGACCAATGCCCAGAGTTATCCGCTTTTAAGGTGCTCGGTCAGCAGCCCAAAGATCAAACGTTCCTCTGGACGGCGGCATCCCTGCCAGCCCAGTGGTGCGGCATCACCCTGGCTCAGGTCATGGATACGAGCCGCATCGAGGCCTTGAAGCTCGATGTGCGCCGTGAAACCGCTGATTCCGACATGCTCTCCACGGTGCTTCACGTCAACATCGTCGTGGAAACGAAAAAAATCAAAGGCAAGCCCGGCGGTCGTGCCGATTTCATTCGTCGTCTCATGATGCGAGCCCCCCGCCTCGCGGATTTTTCACTCATCATGAAGCACCTGCCTGATTCGGAGAAGGCCAAGGACGACCGTTTCAAAGTCTCCCACCAGATCTCCCGCGTGGAAGTGCGGGGGCCCGTGCTCTTTGATGCCCTTGGCCAGACGCCGACCCTCGGGGAGCTCACGGACGAGACTAAAAAGGCCGACCCCAAACTCATATTCTACAAGGCAACCCTCAGGGGCAGCATGGCGGTGAAGGCGGAGGAGGGAAAACCCACCGACCTCACGAGTTTCTTCAAGGTCTTTCCTGCGGGCGTTACCCAGCGCTTCATGGAAGAGGCTCATATGCCCTATGAAGACCCATCCCCTCAGAACCCCACTCAGTTTCGAGGCCCCTTCTCCGTGCAGTATGATTACTCGGCACGCACGCTCTCCGCGCCGTCGCTGCCCTTGGTTGGTTATGGGAATCTGACGTCGAAGGTGGGGCCGGCCCCCGGGGGGCAGGGCTTCAGCATGGCCAATGCCATCGACGCCTACAATCTGCCTGTCACCCAGCCTCCCCATGGGTTCGCCATCCCCCTCAATGAGACTTGTTCACCCAGTCCGTCCAATGCCCCCTTGGTCGTGAACTCCGCCGAGGGCCGCACGGTTGAAATTGATTTCAAGGATGGCGGTACTCGCTTCTGTGGCTTCATCAATACCGACATATTGAGAGTGAAGGTCAGCGCCGATGGTGATGTGAATGTTTTGGTGGGCACTTTCATGGCGAGGAAGATCGAGATTTTGGGCCGCGGGGGCCTCATCATCGCTCACCCTCGTTCAGTGGTGCCCGTGGGCGGTGCAGCCACCTGGCCTGGGCAGAAAGAGGCCCAGTGGCCATTCGCGGCGGCCGATACTTATAGCCACTTCAATCGCCTTTCGGGTACCACCGCGAACCCCTACTTTAAGCCCCTGTATGTCCCAGCGGACTACGATGCCGTGCGTGCCGCCTACAAGCCCATGCATCCCCATGAGATGGGCGAAAATAACAAGCCCATGGGTTACTTTGAGCCCGTGCCGCCCCTGGGGCCCGTGCTCTATCCAGTTCCCGTGGTCACGCCAATCAGTAACGGCGCCATCAATGAACGTGAGTGGCGTGGCATGATCTTCCATCTGGAGCAGATCCTATGACCCGCCGACAGGTCTCAAACAGGGCGGCATTCACTCTCATTGAGACCATGCTCATGGGCGTGCTTCTCATTATTGCGGCCATGGGTGTGAGCGCCATGCTCTTCAAGCAGAAGCAGAACCAGATGGGCAGCCAGCAATCCCTCGTGGGTCGCAAGGTGCTCACCGAGGCCATCTCGAAACTTCAGGCCGCGCCGTGGCAGTATCCATACTTCAAGGTGGAGGGGGGCGCCGTGCAGAAGGAGTCCGTCACATTGAGCTTCGTCTCATGCTTTGACCGTGCGGGTAGCGCCGTGGCGAACACCTTGGGTAGTCTCGGTAGCGTTGCCGCCGTAGTCGACAATCGGAAGAATGTCCTGAATCCAACGGACTTTAAGCTCTCGGGGTTCTGTGTGGCGCCTGCCGCGGACTTTGAAGTGCAGGTCACGCCGCAAAGCACCCCCAGTGGCTTCTGGGATGGCTCCTACGAAGTCTGGGTGATCTCATTGCTCGCCGATGACGTGAAAACCAAGAAGGGCATCATCCGCCATTATTTCAGGGAGCAAGTGGTGCTTGAGCAGTGAGTAAGGTTTTTCATCAAAACATGAAAATCCAGCCCACCCCCCAGGGAGGGGTGCGTTGTTTTTTCATGTTTTGATGAAAAACCGGCGACCCATCGCCGGTTCGACCAGTGTTTTGATTGGTGGCTGAGGGCGGAGTCGAACCGCCGACCTGTGCGTTATGAATGCACCGCTC
>CAYHWW010000128.1:0-9747 GCA_964360145.1 uncultured Oligoflexia bacterium | reverse complement strand
TCGGGATATGGCCTTCAAAAAGGGTTACGAGCCCGCTACCGAAATGGATCCCAGCTGGTTTGAAGGGGTGGACCCAGGGTTCATCGATAAGATTTCGCCTTTTTTGGACGGGCTTTACCGCCACTATTTCCGCGTGGAGATTGAGGGCTGGGACAATGTTCTGGATAAGCCAGCCTTCTACGTGGGCAATCACAACGGCATGATCACCTTCGAAGTGGTGATGATGTTCTATGCCTGGTGGCAGCGCTTTCGCGGTTCCCGCAGGGCCTATGGCTTGGCCCATGGTGTTGCGTTGCATAACCCTTTCTTCAAGTGGCTCACGCCCAAGCTGGGGGCCATCCCCGCAAGTCCTGTCTATGCGGACGAGGCTTTCCGCCGTGGTTACTCGCTGCTGGCCTATCCTGGTGGCGAGAAGGAGTGCTTCCGTCCGTATAGCGAGAAGGCGGTGGTGGATTTTTACCAACGTAAGGGCTTCATCAGGGTGGCCGTGCGCAATCGGGTTCCCATCGTACCCATCGTCAGCATCGGGGCCCATGAGACCTACTTGATTTTGTCTCGGGGCGAAGAATTAGCGGAGAAGCTGGGACTGAAGAAAAAGTACCGTCTGCACGGTCTTCCCATCACCCCCACGGGGCTGTTCATGCTCTTTTGCATCGCGACGGGGGTGTTCACCTTCCTTCCTCTCTTGTTAGTGCCCGCGGCGCTGGCGGCCATGGTGACGCCGCTTCCGGCCAAGATGAAGTTCAAGATCCTGAAACCCATCCCCGTGGCGGACCTCTGGGACAAGAAACTCTCGGAGGAGGAGAACCTGCAAAAGCTCTATGATCTGGTGATCCACACCATCCAGGTGGAGCTGTCGGCGGAATATGCCAAGCGCAAGCTGCCGGTGTGGGGGTGAGTCTGTTTGCAAAAGAAACACGTTAATCCTTTGCAATGTGAGGATTCTTTGTTTTTATTTGCTCTGCGCAAGGCGCCCATTGCCTGCGTCAATCAAGGAGAACTCTCATGAAAAAACTACTGTCTATGTTCGCTGTGTTGAGCCTGATGTCCTCTTTCGCCCTCGCCAACGAAGAAGAGGCTGTCAAGAAGGAAGCTACCGCGCCCCATGGTCACGGCCATGCGACGAAGCATGCTAAGAAAAAAGCCAAAAAAGGCGAGCACACTGAAGAAGCTCCTGCCGCGGAACAAGGCGAAGCCGCTCCCAAGCACGAGTAGTATTCAAACCTTTCAAGGTCGACACGGGGCCTGGAACCGCAAGGATCCAGGCCCTTTGTTTTAGTTTGACACTGACGGGTGCAGCGCCTATAAATCCGAGACTTCTGTTCTTTAAATGGCTAATGATATAGCCCCTGGCGAGGGGGAGTAGTTGAGTTGGTTACAACGTCGCCCTGTCACGGCGAAGGTCGCGGGTTCGAGTCCCGTCTCTCCCGCCATTTTTTTAAAAGCATAGGTTTCCACATCGGTGGCATTCCTCGGAAACGAGGGTTCCCGAGGAATGCGGGCTTGGCCATGGGCGCGTCTTCATAGATTCTGAAGCTCGATCACCGGCAGTTCGATGATGAATGTGGCACCTCTGCCGATGCCAGCGCTTTCAGCGTGGATGCTTCCCCCCATGTGGGTCATGACTTGCTTGGCGACGTAGAGGCCAAGACCTGCTCCAGGAGGGGATCCGGCATGGTCGACTCGGTAGGCGCGGTCAAAAATACGGCAAAGATCTTCTGGTTTGATGCCGCGCCCTTGGTCTTTGATTTCGAAGCGTGCGACGTAGCCGGACTTCGCATCATGAGCAGGCACGAAGGAAAGGCCGCAATGTATCTTGGTACCCGCCGCGCTGTAGCGGATGGCATTGACGAGAATGTTCATGAGGACTTGGGAAAGGCGATCCTCGTCAGCGACGACGATGGCTTCACAGTCTTCAGGCATCTGGATCTCGAATCGATGCGACGTCTGAGTCTGGCTGAACTGGCCCAGCATGGTTTTGGCGAACGCGCCGCATTTCATGGGGCGGAGCGAGCACTGGAACCGGCCCTGGGAGCCCGGTCTATCGAACTCGCTCAGCATCCGGCTCATGAGGGTCACTTGTCTTTCGATGGAGGCAAGGTACTTCAATAGCCGTTCATCGGCGCCGATGGCCTTCGCCTGGAGTTCCGCGGACTGGGCGAGGAGCAGGAGCACGGTGAGGGGGTTGCGGAATTCATGGGCCACGAGCTGCAGGAACTTCTCTCTCAGGAGCCGCTCTTCATTGAGTTGTTCCAGGTTGAGCTTGGCTTCCTGCTCGGCGCGAACCGCGACTTGCAGGGCTTGCTTCATTTCGCTGAGGCTAAAGTGAGGTAGGGGTCCAGTGACTCCTTGTGTCATAATGGGTAGGCCTTGTAGGGCATGACAGCGTAAAAGTCATTGTGGAAGTTTGCCCTGGCATATCCGTTGCTTAATGCGGCAGAAGGGGGGTCATCGATGCACCCCGATCCGCGCCGTCTCTACCAATACGCAAAAACGCAGAAGGCCGCCATGGCGCCGCTCATGGCAGAGGTGCGGAGGAAGGGCGGGGTTAATGCCATCCATGAATTGCGCCTGGCGACGAGGCGTACCCGCGCTTTGCTTTGGGTGTTGAGGCATGGCTCACCGCCGCTGCGGTTCAAGGTGTTGGAGCGGGACCTGCGCGGCTTGGGCCGTGGGCTGGGCGCGGTGCGTGAGCTCGACGTCGCCATCAAGGGCGCTCAAGTCTATGCCCTCGACCCCGCGGCTTTGAAGGTCAGGCGCGGGAAAGCTCTGCGGGAAGCCCAGAAATTATTGAACGGAAAGCGACGTCGAAGGCTCTCTCGTCAGATCACGGAAGTCATTGATCGGTTGGTTGCTCAGAGGGCGCTGAGCGCGGATCCCGTGGTCGCGCTGCTCCATGATCGCATCGCGCCATGGGGTGGCGCCCCGTTGCCGCGGGCCGAGGTACTCCACCGCCTGCGCATTGCTGTGAAAAAAAACCGCTACGCCTTGGAGGCCCTGGGGCGCCCGGTGGGGAAGCTGAAAAAACTCCAGGATGTCTTGGGTAAGGCCCATGACTTGGAAATGCTGCAAGGCTTCTTGGGCAGCAATGCCCTGATCAAAAAAGACCTTTCGCGGCTGAATGCTCAGGTCGATGTTTTGATAGGTTGACCTACTAAAACTGATAGGTTAAACTACTAAAATGAGTGCGAGCAAGCCTGTGCCCAGCCACCGTAGGGATTTCGTAGAGCATTTAGAGCGCAGGCTCAAAGAAAAGTCCCCCCTCATTCAGGTCATTCTAGGCCCACGTCAAGTCGGCAAAACCACAGGCGTCATGGCCCTGAGGCAGGCCCTATCTGGTAGCGCTCACTATGCCTCTGCGGATGATGTACTCGCGCCGGGGGCGGAGTGGATTCAAGAGGAGTGGCAGAAAGGGATAGGCGCAGGCTCCAAAACCGCTGTCATCATCCTTGATGAAGTTCAGAAAATCCTGCTCTGGTCTGACAGAATTAAAGCCCTTTGGGATCGCTCTATTCGTGAAAATAAACGGGTTAAACTCGTCTTATTGGGATCCAGCTCCCTCAGTCTCACGCAAGGGTTGGGCGATAGTCTGGCAGGGCGTTTTGAGGTCATCCCGGCCCGTCACTGGGGCTTTCATGAGAGCGAATCCGCTCTTGGCATGGATTTAGATGAATACTTGGTCCTGGGTGGATATCCACGAGCGGCGGAATTTCGGAAAGACCCGATGCGTTGGCGCAGCTATTTTCAGAACTCCATTTTAGAGGCTGTCATAGCCAAAGATATTTTGCGCTACGCCAAGGTTGCAAAGCCCGCCTTATTCAGACAGACCTTCGAGCTTCTCACCGCTTATCCCGCCCAGGAGGTGAGCTTGAATAAGTTGCTGGGACAGCTGCAAGAGTCGGGAAATGTGGACGTCGTGAAGTATTATCTCTCGCTCTTCGAGAGCGCTTTTTTATTTTCCGCGCTGCAGAAGTATTCTGGATCACATATGAGGCGCAAGGCCTCGAGTCCAAAAATCCTGCCTTTATGCCCTGCACTATGCGGGTATCGGCATGCGGGAACCGCTCTCAGCAAAGAGCCTGAACTCAGAGGGCGGCTTTTTGAGGCGGCAGTGGGAGCAGAGCTTCACGGCGCCGTTGATGACTTGTATTACTGGCGCGAGGGCGATGATGAAGTGGATTATGTGGTGGAGCTGGAAGGAAAGCTGTTTGCCATCGAGGTAAAATCTGGCCGCAGAAAGCGGGGCAGGGGCCTGCTTGCTTTCGAGAAAAAATACCCTCAGAGCAAGATTTGTTTTCTTTCAGAGTCGGACTACAGAGTGTTTTCACGAGACCCTCGCGGGTGGCTTAAGAGATGTTGAAAATCTTCACATAGATGTAGGAATGCAAGGGGCTGCCCCCCCTTGCTTGCTTTGAAATAGGTACAATCCGCTACAAACCAATCTTCTTCAAAAGAGATTGCCAGGGTAGGATCCAAACGCCGTCTCTTTTTCGCTCATTCCCCCCCAGCGTGGCAACCGCACGCTGGGCCTTGCCACCGAAGAGGCGCGTGAAGCTCTCGAGTCCCCGAAGGTCAGCGGCCCCCACATTGGCGGAGGCCTTTACTTCGATGGCCCAGGTCTCCCCTCCGAGCTCGAGGATGAAGTCCACTTCCGCACCTTGGGCGGTCCGGAAAGTTGAGAGTCGGAATTCGATATCCCGGGCCTGACAAGAATGTTGAATTTGGTTGTAGACGAGGTGTTCGAAGAGGAGACCCTTTCTCTCCTCGGATGCGATGAAATTACCCAGAATGCCGTTGAGGACACCTGTGTCGAAAAAAAAATACCGCGGATGCTGCACGAGCCTGGTTTTTTCGCTCCTGGCGTAAGGCTCGCAGCGGCTCACGATGAGCGTGTCTTCCAATACTTCAAAATATCGCACGGCTGTGGGCCTTCTGATCTGGGCGGCGGACCCAAGTTTCGCTAAATCGAGGAATTGGCCGGCGGTGGCCGCCGCCATATTGAGGAACCGTACGAAGCCTTCCAGGTTCCGGCTGAGGGCCTCAGCTTGGATCTCTTCTTTAAGGTAAGTCGCCGCGTATCCCCGCAGGATGCGCGTGCGGGCTCCCTGCTCTTTTTCTGAGTACACCCCAGGCAGGCAGCCCGTGCTCAAGGCGGCCTTTTCATTCACGGCGTAGTCCAGCTCCGCCGTGATCAGGGGGGTCATCCTGTAAACGAAAACACGGCCAGGCAGCAAGTTGGCGTGCCCTCGCCTGAGCTTTCGCGCGCTCGATCCCGAGATGAGGAATCGCCCGGTGTGGCGTTTTTCATCGATGAGATACTGGATGGTGTTGAGAAGGCTCGGGATTCGTTGAACTTCGTCGATGAAGACGGTGGAAGAGGAGTTGGACGCGATGGTCTCCTCCAGCTCCGAGGGATTTCCCAGGAACCTGAGGTACGTCGGTTCATGGGCGAGGTTCACAGTGAGGTCGGGGTTCAGGGATTTGAGGAGCGTCGATTTACCCGTCTGGCGTGGGCCCAAAAGGAGGGTAGATTTCGACGATTTACGGATTTCTTCCGCTAGAATCCTCGTGTACATGCGATCATTTTGCCATGTAAAATGATCGCATCATAGTAAAAAAGCATGTGCCCCATCTCAAGCTTGGCTGAAGAGTTTGGTGGAGCGGGGGCTTAGAACCCAGCAGTAACGGGCGTAGTGCTGTCCGTGGTGGAAGCATTGCCCAGTTGGCCAAACCCGTTCTCACCCCAGCACTTGACGATGCCGTTCGTCTGGCAGACGCAGCTGTGGTCGGCGCCTATGGCCGTGAACCAGCCGGCGGCGGTCATGCCGCTGACGACCACGGGGGTGCCGGAGTTGTTGTTGGTGCCGTCGCCGAGTTGACCGCTGAGATTTTTACCCCAGCAGGCCATGGTGCCATCGCTCTTAGGCGCGCAGCTGTGGTTCGCGCCTGCGCCCACGCTGATGGCGCTAGTAAGGCTGCTCACGGCTACTGCGCCGGCTTCCACCGCTCCGCCACCGTTGCCCAGCTGGCCCGCGGCGTTGTCGCCCCAGCAATGCACTTTGCCTTCAGCGCCTTGGACGCCGCCGTATAATACGCCGCAGGTGTGGTTTGACGTGCCGCTACCAGAGACGTAGAGCATGGGCTCTATGATCGATGACGCCCCGGCGCCCACGCGCACGGATGAGTTGCGGTCGGTCGTGGTGCCATCGCCCAGCTGATAAAGGTTATTGCGGCCCCAGCAGCGCACGGTCAGATCATTGATAGCAGCACAGGTGTGGTCGCCACCGGGAATCAAGTACTCCCACACGGCGCTGATATACGTCGTGGGAGCGACGCTCACGGCCGCAGGGGTGAGTTTGGCCACCCAGGTAGCATCACCCAACTGCCCATAGGTGTTGTCGCCCCAGCAGCGGACATTGAACACCGTACCCTCGATGGCAGCACAGCTGTGGGCGTTGCCCGCAACCACCTGCATCACGGTGCCACTGATGGTGCTGATCTCGACGGGCACGTTGGAATCCGTGGTGGAGTTATTACCCAACTGGCCTGCGCCGTTTTCGCCCCAGCAGAAGACCTTGCCATCGGCAAGCAGCGCGCAGGCGTGTTCTTTGCCCACGGCGATGCTGTCAGCGATGGTGATGCCCGTGACATAAACAGGTGTGCTTGAGTCGGTATTGTTGCCGTTGCCCAGCTGACCGCTCAAGTTCTTGCCCCAGCAGCGCACGCGGCCGTCTTCTTCGACGCGGCAGGCGAAGCTATCGCCGGCGCCATAGGTCGAGGGCTTCTTTATGTAGTTTGACAATGAATCATATTTTTCAATATTGCCCGACTGGTCGCCGTTGCCTGAACATCGTACGGATTTCACGCCGGCGACATTCACGAGGGCGCAGAGGGTTGATCCAATGACGCGAACGTCGACGACGTTATTGAATCCCACGGCGGTTCTCATGCTGCGATTTTCAACGGCGACGGTGTAAGCAGCGCTATTTTGGCCGACGGTATTGGCCCCCGCGCATTGAATGGTGCCGTCATTGATGCGCACGCAGGTGGTGTTTTGCCCGGTGGTGAGCTGCACGGGCGTGCCCACAATGGTTGTGGCCTGCACCGGTGCGGAGCGGTTTGCGGCCAAGCCTTCGCCCATTTGACCGCTTGTGGCTAAGCCCCAACACCATACGGTGCTGTCGCTTTTCAATGCGCAAAAATGGCCTGCGCCGCCGCTGATCGCGACCATGCCGCCGGCATCACTCAGGCCCGAGACAGTAACAGGAGTGGAGACGTCAGTGCCCGGTATGGCGCCCCCATCGCCCAATTGGCCTGAGTTGTCGCGGCCCCAGCACTGCACCGTATCTGCGGCTGCGCCGTTATCGACAATGGCACAGGCTGCGGATCCACCCAATGCGATGTTCTTGGCATCAGTGATGCCCACGACCTGCACGGGGTTGCTTTGCACCGCACCAGGTATGACATCGGCGTTACCCAATTGCCCAAAGGCGTTGTCGCCCCAGCACCAGACTTCGCCACCGGTGCGGCGGGCGCAGCTTGAGAGTATGCCGACTTCAATCTGCGCGATATTCGCCAGGTTCACCACCACAGGAGTATAGCTAGTCAAAATGGCGCCATTGCCCAACTGACCGCTAGTGCCCAAGCCCCAGCACACTGCTGAAGCGTCGGTTTTCACGGCACAGCTGTGCTGATCGTTGATTGAAAGCTGTGTAATGCCTGTAACCGTATTGGTGACCGGTGTAGGAGAGCTAATAGGCACCGAAGATCCGTTAATTGAGCCGGTCTGATTGATGCCCCAACACTTTGCCGTATTGTCGTTCATCATCACGCAGAAGGTGTTGGGGTAGGTGCTGCCCGATGTGCCACTGGAGATGCTCACAAGGCCCGCATCGTTGGAAAGCGTGGGAATGGTCATGGGGGCGCCAAAGCCACTGCCACCACCCGATCCGATGCTGCCCGTGGAGCGGCGGCCCCAGCTGCGGATACTGCCGTCAGTGAAGAGGGCCATGCCCCCTGCGACGGAGGCCCCCATCTGAATCACACCGCTATAGCCCGGTATCTGTATAGGGGTGAGCTGACTTGTCCACGTGCCATCGCCTTGCTGGCCGTTGGCGTTGTAACCCCAGCGGTAGGCCGTGCCATCGGTTTTTGCGGCATAGACCGCCCTGGAGCCAGTTCCCTTACCGACCTTGATGTCTAAAACGTCTGAAATATTAGAAATCGGTACGGGCACAGCAATGTTCGATGAGACGAGGTCAGTACCCAGATCGCCCGCTGAGTCAATGCCCCAGGCATAGAGAGAGCCATCGTTGAGTATGGCGTAACTGCTGTAGTAGCCCAGAGTCAGGCTGCGTACGTTATCGAGGCCCAGCGCTGTTACAGGAGTGTTCGAACTGAGATAGGCACCATTGCCCAATGTACCGTAGGTGCCAACACCCCAGCATTTGACGGTAGAGTTACGCAAAATCACACAAGCGTGGGCGCCACCGGCAGCGATGTAGGTGGCGTCAGTGATGCCCACGACTTGTTGAGGTGTATTGAAGGTACCGCCAGTGGAGCCAATGCCTAGTTGACCGCTGGCATTACCGCCCCAGCACCAAGCGGTGCCGTCACTCAAGAGAGCGCAGGCTGCGAGATCATTCATCACTACGACCTGAATCGCACCGGCAAGTCCGGTCACCTGAACGGGCGTGTTTGAGGTTACGCTGGCGCCGTTACCCAATTGACCGGTGGTGCCCGTGCCCCAGCACCATACCGTACCGTCGTTTTTGACAAAGCAGTTAGTGCCGCTGCCCATATCAAATGAGACGGCGCCGCTCACGCCTTTGCTACGCAAGGGCACGCCTTTCGCAGTTAATCCAGAACCGCCGATGTAGTTGCTGCCCCAGCAGTACACACTGCCCGTGGGGTTGAGGTAACAGTTGCCCCAGGCGCCGCTTGAGGCCAGGTAGGGGTGGGCGAAGACTTCAATGGCGCTTGAGCAGGTGCTGCCATGGGTGGCAGAGTTGGCTTTGATGTAAATCGTCTCTTTTTTACTGTAGCGCAGGCGATCAAAAGCGGCGAGAGCGTTGCTTGTGGCCAGGCCATTGGCCGTGAGAGACAGCGTACCCGCAGCGGCCACGGTGCAGCCGCTGTCGCTGTGAGCAGAAAGCGTGATGGTGTCGCTCTCGGTGCTGATCGTATTGCCATAGGCGTCGGTGATGCCCACGGTGACTTGCGGAGCGAAGTAGGTATTCACCATGGCCTTTTTGGGCTTTTGCATGAAGGTGAGCTTGGTGCTGCTCGTTTGAGGGCTCACGACGATGGCTGCTGAACACCCCGTCCAGGAGGTTAAATTGGCTTTGAGGTAAATCGTGTCCGCCTTGCTATAGCTCACACCAGAAAAGGTCGAGGCACCGGCCACGGTAGCCATGGGGTTGGTGGTGGTCGTGAATGTTCCGTTTCCGTAGGAGGTGCAGGCGGAGTCGCTGGATGCCCTGAGTGTGATGAGGCTACCGACGTAGGTCGTGTTGCGGTCGCCGCATTTGTCGCGTGTTTCAGCAACTGGTTGTTGAGCGAATACGGTACCCGCAGTGATGGCCGCCGAAGGTTGGGTTGAAAATCCGATGGTGTTGATCGTGGCGCTCATAGTGATCAAGGCTGGCGTGCAGGCGCTGGTGAGGCCCGCAGATACCGCTTTGTGGTAGGTGGTGCCGCCATTGGGCTTGCGGGTTTGACCATTGGTGAAAGTAGCTACACCGGCCA
>CAYHWW010000127.1:0-9869 GCA_964360145.1 uncultured Oligoflexia bacterium | reverse complement strand
AAAATGAAGTAAAGGAGCAGACTTGCTGACAACCGAAACCTGATTGGCGACCCCGGCAGGATTCGAACCTGCGACCCTCTGCTTAGAAGGCAGATGCTCTATCCAACTGAGCTACGGAGTCACGCTTGGGGCCAATAGAGTTTTTTCCTTTAGGACAGGTCCTTTACCACAACACTATCGCAAATATGCCCACCAAATCGCTCCCGCCAAAGCGGCCCGATATACCGCGAAAGATACGTAGCTGTAGCGCCGCACCACCTTGAGCAACACGTCGATGGCGAGCCAACCGAAGACGAAGCTGGATACAGCACCCATCAGCAGGCATTCCACGCCAATGCCGGGCTCCAGGAGCTGGCGCCATTTGCGTAACTCGAACAGCAAAGCAGCCGCCGTCACGGGCGCTGAGAGCAGAAACGAGAACCGTGCGGCGGATTCCCTTGAAAACCCCAGTGCTCGCCCCGCGGTCATCGTACTGCCCGAGCGGGACACCCCGGGCACCAGGGCGAGGCATTGCACTGCGCCGATGATGAGGGCGTCTTTCATGCCGATGGTCTTGAGTTCACGACCGCGCCTGCAGCCATAGTCCACGGCCACAAGCACCACGCCGCCGAGAAGGAGCGTCCACACCATGGTAGCAGGGCCCCGAAAAGACTCTTCCACGACTTTATGCAGCGCAGCACCAACTATGAGGGCGGGCACTGTGCCAGCCATGACCAGGCGCCAGTTGACCACTTCCCACGGGGGCCTGCCGGGCCGGGGGTGAAACCAATCACCAACCAGCGGCAACGTAGATGCCAGCGCCAGCCAATCCTTGCGGAAATAAATCACCGTGGCGGCAAGTGTGCCGCTGTGGAGAAACACATCGAAGGCCAATCCTGGGTCAGATTTGCCCAAAAAAAGAGGAGCCAAGATGAGATGCGCGGAACTGCTCACGGGCAGGTACTCAGTGATACCCTGCACTGCGCCATAAAAAAATGCTTCTAGCCACGTCATTGCATGAGCATAAGACCGCACGACCTGCCCGTCACGTACCAAGAGCAAAGCTTTTCTGTTCGCGCACTTTTCTACTCGCGATGATCGGGCTATGAAGGAGCATGACCCCATCTCTCTACCGCATGCTGCTGGGAATGTTGCTATGGTCTTACGCCACAGTGGCCTTCGCCGGCCCACTGAAAGTGCTCACGTTCAACACATGGCTGCTGCGGCCCCTTCCAGGCTTGGATTTCTCCCGGGACACAGATCTACGAGCGTCCCTCATGCCCAGCTACCTCGCCTCAACAGGGGCTGATGTCATCGCGTTGCAGGAGGTGTGGGATGGCCGACTGCGGCGGCAGCTCATCGGCGCCATGGCAACCCACGGCTATGGCTTTTCCCTCTACAACCCCAACCGCTACGACGATGGGGTTACGTCTCCCCTTTTACGCGGAGCCTTCGGTGATGGGCTGCTGATTCTCTCTCGCTATCCCCTGGAAGTGCCGCAAGACTGGCGACTGCACTTCGACGGGTTCACGCGCCCTGATGAGTGGTTCGTGCGCAAAGGGGCTCTCCACGCCGTAGTGTACCCACCGGGGACGGAGGCCGTGCACGTCTACACCAGCCATTTGGGCGCGGTGGATTTCAATCCAGCTCTTTCCATCTATGATCCAAGCCAAGAGAGCACGCGGGATGCCCAGATTGCCCAGCTCATCGCCTGGATGAGGGCTACGGCGCCATCAGGGCCGCGGGTTCTCGCCATTGACGCCAACGTAAATACCTTCAGTTGGTCTCATAAAATGCGCCATTGGGTGCGCCTGCTGGCCCGCGGCTATCTTCGGCTCGTCGCTGACCCCGCACTGCTTCTCATGGATGCCTACCTCGCCGCCACGGGGCGGGGCCTCGACGACGAATTCACGGCGCCCACTTATACCTCCAGTGCGCTGAATACCTACGTGCGAGAGGACAGCCACTTCGCCGGCGCGCCCGATTCCCGCATCGACTTCGTGCTCACCGGCGAAAGCGTCACGCCAGTGGCGGCCCAGGTGGTCTTTAACCGCCCGGTGAAGCTCACCCCCGCTCTCCGTGAACGCTTCGAGCCGTCCACCAATCAAGTGTTCCTCAGCGACCATTTCGGGGTTCTGGTGGACTTGGCCGTCCCGGAAATGCGGCGCTGACCGTTAACTAACAGGTTAACACTTTGTTAACTTCACTCTTGTGGGCCTTGGGAATGCCATGTTAGCGGCGCTTCATGTTCCCCAACGCAGAAGAAACACCGCGCCTCGCTTCCTGGCTCAGCGATGTCATCGCCACCAAGAAAAAACGCAATCCCGCCTATTCGCTTCGGGCCTTGGCCCGCCAGCTGGGGGTGAGCGCCGCATACTTGAGCCAGGTGGCCAACGGCAAAAAACCCCTGTCCGCCGCAACCGCTGAGCGGCTGGCCGCCCTCCTCGATTTGGATAAGGCTACTGCCCGCCGCCTCATTGAGCGGGCCGCGCTGGAATCCGTCCGGGCAGCCAAGGGCGGCGCCCGTAAGCCCCGGGCCAACGCCGAGTACAAGTTTGAAAACCTCACTCTCGAACGCTTCCGGGTGCTGGCGGATTGGTATCACATCGCGTTGCTGGATCTACTCACCCTCCACGGGGCCAAGGCGGATCCCGCGTGGCTGGCGCGCTCTTTGGGCATCGCCCCCCATGAAGCCCGGGCTGCCCTAGAACGACTGGAACGCCTGTGCCTGCTGGAGCGTCAAGGCAAGACCTTGCGTAAGACCACGCTCCAACTCAGCTTCCCCACGGACAAGAGCGACCCCTCCGTGCGGCGCTTTCACGCCCAGATGATCCAACAAGCCCTCGCGGCCCTGGAGCGCCAGGGGCCCGGCGAGTATGAAAGCCGGGAGATCAGCGGCATGACGCTTGCCATCAACCCCGAGCGCATGCCCGAGGCTCGCCGCCGCATCCACAAGTTCCGCAAAGACCTTTACGCCTTCCTCTCGGAAGGCCCCTGCACCGCACTGTACCAGTTCAACACTCAACTGTTTCGTTTGACCCCCAAACCGCTGACGAAGCGGCGCGGGAAAGGAGCCTGATTATGAAAGCCACGATGATGAAGACCCTCATGGTGAGCGCCTTGGCGCTCACGCTCAGCACCACGGCCCTCGCCCAAGAGCGGGGCGGCGGCACCACGGTGGGCGGCGGCGGCGAGGCTATGCGCCGGGGCCGGGGCTTCGAGCTGCGGGACCTGCTCCCCGAGGGGGGCAGCTGCCTGTGGCAAACCAGCGCCCAGTTTCAGGCACAAGTGCCCGCCTTCGAAGAATTGCTGCGAGCCATCGATGGCATGAATTGGATATTCGCTGAAGAGCTGCGCAAAGAAGTCACGGGCCTCTCTTTCTGCGCCACCGGGGGCCGCTTGCGCCATCTCCCCCCCGAGGCCATGAGGGACGTCACTGTGTACATGCGCAACGCCGTGCAAGTGGCCGTGCGTTCCGGCAACGAAGTGTATGTCGATAGCGATATTTTCGGACAGCTGCCCCCTCGCACCCAGGGGCTGCTCATCGCCCACGAAGCGCTCCATGGCTTCATCGACCTCGACGTGGAAAACCGCGACATCAAGATCCGCAGCATGGTCACCGCTTTCAATATTTTGTTGGACGGCAACCTTACCGCGAGTGACCTTGCCTATCAAATGACACAAAATGGCGTGAATGCTTATCGTGGGCCCACGGATCTCAGCGCGGTGCCAGCAGAAGTGGCGGCCCTCTATCGGCGGGTGCGGGATCTACCCTCTACCGCGCCAGAAGAAGAGCGCGTGCTCCTTCGCCTGCAGCTCTGGATGGCCGTAGCCCCACTCCCGAGCTGGGTTGTCACCCGCACGACGGCACGCGTGGGTGCCACCGATGCCGGTGGGGAATTCAGCAGATACGTGTTCCGCGCCCCCGATGAAGCAGAGTTCAGGCGGCGCATGACCTTCATTCCCCCCACCTCGTTGGGAAACGAGACCAACCCCTTCTACGAGCATGCTCTCGGCAAGGGGTGGCTGGGCCTGGCTGACGAATTGTTGCAACAATACCCAGCTGAAAAGCAACAGCGCATGCTACGCGGCACCATCACTCAGTGGTCGAATGTCCCGTTGGAGTTGCGCAATGAAAGAGCCCGTGCGATCGGTCGTGGGAATTTCCCCCGCTACGGGTCCATCCAATTCGTGCTTAACCACCTCACGGAGCGCGATCGCTTCCAGATCGCAGCCGGGGCACCATACGACATTATATACCGTTACGATGTTGCTGACGGCTACAGCGAGGTGGGTAGCATCGCCGCACGACTCCTCATCCGCGCTCTTTACTTTAATCAGCCTGTGTCGGCGCACTTGATCCGACAAACCTTCGCCCCCGCTGGAAATTTCATTGCGCCAGACATCCTCAGTCTTGCGGTCAAAGGCGATGCATTTGACAGCGTCAGGTCCATCCTCAGGGCCAACCCTGCTTTGCGTAGCCGCCTAGCAGATCTTAAGCTCGCCGCGCATCAAGGCGATCCTCGTATTTTGAATCTACTCTGGGGCCGGGCCACGCCTGAAACCAAAATCGCTCCCGTCAAAGCCAGGGCCGAGCCCTCTGATGGAGTGGGCTACTATTTTGATCGGCTGAATCTGATCGATTTCTTAACAACACTGGGCCAGTACATTTACCTCAACCCTGAGATTGTTCCTAACCATTCGACAATGCGTGATGTCAGCGGCTACTTGAACTACATGCAGAGCTTGGACTACCTGGAAATCGCCATCCTGAGCCGTCGCGTTGAAGCGGTGCGCCTCATCGCCAACGATGCACAGGGCCCCTTGGGCCGACCTGATCATCGTCGCCACGCCACCATGGCCCGCACCCAGGCAACCGTTTCGGGCGACAGCACCGATATACTCATCGCCGAGATCGTGGAACAGGTCGCAACACGTCGTTAAGACCAAAAGGTACGCCGTTACTTTTTAAGACTCACTGCATCAAGACATTGAAACTACAACACCATGACGCAGTGAGTCTTAAAAAGTAACGGCGTACCTTTTGGCAACGAGGTACACTGGCTCAACTATGAGCAAATATCCCTTCTTCACCCCCATCGACGAAGTCCTCTTCCAAAAACGCATCGTGCAAATCCATGGCCCTGTGGGCTCGGAGCTCGCTGAGCGCGTGAACCGGGAACTCCTCGCCATGGAAGCCCATGACGAAAAAAAGCCCATCCACGTTTACATCAACTCCCCCGGCGGCGAAGTCACGAGCGGCTTCTCCATCTTCGATACCCTGCGCTTCATCCGCTGTGACATCAAAACCATCGTCACGGGGCTTGCCGCCAGCATGGGCTCCATCATCGCGCTGGCCGCCAAAAAAGAGAATCGGCTGGCCTTCCCCAACTCCAAGTTCTTGATCCACCAACCCCTGGTGTCCGGCATGATCCGCGGCTCTGCCTCGGAAATCGAGATTCACGCCAAAGACATCATCAAGATACGGGAACGCATCAACCAACTCTATGCCAAAGAGACCGGCCGCCCCGTGGAAGAAGTGCGCCAGGCCACCGATCGGGATAATTGGATGGACCCTGAAGAAGCCGTCAGCTTCGGCCTCATCAGCCGCATCGTCGCGAACCACGGCGAGCTTTAGGCGATCATTTCTTCTTAAAATCCAACGACATCGAATTGATGCAGAAACGCTTGCCCGAAGGCGCCGGCCCATCGTCGAAGACGTGGCCCAAGTGGCTGCCACAACGGGCACAGCGCGCTTCGATGCGATGCATGCCATGCTTGTTGTCTTCAACAAGCTTCACGGCCTTGGGGTCGACGGCTTGCCAAAAACTAGGCCAGCCACTGCCTGACTCGAACTTGGTGTCGGACTTGAATAAGGGGTTGCCGCAGGCGCCGCAGACGTAGATGCCCGTCTCGTGGTGCTTGTAGAACTTGCCGGTGAAGGGTCGATCAGTACCCCCCTCCCGCAGCACCTGAAACTGCTCGGGGGTGAGTTTTTTCTTCCACTGCGCTTCATCTAGGACAGTCATTCTTCCCATGGCAGATCGAGGCGGCGAGCCCACTCCCGTGGAGTCACGTCATCACAGGCGAAAATACGATACCCAGCGGCAACATCTGGAGGCAGCCGTGCGATGCGGCCCTGTAGGATCCGGCAGGAGAAAGCCAACAAGTCGTCAAGGTCTTGTGCGGAAACCGCGGGGTAAAGGGGTCAATACTGATCTCTCCCCAGCCCCCACGGACAAAGGCTTCAGCGATGATGGCTTCGAAGCCGTAGGGCCCGTTGAGCTCGGGGTCGCAGTCAAAACCGTTGCAGGTGATGTGCACATAGTTGCGCGAATGAAGGGCCTCATGGGCCAGCCCCGCGGCCCTGTGCATGGACGAAAGCAATGTGCCGGATGCACCGGTGCCTGGCCAAAATTTACCATAAACACTAACCGTTGTTGTCAAATCAGACTCATAGCTGTTCTCGCCGAATATGTCAGGGTCCTTAGCGCTGTAGAGGCCGCCGTACCGGTAGTGATCCACCACATCGAGAAGAAAATGAAAGAGGTTGCAGTTTTCAAGCTCTGGGTCATCCGCCCCGAGAGGACAAGACGTTTGCCCGCCCAGACACGCCCCATCGTGCTTTTGCCCCTCAAGAATGCATATGAGTGACAATGGAACAATACCGCGTCCCTTGCCCAACACGCTGTAGTCCGCGGGGAGCTTAAGGGGCACCGTGGCGACAGCCGCAAATGCTTCGAGAAACCGGTCCCTGTAACCCGCGGGGGCCATGGCAAAGCTGGCCTCATCCATTTTGGGGCTTAAAACGGCGTTCAAGGCCGCTTTGCATTCAGGGGTGAGGAGAGACTCAGAAGACAAATCCAATGCCTCGCTCTGGGCGTTGCGGGGTTGCGCCCCCGCGCATGCCGCACGCACGGTTTGGTAACGAATGTCCGCATCGCTGCAGCCACTGACCGCCGCTGACGAAATGAAGAGTAGAGATGCAATAACTGCCATTGAGTTATTCATACACGGGCCCCAGCTCCGCGGGCAGCTCTGAGGCACCGGAGACTTCAATGAAAAATTGAGCAGTAAGCTGGTCTGGCGCTAGACCGAACAGCCTGCGCCACGGATCATGCTCAAAGCCACCCTCGAGACCGACGCCCATGCGCCACACCTCAAAGGCCCTGAACCGCAGGAGCGCGGCCAGTCTCGCATCCACCCGGGCGGATTCCGGCGCGAAGCCCGTGCCCGAGTCCGGCGCGAAAACGCCACGCACTCTCAGGCGGAGGTTTTCATGGTCCCAATTCACCGCACCGCCCACAGTGACCCGGTGGCGCTCCACCTCGTTGATGAGATTCAAGCGATAGGCGTCGTAACCATAGCCGCCGAAGAGCTGCAGCGAAAATTCATGATCCTGAAAAAAGCGCCACAGCAAAGCGACATGGGTGCTGATGACGTCGCTGTAGCCGAGATCCATGCGGGTGCCGACGGTCACGCCATCAAAGAGCACGCCGAGGCCCGTGGGGCCGTGCAACGCACGGATGCCCCCAATAACCCATTCTTGCAGACGGGAGCGCTCAACGTCGTAAATGGGGACCGTGGCATGGCGGAAGGCGACAAAGCCATCGCTGCCCACGACCAAATCCCCCACGCGCACTTCGCCAGTGGCTAACGTCGCGGCAACGGTGGTGCGAAAGCACGGGCAAGAGCCCACACTGTACTCAAACCCCGTGCGGAACTGGGCCCAGTCCACCACGGGGCCCTCCTGGGCGTGAGCCGGTGCGAGGGCGTAGCTCAGCACGAGTAAACAGAAAAGAATCGCTCCCCGCACGCATCCCTCCAATGCGTAGTGTCATATGCGGATATCTGCTTTCTTACAAGGACGCCGTTCTACTTATCCCGAAAGAATTTTTTGTTTCTGCTCCTGGAATTCTTCTTCTGTAATGGTGCCTTTGTCACGAAGTGCCTGAAGACGCTCAAGTTGCGAAAGGGCAGAAAATGATTCATTTGCCGACAAAGGGCCCGAACGGAATAGCTCTCGGACGCTTGCCATCCAAGCGTCAGCAATAGGACGTTCGCTTCTTCCATACACCACTAAAGTATCCGCGAGCAGGTCATGAAGCGCCTGCTTCTTTTGAGTGAAGAGAGCGAAGAAAAAGCCAATGAACAGCAACATCGAAGAAACAAACTTCAGAACATTCCGAACCATTGCCGCTCGAAGCGAAATACGACGCCCCATTGGATCGGTGACTTGGATACCTACTAGGTGTTTCCCCAGCGTCGCACGTATTTCAGAAGACTCCAAAATCGGAGCGTAGAAAAATAAAACGACTAAGCTGCCGACCACAGGAATAACATGGCCCGCTATCGCGCAAGGGATGAATAAAATCATCAAGTCCAGAAGCAAGGCTAGGAACCTTCTTCCTAAAGACGCATACGCTGAAAGCAATGGTTCAGAGTTCATGACGGCACCTCACTTTTTGCGGCTGATCTTGCCGTTGACTAGATGAATAGCGACAGAATATGCGCCTGTTTTATCCGAAGACGCGAAGGAGTCGGTCTTCCCATTCGTAACAGCAAGTTCGTAATGATAAGCTTGGTCGTCGTCCGGGTTGATTTCCACTTTTCCATTTGTGAGATTCGCAGCAAAATTGTAGCGCGGCTCATCGAATTCAAGTTTTCCGTTCGAGCCATTGATTGCAAGATTTGCATCCTCAGGAACAGAGAGTTCGCACTTTACCCACGAGAGCGCAGTCAGATCGAGACCGACACCATTTTTATCAGCCGTCGGTTTCGGCGTAGAGTGTTGGGAACTGCGGCTGCTGCAATTCCATGACAGTTTTGAATCCTCGGCGTTAGTGACTTCAAGTTTTCCATTCCCGAATTTAATGGAGATGCTTTGCCCTTTAGTGACGGGCACTGATCCCTCGAAGGAATTTTTTGCGCCGTGCCACCCATCTCCAAATGAGCCGCTGATTAAAACCCTACCGTCCTCACCATCTACTTCGATCAGACCGCCAAAAAGAGAAACTTTATCCTTTAAGTCATCAACATGAAGAAGCGGCGTGAATCTCGTAACGATGATCCCAGCGAAAATCAGGATCATGGCAAAAGTTCCCAGGAAGCCGATGACCACCCATTTAACCACAGGGCTGATGGGCGGTTTCGTCGGCTTGAGCCCGCGCTCAATGAGATAGCGATTAGCGACGGTCTCGGGCTCACCCAGCGCGGCAAGCACCGTGTCAAGCCTTGTCTGCGGATCGCGCTCGAGTGCTGAAAGGACGTGACTCTTAATTTCGGTCACGATTTCTGCTCGGTCGCTTACCGGAAACGGTCTGAGCACCTGTTCGAGTGAAGTCAAATAGCTTTCAAGTCTTGGATCGCTTGTCATAGCGAGCCCCCCTTCTTTGGTTTTCCTAATTTTTGATAAATAGCCACCATCTGCATAAACGCTTGGCCCATCTCTTCCAGGAACCGCGAACCATCTTTAGTCAGTGAATAAAACTTTCGTGGATGGCCTTTGAGATTTTCTGTGTCCCACGTCGCCGCCAGCAGACCGTCGGCGCTCATTCTATTCAACAGCGGATAGAGCGTTCCTTCTTTCACTTCGAGTGACACCGCGGAGAGCTGCTCGAGCAGATCAAACCCGTAAACCTTGCCCTGATGCTTGATGAGCTGGAGGATGCACAGCTCGAGGTAGCCCTTACGGATTTGTGTTTTCCAATTGTCCGTTGCAGCAGCCATACAAGATACCTAGCATTGCAATGTATTATGTTCAATCGATTTTCCGGCGTCAGAAAATATATCTCTTGGGCAACCTAAATTGACCTCAATCAATAAACCTCGCGTACTCAAGCCACTACGGCCTGAGCCCTGCGCGCAGCACGCTCAGCGCTAACTCCACT
>CAYHWW010000126.1:0-9942 GCA_964360145.1 uncultured Oligoflexia bacterium | reverse complement strand
CCGCCGGGGTCGCTTTCCGCCCAGATTTTGCCGTGGTGCTGTTCCACGATCTCTTTGCAGATGGCGAGGCCCAGGCCGGTGCCGCCGGCGCCGCTCTTAGTCTTGCTGCTTTGCACGAATTTATCGAACACCTTCTCGAGTTCGTCCTGCGGGATGCCCACGCCCTTATTGCTGACGACACACTGAATGCCCTGTTCCACCGTGGACAACTCCATGCGCACCGGAGCGCCGCCGGTGGAGAACTTAATGGCATTGCTCACGAGATTTCGGAGCACCTGCATGATCCGGTCTTGATCGCAGGCCACAAGGACGGCTTGGGCTTCATGCTTCACCTCGATGGAGAGCCCTTTCTCCGTGGCGAAAGCCTGCATCTCGGATTTGATGACGGCGACGATCTCCACGAGGTCGCGCTCCTGCATGGCGTAAACCACCTTGCCCGCCTCGAGTTTCGAAAGATCAAGCAGGTCATTGAGCAGCCTCATCAGCCTTAACCCGCTTTCGTAGATCTCGTCGAAGTAGGATTTCAGCTTTTCCTTCGGCGCGCTCTCGATCTTCTGCTGCCCGAATCGCGCATAGCTCAAAATGCCGTGCATCGGCGTCCGCAACTCGTGGGATATGTTCGCCAAGAACTCCGACTTGGTGGCGGCAAGACCCTCGCTGAGGTCAGTGCTGATGCGGTGGCTGATGATGACGGGGATGAGCATCGACGCGAAGTAAATGAGGAACAGCCCGAAGGAGAAGCCGAAGACCGCGGCACCTTCGATATTCCTGAGAAAGGGGTAGTCCAGCAAGTGCAGCCCCTGGGCGACCATGACGCTGCAGTAGAGCCGGTCCATGATGTTGAGGCTGCGCCCCGACCGAAACAAGACGCAGGCAGCCCAAAGCGTCGGAGCCATCATGCCCACGCAAATGATGAAGCTCGAGATCATGAAGCTCGCGCCTAAAGCAAAATGAAAAAAAGCGCCGATCACCCATGTCGCCACGGAAAACTTGGCGAGGAGGCGAAAAGGCACGTCTATTTCGTAAATGTCAGAAGTGAGCTTGGCGTAGCTGTAGGTGGCGATGCTGATCAAAGGGATGCCAAAGATGTGATGAACGCCGTTAAACCGCTCGGCGATGAACCCATCCGCCGCGAAAGCGATGAAGGTACCGGCCCAGATACCCGCCGCCACCTTGTAGTACCCTTTTCTGTCGTGCAGGAAATGCAGAGCCACCATGAAAATGGTGTTCATCGCCGCGAGGCATGCATAGACGATCAGAAGCACGTTCAAGAACATGGACAGACCCTCAAGAGAACCGCGGATGATCCTTGCGTACACGCTCCACGAGGAATTTCAGCTCCTGGCAGCGGTCTTTGGTGGTGACCAGCACCACATCGCGGTCCTTGATGACCACGAGATCATTGACGCCCATGAGGGCCACCATGCCCTCATCGCATTGCACGATGTTGGAGGCGGAGTTGTGGGAAACCACGGTGCCGTACACCGCCTTATCAATTTCTTCCAATGCGGTGAAAGAGCCCAGATCACTCCAACCGTACTCCACGGGAAGCACGGAGATGGGGATCCCCTTTTTCTGTGCGTCCTCCATGACGCCGAAGTCGATGCTGATGGCATCGTCGGCGTGGAGGCGGGCGTACTTGTCCGCCACGCTGGCGGCGCTGTCACTGAATAAAGCGTAAAGCCGGGGCATGCATGACTCAAAAGCCCGGAGCCCCACCTCGGCGCGGAACACGAAAATACCCGCGTTCCAAAGATAGCGCCCCGACTTCAGGTAGTTGAGAGCCACGCGGAGCTCAGGCTTCTCAATAAACTGGCTGACGGCATGAAAGCCGCCGCTTTCCGCCCCACCCATCTCGATGTAACCATAAGCGGTTTCAGGCCGGTCAGGGCGGATGCCAAGGGTGATAATGCCCTCGAATGTGCGGGCCTTTTCCACGGCATGGGCGAGACTGTCCCGGAATGCCTGTTCATCGCGGATGTAGTGGTCAGCGGGCACCACGCAAACCACGCTCTTGGGATTCCTGCGCTGCACATCAAGCACACCGAGCAAGATGCAGGGCGCCGTATTGCGGCCTTCGGGCTCAGCAATGAAGTGCACGGCACCGGTTTTTAAAACCCCGCCTAACGTCTCCCGAGACGGCTCCACCAGAGGGGCCGTGGTCACAACGGTGAGCCGCGCCTTGTTCCAAGGAATGAAACGTTCCACCGTGTGCTCAAGCAGGGTCTTGTCATCCCAGATGGCAAGCAACTGCTTGGGTTTGCCATGGCGGCTTTTGGGCCAGAAACGAGTGCCACTGCCCCCGGCGATGATGAGCACCTCGCCATCGGCGCCTTCAAACCCCAGTTCGCCCATAGCTATCCTCGATACGCACCACATCGTCGAGATGGGGCGTGGACACTTCAAAGACGTCGCAATCTTCCACGGCCACCATGCGGTGCTTGGCCCGAGTGGGGATATGGTGCGCCTCTCCGGGCCCAAGTAAAACTTCCTGCAACAGCCCCTCCGGGGTGTCGGCATAGAGAAACTTCATGCGGCCTCGCGCCACGTAAATCGTCTCTTCTTTCACCCGATGGTACTGCAGAGACAGCTGGTGCCCCGCCTTGATATGCAGCATTTTGCCCACATAATCACCGGTCTGGGCCCAAATGAGCTCGTAGCCCCAGGGCTTCTCTACCTTGCGGATGGGGGCCTTCATCACTCGATCCTTTGGACGATGAAGGGGCCAGTATTCGTTGAGCTGGCCCGCAAGCTCTTACCGGCGGCCTCTGCCTGCTGCTTGCTTGCGTAGGAACCAATGCCCACCCGATACCATGTGCCTTTATCCTGCACCTGGGCTGCGAAGTAATGGGCATCACTCACGCCCTTGCGGCGGAGTGCCGCCACACGCTCTGAAGCCTCGGCGACGGTTTTAAAAGCCCCCACTTGCAGCGTATAGGAACCCGGCGCGGGCTTATCCCCAGTTTTTTCGCCAGGCAGTAACGTCTGTACTTTACGCACGGGAGAAACCTTCTCTTCCGCCAACTCTTGCTTCAACTGGGCATCGGCCACACTGGTGGCTGACGGGGCGTTGCCGGTGGGGGCAGGAGCCGCCACGGCGCCATGCTCATCGCCCTCTGGGGCTGTGACCGGTGCCGGAGCCTCGTGGAGGGGGGGTTCCGCGGTGACAGCGCCAGGGCTTGTCCCCCCGGGCAGCGAAATATGGGCGAGCTGCTGGCCCATGCGCAACCCCAGGGTGAACGAAAGCAGCGCGATCAACACCAAGAGAATGAAGACGAGCATGATCTCTTTTTTACTGAAGACGAGCAGATCGTGCCTGAGCTGAGTCACGGAAGTATCCTCGTCTGTTCACGCTACGGGATGGGCCAAATCAAGTCAATGCCGTTGGCAAGGGCATTGCAATGCGGCGAGGCGGAGGTATTGAAACATGACCAGTTCCAGAAAACGACTCCAAGGCCAAGGCCTGCTGGAGTACATCGCAT
Source organism: uncultured Oligoflexia bacterium (assembly GCA_964360145.1). Lineage (GTDB taxonomy): Bacteria > Bdellovibrionota > UBA1018 > UBA1018 > CAYHWW01 > CAYHWW01. The sequence continues at coordinate 6,460 of CAYHWW010000126.1, read as the reverse complement.
TGACCGCATTAGTAGCCATTGTTTGCATCGGCACCATGAAGACCTTGGGCAGCCGGGTGAAATTCCAGGTGGGCCGAGTCACCAAGAGCTTCGACAGCGCCATGAAGGCGGGCCCCGCCCCCAGTCGCGGGGCGACAGACCGAGAAGAAGGAGACGCCGATGAGCGCACCCCAGGCACCAACGCCCCCAGCCTGCCGCGCTTCCCGTGGTCGCGGTGAACGTGGGCAGGGGGTCATCGAATGGGTTGTGGTCGCTGGCATTATTCTCTGTGCCTGGACTTGGGCGTGGCAGTTTTCCTGCCACGCCTTCATGGCCACGGGGGCCCGATTGTTGGCGGTTCAGCAGGCGCGGGAAGGGCTGGCCGGACTTGTTCCCAAGGGAGTCGTCAGCCCGCCAAACCCATGGCGAGCCACGGGGCGGGCACGCTGGGCTCAAGAGCACGGGATGCAGGAGTTACGCATCCCACAGAGAAGGGCAGCATCGCTGTTTTCCTCCTTCTTCTCTGGCTTCCGGTGATCCTCTTGCTCGCTGCAACGTTGCGGTTACAGCAACTGGGCCTGAAAAACCTCCATGCCCAACGAAAGGCGGATCGCTGCTGGCACCTCGTATTATCCGAGCGCTGCGGACGATTAAGTACTCTTTCCACCCTCAACCAACGGTTGAAAGAGCTGGCACCCACTGCGGCGGCGGCGAAAGCCCTGATGGCAGTGCCAGGCGCCGGGGCCGTGGCAAAGACAACCTACGAGGTCATGAAGGCCGCCGCACAAGCGATCGAGTGGGCACAAAACAGGCTCTTGCAGGCAGACCAGGCCTGGGTGGTCCTAGGGCCCTCCCTGTGCGGGAAGCCCCGGGGTACACCACGGGCCCTTTCCGCGCTCATGGAGCGCCGACCCACGACGGCCTCAGCGGTGGCGGCACTGCCTGCGCCCCTGGCCTGGACGCGCTCGCCAACGGAATCAGTAGTGGTGCTGCGCTCCAGGCAGGGCCCCTGGACCGGGGGACAGTGCGCGAGCGCTCAAAGGGAGGAGCTGTCGGGAGAACCCTACAGCGCCACTCTGCGCATCCGTGGAACCAGCAGCGGGGCCAAGCCCTGGTTGAGAGCCTCATCGTCCTGGCCTTCGTGGCTTTTGCGTGGAGCGCCTTGAGTCAGTCCCTGCTTTTCAGCACCGCTGACCTGGGACATTTTCTTCGTCAGCCCTGGATCACTACCGGGAAAGGAATCAAACCATGATTGGTAAAAAAACCGTGGCCGCCGCGTTGTTGCTCCCCATGAGCCTGCAAGCCAGCACCATCACTCTCTCCGTCCACCAAGGGAAGCAAACCGGCCCCTGCACGGAGCTTGTGGAGAGGTTTCTCAGCGAATATCGGGAAATCATCCCCCATAGCCGCATTATTTTGGATGGCCCCGGCTCCCAGTCGACGGATGAAGACCATTTTGAACTCAGCTGCGATGGCGGCGAAGAGCGAATTGTCCTCAAAAACGACGGCGGCGAAAGCCACACACTACGCTACCAACGAATGGCCCAGAGCTTTGATGCGGCGGACTGGGTGCCCCTGCAGAAGCGGATGAGGGAAACAGGACTGGCGGCACTGGCTCCCACTGAGACCGCGGCGAAAGAGGCCTCCATGCCCCAGACACGCCCTGGGCACGGCACTTCAGCCAAGGGAGAAAAGTCCTGGTGGCCCTGGGTGGTGATTGGAGTCTTGGGGGCGGGTGCCGCGGCCACGGCGGCGGTGCTGCTCACGCGGGACCCCGGGCATACCCACGTCAGCACCCGGTAAAATCAGTTGCCCGAGCAGAAAAGCTGCGGGTATACCGAATGCACATGCCTATCGTAGAAAACAAACACCAAGCGTCCCGTACCGTCCTCGCCGTGGGCTCCATCGCCTTCGATTCCATCAAGACCCCCTCGGGCAAAGTGGACAAAATCCTCGGCGGCTCCGGCAACTACTTCTCTCTCTCCGCAAGTTACTTCACCGATGTGCGCCTGGTGGGCATCGTGGGGGAAGACTTCCCTAAAGAACATTTCAAGGAGCTTGAGAAGCGCAAGATCGATCTAGCTGGCATCGAAACCGCCAAGGGCCAGACCTTCCACTGGGTGGGCGAGTACGGCAAGGACTTGAACGAAGCGAAGACCCTCTCCACGTTCTTGAATGTGTTCGAACACTTCGACCCCAAGCTACCTGAGAGCTACAAAGACACGCCCTATCTCTTTTTAGCGAACATCATGCCGGAGCTGCAACTCTCTGTTTACAAACAGACCCGGAAACCCCGCTTTGTTGCCTGCGACACCATGAATTTCTGGATCACCGGTAAGAACAAAGAATTGATGGAGACGTTGAAGATCGTGGACATGCTCACCATCAACGAAGGTGAAGCTTACATGCTGTCTGAAAAAGACAACGTGGTGGAAGCGGCGGAAGCCATCCGCAAGCTGGGCCCCAAAGTGGTGGTCATCAAGCGCGGCGAGTACGGCGCCCTCCTCTTCTCCCCCAACGGCGTGTTCTCCGCCCCCGCCCTGCCCCTGCGCACGGTGAAAGACCCCACCGGCGCCGGCGACACCTTCGCTGGCGGCCTCATGGGCTACCTCGCGAAGCAAGGTGTGGACTCCGACCTGGGTCGCCACGAAGCCGCGCTCCGCGAAGCGGTCATCCACGGCTGTGTCATGGCGAGCTTCACTGTGGAAGACTTTGGCTTCACCAACCTCATGCGCGTGACCCCCGGCATGATCGAAGAACGCTATCGTTCCTTTGTGAACATGACTCGGTTCTAGTAGGCATCTAAATCAACGGTGAAGCCCGATCCTGCGACGCTTTGTGGGCGCGGGCATGGGCTCCATGAGTTTTCGTATGGCGTCGAAGACCACGCGAAACTGGGCGTCGTATTTCTTTTCGAGACCGGCGAGTTTTGCCGCGAGGTCCTTGTGCTCTGTCAGGATGCGCTTCATGCGAACGAAGGCACGCATGATTTCGATGTTGACCTCAATAGCGCGTTCGCTTTTCAAGATACTGGAGAGCATGGCTACGCCTTGTTCGGTGAAGGCGTAGGGGAGATAGCGGGAACCACCCCATTCATCAGAAGGATGAGTAGTGCCGGAGCGTGCGCTCGTGGCTTCTGGCATAGTGAGCTCGAACATAAAGTCCTCGGGAAAACGGTTTAAATTCCGCTTCACAGACTGCTTGAGTACTTTCGTGGGAACTCCGTAAAGCTTGGCTAAATCAAAATCGAGCATCACTCGATCACCGCGTATGAAGTGAATGCGCTGACTTACAATCTGCAATGATAACTTTGCCATGAATCACAGCTGAGCAATTTCGAGACCAATAAGAATGGTCACTTGATCTCAATCTTGAGGTCACAGTTTGTGACCTCAAGATTGTAACAACATGAAATTATAGAACATTCTAACTCCATGAGGTCGCAGTTTGCGACCTTAGAACTTTTATTACCAGCATAGAAATAATCCCACGTCGGCCTGCTTACCTTCCCAAAACCCCATCCAAAACCCGCAGCATCTGCTCTTGGAAATGGTCCCGGGAGAACTGCGCGGCGCGGTCATGGCAGGCGCCGGGGGCGATGACAGTGTTCTCGAAGCGCTTCACCGCCGCAGCGAGATCTGAAACCGCGCCACCTTTGTAGAGCACACCGGTGATGCCATCCACTACGGTGTCCAAAACCCCACCCTCGCCGAAGGCGATGACGGGAAGACCTGAGGCCATGGCTTCCACGGGCACGATGCCGAAGTCTTCGATGCCGGGGAAAATCAATGCCCGGGCTTGGGCGTAAAGGGCCACGAGCTCTTCATTGGGCACGGGGCCGAGGAATTTCACGCGGGGACCCGCTGATCTTTCCAGACGCTCCCGATCGGCGCCATCGCCCACGATCCAGAGATCTCGATCCAACCCGCGAAAAGCTTCCAGCGCACGATCCACTCGTTTGTAGGGCACCAACGCCGTCACCATCAGGTACGGCGCGGCGGTGCCCGGTGGCTTCTGTAGGCGCCGCTCATAGGCCGTACGAAAGCGATCCAACTCGCAGAATGGATGAACCACCTCCGCATCGCGACCATAGATCTCCCGAATTCGTCCCGCGATGAAACGAGAGTTGGCCACTAACTTCAGCGGCCCCTTGGCACTCCACTTATCCCAGGCCTGCAAATAGGGCCGACAGACCCGCGCCGCGGTGCGGGTCAAAAGCCCTGAACGCGCCCCGTTGAAATATTCATCAAAGCGATCCCACATGTAACGCATGGGCGCGTGGATATAGCTCACATGCACGGCGCCCGCGGGCACGGACACGCCCTTGGCCACGCAGTGGGAGGAGCTGATGACAAGGTCCACATCGCCCAAGCTCAACGTGCGCACGGCGAGCGGCATCACAGCCAGAAAATACTGATAGCTCTTCTCGATGCCCGGCACCTTCTGAAGCAGGGAGGTCTGGGGATGGGCCGCCTCAATGCGAGGGGTGCAAACCCCTGGCTTGTGGAGCAAAACATGCACACCGGCCTGGGGGAACATCTCGCACAATGCATCGAGCACGTTCTCGCCCCCCCGCTGGCTCACGAGCCATTCGTGGACGAGGGCGATCTTCAGGCCCCGCAGCCGCGCCAATCGCGGATCTGCGATATTCAAAGACATGTGCGGAAGTAATCCAGGGTTTCCCGCAGCCCATCCTGGAGGTTCACCCGAGGCTCCCACCCCAGAATTTTGCGTGCGCGGTCTATGACGGGGCGGCGCTGCTTGGGGTCATCCACCTGGGGCAGCGGCTGACTGGTGATGCGGCTTTGAGATGCAGGAACAGCCTTCAATACTTCTTCAGCGAACTTGGCGATGGTGTACTCATCGGGGTTGCCGATGTTCACGGGCATGTGCTCGGCGCTTTGGGCCAGGCGATAAATACCGTCGATCAAATCAGAGACATAGCAAAAGGAACGCGTCTGGGAGCCGTCGCCGTAGACCGTGAGACTTTCACCACGCAAAGCTTGGCCACAGAAATTGGGCACCACGCGGCCGTCATCGAGGCGCATGCGGGGGCCATAGGTATTGAAAATGCGCACGATGCCCGTGTTGACGCCATGCTTGCGGTGATAAGCCATGGCCGCCGCTTCGCTGAAGCGCTTCACTTCATCGTAACAGGAGCGGATGCCGATGGGGTTCACGTTGCCCCAGTAGTCCTCGGTCTGAGGGTGCACCAAGGGGTCGCCGTAGACTTCCGAAGTGCTCGCAATGATGAAACGCGCCTTGTGTTCTTTGGCGATGTCGAGAGCATGGAAGGTGCCGATGGAGTCCACACGCAGGATCTCCAGCGGCAATGTGATGAAATCCACGGGGCTCGCCGGGCAAGCGAAGTGCATGACGAAATCGAAGCGGATGCCGCCGAGCTTGTCGGCAAAAGGCTCCGCCACGTCCGCCTCCACGAAGTGGAAACGTTTTTCGCCCTTCAGATGCTCAATGTTCCGGGGCGAACCGGTGAGAAAATTGTCCACGGCCCAGACCTGATGGCCATCCTTCAGAAAGCGATCCACCAGATGGGAGCCCAGGAAGCCTGCGCCACCCGTGATGAGCACGTTTTTCATTAGGACCTGTCCATGAATAAATTAGACATTTGGCATCCCATCTTTCTTCCATATTTGACTGCTACTCAGTCGCAAAATCCTCAGAATAGCGCTGCTATTCTTCCGGTTTGGCTCCTTCCGTGGCAGCCAACTCTGTTCGAAAGCTGAGCGCCAAATGTCTAATTTATTCATGGACAGGTCCTTACTTATTTTCTATGCGATTTTTTGAGTATCGGCAAGCAGGCTTCAGATCGCAGCTCTCGCAAATGGAGCGCTCGTAGCGCTTCACGCACAGAGATAAAATACCGAGCCGGGACAGGGCGAAATCAAAACGCACGGGGTCCGAGGCATCCACCTTGCGCAGCCCGTCGGTCACTTCGAGGGCCATTTTCCAGTGCGGAGCCCGGCTCTCCGGCGAACTGCGCAGGCGCAGATAATAAGCGAGGCGCGCCACGTGGGTATCCAGGGGAATGACCAAGTCGGCGGGTTTCAATACAGACCACAACCCCAGGTCCACGGCGTCCCGCCGCACCATCCAGCGTAAAAACATGAGGAGCCTCTTACAGGCACTGCCTGACTCAGGACTATTGACCAAGAACCTCAGCCCGCGGCGCAACTCAGGTGCCACTGAGAGATCATCCACCACAGCCTGAATACGGGAGGCCGCCCCATTCAGACTCCGCTCAATGAGGCGATCCCCAGGACCGTCCGGCGCAAATACCGCCTCCAAAGAACCATGGCGTTGGCGAAGTTTTTTTAAGACCGCTACCCAGGCCATGAGGTGGCCCTCTTTGTGAAAGCGATAGTAAAACCCAGGCCAAAGACGCTCGCCGTCGTACCGAGCCACGGCGGCAAAGGGCTCGGGCCCCAGGGGCGCCAGGGCCCGCTCCACCGCGGGGATGATC